>JBBQQX010000028.1:0-35491 GCA_038215405.1 Burkholderiales bacterium
AAAGGGCTTCAGTAAAACGCCCGGCCATCAAAATGCTGGCGTGCAGTTTGGTGGTGGCATCGTTGTCGACCTTGGCTGGCGTGTGGTTGGTGAGCAAGCCCCACACCATGTCATCGTCGACCCGGAAGCGGCACAGCAACATCGGGCTGGTGGCAATCTTCAAAATCTGCGCCGGTGACAGCATGGCAATCATGTCAGCAGATTCCTCCGAGATGCCCAAACGGAACAACGCTTCAGCTTTGTCCTTGCGAATCACGCTTTGCGCCAGCATCAGGTAAGTGAGGTTGGCATCACGGATGTCTTGGGAGAGTTGTGCGTCGTTCATGGTGGGCTCCGGAAAAAGGGTTCAATTTATTGGATGGTGTTTAGGGGCTAATTGCTTGCTTCATCACCATGGCGCCGATTCTGAACGGGTTAATCAAAAACTTGAATCGGTCAATGGCTAATGCGGCTGTCGGGGAATGGGTGAGGCGTGTAGGAAAAAACCTGACTGGCTTCAGAGCACCATTGCACAACCCGGGCAGGATGACGCTTTCCTCATGTGGCCAATTGCGCCCCCATGGTCAGCCAGTCTTGATCTGTGATGCCAGACCCTCCAGAATTTGTTGGCTCACGGCCGGATGCGCATCAATCACATTGCGTTGCCCTGAACGACAAAATCCCGGCGCATGACCGGGATTTTGTTTTGGAGAGGCTGTTTAGGTCAGTGGGTTGACGGCGGGGCGTCACCAAAAACTGCGGAAAGGCTGGGGGCATCCAGAACCAAATCCAGCCAAGCATCGAGTTGCTCTGAACTTGCGGTGGCAATCTTGTCAACAGTGTCAGACGGAATCGCGCCAAAGCGTTTGGTCAGTAACTTTTGCAGCGCCAATGCTTCACCTTGCTGCATACCTTGCTGCATGCCAGCCTGCATGCCAGCCTGCATACCCTGCTGCATACCCGCCTGCATGCCCTTTTCAATCGCGATTCGTTCAAAACTTGATACATAAGCCATTTTTTTCTCCTGCGCCAAATCCGCCACATTTTGCCATAGCTGCACTGAAAGATAGTCGGGCAGCTTCATCATCCAGTCCAGCACATACAGCAAATCAAGAATACTTTGACGCGCCCAACCGCGGCGAAACAATAACTGAATCAGCCGCCACTTGGCGGCAAACCGTGCCTGCGGATCGGTGCGGGTAGCTCTGGTTTGCAGGTGTGCAAGTGTGACCAAGGCAAACGGATTGGGGTCGTTTTCAAGGGACTCTGCCCGGTCGGCGTAATCCAGCAGCTTGGCAATCGGGAAACGGATGCCCATCTGGCAGTCCAGCACGTCATAGCTGAATCCATCAGGTTTCCAGCTTGGTGTGTCATCAGCCAACACTGCCATGCTGGCCACTGGGCGATGGTAGCGGTCGTAAATCCGGTAGTTGTAGACGAACATGCGCTCAGCAAATTCAGCCTGGGCGCTGCCCTGCACTTCAAGGTGAATGTAAATCCAGTCTTCCTGACCAGACAGGCGGTGGACCTGCACCAGTTTGTCGACAAAGCGTTTGCCAAGTTCCGCATCCTGCGCCACGGCTTGCAGCTCCTGGTCAAGAAAGGTGTAGCCCTTTTGCCAGTCAATCTGACTGTGCGCTTGGGGAAAATAGAAGGCCATGAATTCAGGGAAGTGGTGCTCAATGGCTTCCTTCCACGGCGTGTCGTAGTTGTCAGGGATGGCAGCGATATCGGTGGTCATGGCGGAAATGTTACGCCATCATCGGGTTCGCCCTCCAACGCCAGCGACAGCACTTCTATATCAACCCAGAGCTAGACCGTGCACAAAAGAGCGTTACGCCCGCACCGAGCTACCTCAAAGCAAAATAGACCTGTAGCCCTTATGGAATAAGCGCAAGCAGCTACAACAGTGATAGCAATTTCCGTCAAATCCCCTTCCTTGGCTAGCCCAGGGCTGTGCTTGTGTCTTGTGGCAGCCAGAAAATCTTCATAGCCCTTCATGACCAGCGCATAAGTTTGGTTGAACCCTTGCTCAGTGGGGCTGTCCGCGCCAAGCACACCCAGGCCGCTCAGGATGTCCCGGGCTTCGCCTAAACCACGCTCAAAGCCGCCGCGGATCAGATCGACAAAATTGCGCGCCACGGTTTCTGAGTCCAGGTCTTTGTTCTTGGGCTGTGCGGCATAAGTGTCAAAGAAATCCGATGGAAGGGGCGATCATGAAGATATCTCCGGCCCACCCCTCATAGCCCAGTTTGTCAACAAAGTGCCTGCCAGGCTCCATGCGTTGCCATTAACGAAAAATCCCGGCGCATGGCCGGGATTGTTGTTTTGGCGAGGCTGTATAAATCAGTGGGCCGGCGGCAAGGTGTCGGCAAAAACTGCGTCCAGGCTAGGGGCATCAATCGCGCGATCAAACCAGACTCCGATCTGCGACAGGTCAGCCGCCTCAATTTGGACGGCAATGGCTGGAACAACGGTGCCAAAGCGTTTGGTCAGCAGCTTTTGCAGCGCCAATGCTTCACCCTGCTGCAAGCCCTGTTGCATGCCCTTCTCAATCGCGATTCGTTCAAAACTTGATACGTAAGCCATTTTTTTCTCCTGCTCCAAAGTCTCAACATTCTGCCATAGCTGCACTGAAAGATAGTCGGGCAGCTTCATCATCCAGTCCAGCACATACAGCAAGTCAAGAATACTTTGACGCGCCCAACCGCGGCGAAACAATAACCCTAAATTCGGCAGTTGCCTGCCGTAAAAGGACTAGAAACCCAGTACTGCCGCGGGGTTACGCCGATTTGGCACACTCACCCGATGGGTGAATCAAAACGCAAGCGAGAAGTGGCCCTCGCGACCGAGGCGGCCATGGTGGTAGACACGCTGGGTGGACGTATGCACGTACGCTGGGACGAAGGCGCACAAGCCACTCCCAACGGCCAACTGGTGTTCTTTGCCGAGTTTTTGGCGACTGCGGGAATCTTTGAGCGATGGGTAGAAGAATGCCCCCTGACCTACACCAGCCCTAATGCGCCAACCAAGCGAGACGTTCTGGGCACCTTGTTGCTGGCCATTCTGGCCGGCCACAAACGCTACGCCCACATCACCGCACTGCGCGGCGATGCGGTGGCAGCGCAGGCCCTGGGCATGCGCCGAGTCATCAGCGAAGATGCCATGCGCCGGGCGCTGCTGCGCATCGACGAAGACGCCAGCGCCAAGTGGCTGCGCCCGGCACTCATGAGCAGTGTGAGCGATGTCTTGGATCGGCCATGGATACTCGACATTGATGCCACCATCAAGACACTGTTCGGACACCAAGAAGGTGCCACCCTGGGCTACAACCCCCACAAACCTGGACGCCCCAGCCATGCCCTGCACACCTACTGGGTGGGCAACCTGCGCTTGGTGCTCGATGTACAGGTGAGCCCCGGCAAAGAACATAGCAGCCTGCATGCCAAGGCAGGACTGGGCGCCTTGCTCGATGAACTCGCACCCAGTCGCCGTCCGAAGTTGGTACGAGGCGACAGTGGCTACGGTAACGAGGGCATATTGCTCACACTGGAGAGCCGTGAGCAGCCCTATTTGCTTCGATTGCGCCAGACCAAAAATGTGCTTCGTCTGGTGGAGCGCCAGTTTGCCCGTAGTGACTGGACTCGCCCCGACAACCAGGGCTGCCAGATGATCGAAGATCGGTTGCGCCTGCAGGGCTGGAGCAAAGAGCGACGGGTGGTGCTGGTGCGCAAGCGCATCAAGGACAGTGTGGCTCGTCAGAGCCCACAAGCCAATGGGCAATTACGCCTGGCACTGGCCGATATGCAAGTCCTTGATGCCGACAGACTTTGGGAGTACACGGTGCTGGTGACCGACGTGGACTACCCGCTGGAGTCCATTGGGCAACTCTACCGGGATCGCTGCGATTGTGAGAATGGCTTTGACGAGCTAAAAAACCAGTGGGGCTTATCGGGCTTTACCACGCAAGACATCAATCGCTGCCAGACAACAGCCAGGGCTGGGGCGCTGGTCTACAACTGGTGGAGTTGGTACTGTCGTGCTGCACATCCAAACGCCAGGCTGGAGGCAGTGACGAGCAGGCCGCTGCTGCTCGCTGCGGTGGGTAAAGCAGCCAATCACGGCGGACAAACTCAGCTTTATTTGACACCCCTGCATGGCAAAGTGCAGGTCATCAGAACGCTGATCGCCAATATCCGTGCGGCTTTGCAGCATGTCAAGACCATTGCGGAGCAGTTGCCCAAGGTCGACCGATGGGCCACGCTGCTGCGCTACATCTGCCAACGCTTTGCCCCAACAATTGCCACCCCGATGCCTCAAACGGCGCTTGCTGGGTCGGGGTAACTGCCGGATTTAGGGTCAAGCATATTGCTGAAAAGATTCGCGCCGCGCTGGCCGAACCTTATTTGCTGACTCTCAAGCAGGCGGGCAAGGCGCCGAGCCTTGTGGAGCATCGCTGTACGGCGAGCATCGGTGTCGCCTTGTTTATCGACCATGAAGCCAGTCAGGATGACCTTCTCAAGTGGGCTGATGCGGCCATGTACCAGGCCAAGGATGCCGGACGCAACCGAACCCGGTTCTATGATCCAACAGCAGTTTTAGCGTAATACCAGCACCGGCACATGGGAGTGGGTCAGGACCAATTGGGTTTCGCTGCCCAGCAGCAGGCGCTTGATGCCACGGCGGCCATGCGAGGCCATCACAATCAAGTCGCATTTGTGTTTTCTGGCTGCGGCAATGATGGCGTCCGATACCAAATCTGACTTGACCGTGACGGCCTTGGCCTTGACCCCTTTGGTCAGCGCGGCTTGCTGCACGGCGTCAACAATGGCCTGGCCGTCTTCAGCCCATTGCTTTTCAACCCGGCTCACCTCGACTGCCTGCAAGGCCAGGCCGCCCTCAAAGTAGCTTTGCGGGTAGCGTGGAATGACTTTCACGGCCACCAACTCGGCCTCGCACAGCGCTGCCAGGTCAATCGCGGTGCTGACCGCTTTTTTCGATAGGGTCGAACCATCGGTGGCGACAAGGATCTTTTTGTACATGCGTTTCTCCTGGGAGCTAAAGCTTGACAGCTTACACCGCGGGCTCTCTGTGCTTTTGATGGTCGTCAAGTAAACTGCGGGCCTCGTCGGCAACCCCTGGAACCCATGTCAATCGCCCGCCCGGTGGCCGCCGTTGTGCCGTCGCCCCTTCCGACACATTCAACGGACAGCAGCCCGATCAATGCCCCTGACATTGATGCGACTGCCGACAGGCTGCGCCTGCTCGACGATCCGCAGGAGTGGTCGGTCTTCAGTCGGCCCGATGCCAAGCGCGAGAATCTTTGGGAGTCGAACATCCTGATTGAAGGCATGCACTGCGCGGCCTGTGCCCTGACGCTGGAAGATGCGCTGCTGGGTGTGCCGGGCGTGCTGACGGCCGAGGTGAGTGCCGGCAGCCACCGTGCCCGCGTGCTCTGGTCAGCTGACGCGGTACGCCCCTCGGCCTGGATGGGTGCCGTGCAGGCCGCTGGGTACCGCGCCGTGCCGGCCAACGATGCATTCGCCCGCGAGCGCAGAAAGAACGAAGCCCGCAAGGCGCTTTGGCGTCTGCTGGTGGCCGGGCTGTGCATGATGCAAGTGATGATGTACGCCTACCCGGCCTACGTCGCCGAACCGGGCGACTTGACGGCCGAGATGGAGCAACTGCTGCGCTGGGCCTCCTGGGTGTTGACGCTGCCGGTGGTCTTGTTTTCCTGCGGACCTTTTTTCAGTAGCGCGCTGCGCGACGTGCTGCACCGGCGCATCAGCATGGATTTACCGGTGGCCTTGGGCATGCTGATTACTTTTGCGGTCAGCACCGCCGGCACCTTTGAGCCGCTGGGCATTTTTGGTCGGGAGGTCTATTTCGACTCGCTCACCATGTTTGTCTTCTTTCTTCTGTCGGGGCGTTGGCTGGAGTTGCGCCTGCGGGACCGGACGGCCGGCGCACTGGAGGTGTTGATGAACCGCCTGCCCGACAGCGTGGCACGACGGCTTGGCGACGGCAGCTATGAACGCGTGCCGGTGCGCCGCCTGGTGGCCGGAGACGTCATGCGGATCCTGCCGGGCGAGACTTTTCCGGCCGATGGCGTTGTGCTGCAAGGCGAGACCACCGTCGATGAAGCCTTGCTCACAGGCGAGTCACGTCCGATTGCGCGTGGCGTTGGCGCTGCGGTAATTGCCGGCAGTCATAACCTCTCAACGGTGGTTCTGGTGCGGGTAGAGCGGCTCGGCGATCAGACCCGATTCGCCCAGATTGTGGCGTTGATGGAAAGCGCTTCCACGACCAAGCCGCCGATCGCGCGCCTGGCCGATCGGATTGCCAAACCGTTCTTGCTGGCGGTGCTGCTGGCAGCGGGCCTGGCTGGTGCGTTTTGGTGGGGCCGGGGGCCGGGCCACGCGCTGATGGTGGCGGTGGCGGTGCTGATCGTCACCTGCCCTTGTGCCCTGTCATTGGCCACGCCTGCGGCGATGTTGGCGGCCGCGGGCTCTTTGGCGAGACGGGGCGTGCTGGTGCGTCGACTGGAGGCCTTTGAGGCGTTGGCGACGATTGATACAGTGGTTTTCGACAAGACCGGCACCTTGACGCGCGATGCCGTGGCCTTGGGCGAAATCCACACGCGGGAAGGCGTTGCGCCCGAGTTGGCGCTGGCCATGGCGGCGGCGTTGGCCCGTCATTCGTTGCACCCGGTATCGCGGGCCTTGGCGCTGGCGGCGGGCGAGGCAACAACGGGGGGGTGGCAGGCCGAGGGCGTGCGCGAGCTTGCAGGTGCAGGGGTGTCGGGCCGGGTTTGGTCTGGTCATGCGGATGTCGTCGCCGGGCGGGTTGATCTGCGCCTGGGTTCTGCTGATTTTTGTGCTGTTGCAGGGACTTTGGCAGAGTCGGTGCACACCTGCCTGAGCGATGCGCAAGGCTGGCTCGCGACATTTGAATTCCACGAGCAACTGCGCTCAGATGCGGTGGCCGCAGTGAAAGCGTTGCAGGGCGCGGGCATCAACGTGCATTTGTTGTCGGGTGACAGCGCGACGGCTGCGGCCAGAGTCGCCGCGCAGGTGGGTATCACCGCGTTCAAAGGCGCCTGTTCACCCCAGGATAAGCTCGATTTTCTGCGCGATGCCCAACATCAGGGGTTTAAGGTGGCTGTCGTGGGCGATGGCCTCAACGACGGCCCGGTACTGGCCGGTGCCCACGTGTCGTTCGCGTTTGGGCAGGCGGTGCCGCTGGCGCAGGCGCAGGCGGATTTCGTGGTGCTGGGCGGTCAATTGGGTGCGGTCGCGCAAGCGCTGCTTCTGGCTCGTCGCACCTTGCGGGTTGTGCGGCAAAATCTCTGGTGGGCGGCCGGTTACAACACCGTGTGTGTGCCGCTCGCGATGGTGGGCTGGATGCCGGCCTGGCTGGCGGGGCTGGGCATGGGCTCGAGCTCTCTGCTCGTGGTGTTCAACGCACTGCGGTTATCCTCTGGCGCGAAACCAGCAAAAAAACCGCTTTCCCATCCTGACTTGGCGGACGTCAAATGACGACAGACAAGGTGGGCGCGGGTTCTGCGGTCTTGTTTCATCAAACTTCAAACCGTGACCCTGATCAGCGCCTGGCGCACGGTAGATCCGACATAGGCAAAGGATGTTCTTGAATCTCTCACCCTCCCTAGCGACTGAGGACCGGGCTGGCAATGCCATGGATCAAGCGACAACCATTCTCGTGGTGGAGGATGCGTTGGGCGACTTTGATTGGATCAAATCCTGTCTGCAACAAGCCCGATTCTGCCGAGACCAGCATGAGCCACCCCTGCTATGGGCAAAATCTCTGGCGCAAGGCATTGCGCAAGCGCGTCAGGTCAGGCCGGATGTCATTCTGCTCAAGACTTCCTTGCCTGATTCATCCGGGATGCCCACCGTGGTCGCGATGAATGCGGCCTTACCCAATGTGCCCATCATTGTGATCAATGGTGTGGATGACGACAACGTTGCCATTGCCGCCCTCGAAGCCGGTGCGCAGGACTATTTAATCAGAGGCCAGTTTGATTACAAAGCCTTGGGGCGCACGATGCGCAACGCGCTGGTGCGTGCGAAGCTGGAGTCGCGTTTGCGATTGTTTGAAGTTGCCCTGGACTCGGCTGCGAATGGCATTGTGATCACTGACCTCAAGGGAAATATTGAGTGGGCCAATCTGGCATTCACTCAGATGACCGGCTATTGCCTTGAGGAAGCGCTCGGTTGCAATCCGAGCCAACTGGTGAGTTCCGGTAAGCATGATGGCGCGTTTTATCGGCAAATGTGGGCGACCATCCTCTCGGGGCAGGTCTGGCGCGGCGAACTCATCAACAGGCGCAAGGACGGCGCCCTCTATGACGAGGCCATGGCGATTGCGCCAGTGACGGCGGGCGACGGTTCGATTCGCAACTTTGTGGCCATCAAGCAGGACATCACCGAACGCAAGGCCGCCGAGCTGTCGATTCAGAAAAGCGAGCAGCAACTGGAGTTGGCGTTGGCCGGCTCCGGCCTGGGCCTGTGGGACTGGCATGTCGGCAGTGGCGAGTTTGCGACCAGTGCGCGCTGGTGTGGCATGCTGGGCTACGGCCAACATGAGATCGAACCTGACATCCGCAGCTTGGAGAAGTTGGTTCACCCCCAGGATTGGCCGCGGGTCTGTGCCGCCCGGGAGGCACACCTGAGCGGCGAGACGCGCACCTATGAATCTGAACACCGGATGCGGCACAAAGACGGCCATTGGGTCTGGGTGCTCGAACGCGGCAAGGTGGTGGTCCGCGACACTGATGGGGGACCCTTGCGTGCCGCTGGTACGCAACTCGATATCAGCGACAACAAGCGCCTCAATCAGGAGGGTTCTGAGTTGCTACGGCGCATTGAGTCGCTGATGCGCGACGTCAGCAAGCCGCCTGCACTTGCCGAGCGCGAACGATCAAGTGAATCGGGTAGGTCGGCGCGCATCAGCGCCCGTCAACGTCAGGTCCTTGAACTCGTCGCGATGGGGTGCAAATCCGCGCAAATTGCAGAGAAATTGCAGATATCGCCTGCTACGGTGGTGACCCATCGACGCGATCTGATGGCGAAACTCGATTTGCACACGGTTGCCGAATTGACACGCTATGCGATGCAGAGCAAGCGGGGTCCAGAATAAAAGCCCTGGCGCCTTTTAGTCTCCGGGTTCGATGAACCGCTTCAGGCCTATCGCGACGACTATTGTTACCTCTATGTAGGTATGAAAATACCCTATCCAAGGTATTCTTGCAGTGTGGTTTTAGGCGTACAGTCTTGCTATGCACCAAGCCTGCTCATCAAGGGTCATCGAATCAATCCCATTGTCAGACCAGGCGTTGAAACGTCCCGGCTTCAAAGACAGATTTGATGTGCAACTTCACCGATTGGCTATCTTGGATGTTCCCTTGGATAATTTACACTTTGAATAGCGAAGTTTTTCCGATGATTGCAGAAACAAGCGTCAAGAAAGCCCCTTTCGTGATCGAATGGCGAGACGGCTTCAAGATCGTTATATCCAAAGCTGACCAAGAGCATCGGCACTTGGTCAAGCTGGTTGGATTGGAATAGTGAGAACTTGATGGACGTACTGTATTTGCTGATTCCGTTGTCCGTCATTCTCATATTTTTCATTCTCGCTGGACTGTGGTGGGCTATCTACCGTGGTCAATTTGAGGATATCGAGTCTGAAGGTGAAAGAATTCTCAAGGATTCATGAATATTTTTGTAAGAATTTGACAGGGTTCATAAGATCTACTGGTAAGTGGCGCGACAACGTGACGAACCTTAAGAAACTAACGTAAAACAAACTGAGAAGAGGTGAATATGGCATTTTCAAATACGTTGGCAACGACCTACGACGACAAGGTTGTCAGGCAGTTTGCTGTCATGACCGTCGTCTGGGGCGTGGTTGGCATGCTCGTGGGTGTGATCATTGCCGCCCAGTTGACCTGGCCAGAGCTTAACTTTGGCATACCTTGGCTCAGCTATGGTCGCCTGCGGCCCTTGCACACCAACGCGGTGATTTTTGCCTTTGGTGGCTGTGGCTTATTTGCCGCTTCTTACTACGTTGTGCAGCGAACCTGTCAGGTCAGTCTGTTTGCCAGTCGTCTGGCCTCCTTCACTTTTTGGGGCTGGCAACTGGTGATCCTCGCTGCCGCTGTTTCGCTTCCGCTCGGGTTCACCCAAGGCAAGGAATACGCTGAATTGGAATGGCCGATTGACATCCTGATCACGCTGGTCTGGGTCTCCTACGCGATCGTATTTTTTGGCACCATCGGCACCCGCAAAGTTCGTCATATCTATGTCGCCAACTGGTTCTTTGGGGCATTCATTCTTGCCGTGGCGCTGTTGCATCTGGTTAACAGTGCCGCCATTCCTGCTGGCTACATGAAGTCTTATTCGGCTTATGCCGGCGTGCAAGATGCTATGGTGCAGTGGTGGTACGGCCACAACGCTGTAGGCTTCTTCCTGACGGCCGGCTTTCTGGGCATGATGTATTACTTCATTCCCAAGCAGGCTGAACGTCCGGTTTATTCTTATCGCCTGTCTATCGTTCACTTCTGGGCGCTGATCTTTACTTACATGTGGGCGGGTCCGCACCACCTGCACTACACCGCGCTGCCGGATTGGACCCAGTCGGTCGGTATGGTTTTTTCACTGATTCTGCTGGCGCCAAGCTGGGGCGGCATGATCAACGGCATCATGACCTTGTCGGGTGCCTGGCATAAACTGCGCGACGACCCCATTTTGCGTTTCTTGATTGTGTCATTGTCGTTTTACGGCATGTCGACCTTTGAGGGTCCGATGATGTCGATCAAGACCGTCAATGCCTTGTCGCACTACACCGACTGGACTATCGGTCATGTGCACTCCGGGGCGCTGGGCTGGGTGGGGCTCGTGACCATGGGCAGCATGTACTACCTCATTCCCAAACTGTTTGGCCAAAAGCAGATGTACAGCGTGAAGGCTATTGAGGTGCATTTCTGGACCGCGACGATTGGTATCGTGATCTACATCGCGGCCATGTGGATTGCTGGCGTGATGCAGGGCCTGATGTGGCGTTCGATCAACCCTGATGGCACCTTGACCTACTCCTTTGTTGAGTCCGTCAAAGCGACCTTCCCGTTCTATGTGCTGCGTTTGCTGGGTGGTCTTTTGTACCTGAGTGGCATGCTTGTCATGCTCTGGAATACATTCAAGACGGCGACCAAGGGCCGCTCCGTTTCAGTGACCATTCCGGCCGTTGTAGCCCACGCTTGAGAAGGACAATACCATGGCAAACAACAAGGCAAGCGGCGGAATGTCGCACGCAAAAATTGAAACCAACAACTTCCTGATGATCGTCTTGATCTTGCTGGTGCTGTTGGTGGGTGGCTTGGTGGAGATCGTTCCGCTGTTTTTCCAGAAGTCCACGACGGAGCCGGTCAAGGGGCTACAGCCGTACACGGCACTGCAATTGGCGGGGCGTGATATCTACACCCGCGAGGGTTGCTACAACTGCCATTCGCAGATGATCAGGCCGTTCCGCTCAGAGACGCTGCGTTATGGCCACTATTCAGTCGCAGGCGAATTTGTTTATGACCACCCGTTTCAGTGGGGCAGCAAGCGCACCGGTCCTGACCTGCAGCGCGTCGGTGGCAAGTACAGCGATCAGTGGCATACCACGCACCTGAATAATCCGCGGGATCTCGTGCCGGAATCGAATATGCCGGCCTATCCGTGGCTACTTATTGACACGGTGGATGCCGATTCCATGCCGGCGCACATGAAAGCACTGCGGATGGTCGGCGTCCCTTATACCGACGAGCAAATCGCCCGATCCTCTGCCGACCTCAAAGGCAAGAAGGAAATCGAAGCCGTCATTGCCTACTTGCAGGTATTGGGAACCTTGGTCAAATAAACGGGAGATATTTCGCATGGAACTCGATATCAACACCCTTCGTTCGTTCGCCACGGTGGCTAGCTTCATCACCTTCATCGGCATCATTGTGTGGGCCTATTCCCGACGTAATGCGGCTGATTTCGAGGAAGCCGCCAACCTGCCATTCGAGCAAGACTGAAGCACGGCAATAAAAGGACAAAAAAATGAGCGACTTCACAAGTAATTTTTGGGCGATCTACGTCGCCGGAATCACCATTGTCAGTATCGTGGCCTGCTTGCTGCTCCTGATAATGACTGGCAAGTCCAAAGGCATATCGAGCAGCGACAACACCACCGGGCATGTGTGGGATGGCGATTTGCGCGAGATGAACAACCCACTGCCTCGCTGGTGGGCCTGGTTGTTTGTCATCACGATTGTCTTTGCTTTCATCTACCTGGCTCTGTATCCAGGGCTGGGCACTTATCGTGGCACCTTGGGTTGGACGTCGGTTGGGCAACACCAGACGGAGGTCGACAAAGGCAATGCAGAGGTTGCCCCTTTGTATGCCAAGTTTTCAGCCATGAAGCCCGAAGACGTGGCTAAGGATGCACAGGCCATGGCCATTGGCGAGCGTCTGTTCATGAACAATTGCGCCCAGTGCCATGGTTCGGATGCTCGCGGCAACAAGGGTTTTCCGAACCTGACTGACAATGATTGGCTGGGTGGCGGTACCCCAGACATCATCAAGGCCAACATCACCAAAGGTCGCATTGGCATGATGCCCCCAATGGCTGCGGCTGTCGGCACGGCCGCTGACGTCAAGAACTTGGCACAGTACGTGTTGAGCCTGTCTGGCAGCCCGCACGATTCCGTTCAGGCGGCTTTAGGCAAAGAAAAGTTTGCGGTTTGCGCTGCTTGTCACGGCCCAGACGGCAAAGGGATGCAGTTGCTGGGATCAGCCAACCTGACCGACAACATCTGGCTGCACGGCTATGGCGAAAAAGCCATTATTGCCATGATCAATGAAGGCAAGACGAACCAGATGCCGGCCCAAGCTGACAAGTTGACAGAGGCGCAGATTCATGTTCTGGCGTCCTATGTGTGGGGGCTTTCCCATCACGGCAGTGCCGATGCCAAGTAACCTGGCTAGCATTGGCTTGTTAGCCACTTGGAAAGTACACCGTTGAACAATAAGGCGCTCGGCAATCGAAAGGTCATCCCCATCGTTGCGCAGCAAGGCTATAAGCCAGCGCTGTCGTCTGAGTCGGCCGATGGCGGTGTATTGTCCATGTACGCCTCGCACCAGACGATTTACCCGCGCAGTGTCTCGGGCCTGTTCACTAACTGGCGCTGGGGCATGGTCTGGTTGACCCAGATCATCTTTTACGGTCTGCCCTGGCTGGAGTGGGGCCAGCGCCAGGCCGTGCTGTTTGATCTGGCCTCACGGCGCTTTTACATCTTTGGCCTGGTCCTATACCCGCAGGATTTCATCTACTTGACCGGCATGCTGGTCATCGCAGCCCTGTCGCTGTTTCTCTTTACGGCAGTGGCTGGGCGCCTGTGGTGCGGTTATGCCTGCCCGCAGACGGTCTACACCGAAATCTTCCTCTGGATCGAGAAGAAGGTGGAAGGTGACCGCTCCGCGCGCATGCGCCGTGATGCCAAAGCGCTGTCGCTGGACAAAGTGCTGCGCAAGTCCACCAAACACTTCCTGTGGCTGGTCGTTGCGCTATGGACCGGATTTACCTTTGTCGGCTACTTCACGCCGATCAAACAGCATGGCATTGACTTTCTGCAGATGAGCATGGGCTCCTGGGAAGTGTTCTGGACCTTCTTCTACGGCTTTGCCACCTACGGCAACGCCGGCTTCATGCGTGAGCAGGTCTGCTTGCACATGTGCCCCTATGCGCGCTTTCAAAGTGCCATGTTTGACAAAGACACCCTGGTCGTCACCTATGACGCCCAGCGCGGTGAGCCGCGTGGGGCCCGCTCACGCCGCGCCGACCCGACCCAACTGAAACTGGGCGCCTGCGTGGACTGCAGCCTGTGCGTGCAAGTCTGCCCGACCGGCATCGATATTCGCAAAGGCCTGCAATACGAATGCATTGGTTGCGGCGCCTGTGCCGACGTCTGCGACACCGTGATGGACAAGATGGGCTATGCCCGGGGCTTGGTCAAATACACCACGGAACACGCCATGAAGCAGCACTGGAGTCAGTCGCAAACCTTGCGCCATGTACTGCGCCCGCGCATTCTGATTTACACCGCCATTCTGGCGACGATTGTGATCGCGATGGTGACCAGCTTGGCGCTGCGCAAGCCGTTCAAAGTGAACGTGATCCGCGACCGCGGCGTGATGGCGCGCATGGTCGAGGCGGGCAAGATCGAGAACGTCTACCGGCTGCAAGTCATGAATGCAACCGAGACGGATCAACGCTTCAAAGTCACGGTGTCGGGCTTACCCGGGCTGGCGGTGACCTCAGACAATGAGTTGACGGTGCCGGCAACGCAGGCGCGTTCGCTGGTGGTGCGGGCCCAGTTGCCACCCGAGGTGGCGCCACCCGGTTCACACCCGATCAAATTCGAAATTCAATCCATTGATATGAATGTTCATGATGCAGAGAAGTCTGTATTTTTGGTGCCGAATTAAGGATGACTTATGCAAAAAAATACCCTTGAAGGTCCTCAGCCTTGGTGGAAATTTGGCTATGTATGGCTGGTTGTGGCGGGTCCGGCCATTGTGGTCGTGGCGGCCATTTTCACTTTTTATCTGGCGGTGACGAGACCCGATCAACTCGTTAGTGAAGACTATTACCGCCAAGGAATCGAGATCAACAAGACCTTGGGAGACGCGCAGGCTGCCAGTCGCGCACCTGCGCTACAGGCCCGCAATCATGCGCAGACTGGCGTTTTACCCAGTGGCCAGACTCAGGGCAAGCCTTGACCGCAACCATAACTGAAGTACAGGAGGCTTACCCATGGTGTCACAACGCTTGATGTGGATCATCTGGCCCGCCTTTTTGGTGGCTGGAGTGCTTGAAATACTGGTTTTTTCAATGATTGATCCGCACGACCTGCAGTGGTTCGGTCAGCCCGTTGGGTTGTCACGGCAGGGCGTTTACACAGTGGCATTCTTCGTCTTTTGGGGCATCAGCATGTTCGGCAGCGGCCTGACCACCTTGCTTTCGATGTCACCGTTTGAAGTCAACCGTTGCCCGCTACCGGCGGACGCGCGCCCAGACGAATGCCTCAAGCAAGGGCCGTGCTGAGTCGGTCTTGCTCAGGCGCTTGCGGCGCCAGATCTTGGATTGACGATGTCTTTCAGCGCCTCTGTGTTGAGGATGCGAACGTGGCGCTGTTTGACTTCGACAATGCCTTCTTCTGAAAATCTTGAAAAAGTGCGGCTCACGGTTTCAAGTTTCAAGCCCAGATAACTGCCGATTTCTTCACGCGTCATGCGCAATACCAGCTCAGACTGTGAAAATCCGCGGGCGTGCAGTCGCTGCACCAGGTTCAACAGGAAGGTTGCAAGACGTTCCTCTGCGCGCATGCTGCCTAGAAGCAGCATCACACCATGTTCCCGCACGATTTCGCGGCTCATGATTTTGTGAACATGGCGCTGCAGTGAGTTGACCTCGCGTGACAATTCTTCAATGCGATCAAAGGGCATGACACAGACCTCGGCGTCCTCCAGGGCGACCGCGTCACAGGTGTGATGGTCGTTCACGATGCCATCGAGGCCGACGACCTCGCCGGCCATCTGAAAGCCCGTCACTTGGTCGCGCCCATCTTCAGACGCCACGCAGGTTTTGAAGAAGCCGGTGCGGATGGCATACAGGCTGGTGAATTTTTCGCCATTGCGAAAGAGCAGGGAGCCACGCTTGACGGTGCGCCGGGCGGCGACCATGTTATCAATCAAGTCAAGCTCTTCATTGCTCAGGCCCAGCGGCATGCACAGCTCTCGCAAGTTACAGTTGGAGCACGCGACTTTGATAGTGTGAGGGTTCATGCTGCGATTTTGGCACTAATCATTGACCTGACCTGATGTGGGTCAATTTTTCAGGTCTTACACTTCTTTATTATTCAATCCAAGTCAAGAAACGATTTCAACTTTTGAGGCATATTTGTCAAGCTTGACAAGGAATATCAATGAAAACAGCCGTTGCAACCCCCATCTCTGAGGAGCTGATCCATCGTTTTGATGTATCAGGACCGCGTTATACCTCTTACCCGACGGCGGACCGTTTTGTTGAGGCCTTTTCAGTGGAGGACTATGCCCAGGCCCTGAAGTTGCGACGGGCCGGAGGTGCGGTCATGACGCTGCCCTTGTCTTTGTATGTGCATATCCCTTTTTGTGAATCACTGTGCTATTACTGCGCCTGCAACAAGATCATCACCAAACACCATGATCGCGCCGGGCCCTATTTGCGCTATTTGAGCCGTGAGGTCGATCTGCACACCGAGCAAATCGGTGTTGGGCAGACCGTGACGCAGTTGCATCTCGGGGGCGGCAGTCCGACCTTTCTGACGGATGATGAACTGCGTGAATTGATGGCCATGTTGCGTCGCAGCTTCACGTTCACCCCCGGTGGTGAGTACTCCATCGAAGTGGATCCGCGCACCATTGACGCTTCGCGACTCGATACGCTGGCTGAATTGGGATTCAATCGCCTGAGCTTCGGGATTCAGGACTTTGACCCCGACGTTCAAAAGTCGGTGCACCGTGTGCAGCCGGCTGAACAAGTCTTTGCCTTGGTGGCCGCCGCGCGCGAACGCGGCTTTGATTCCATCAATGCTGACCTCATTTATGGCCTGCCGCTGCAGAGCCCCGAGTCATTTGATCGCACCTTGGCGCAGGTGGTCGAGTTGCGCCCTGAGCGCATTGCCCTGTACGCCTACGCCCATTTGCCGGAGCGGTTCAAGCCCCAGCGTCGCATTCCGACCGTCGAGATTCCCAGCGGCGCGGCCAAGGTCGCCATGCTGGCGCGTTCCATGGCAGCGTTCATGGCTGCTGGTTATGTTTATGTCGGTATGGACCACTTTGCGTTGCCGAACGACTCGCTCGCCATTGCCAAGCGGCAAGGACGCTTGCACCGCAATTTCCAGGGTTACAGCACCCAGCCCGACTGCGATCTGATTGGCCTTGGCGTTTCGTCCATTGGCCGCATCGGTGCAACCTACAGCCAGAACGCCAAGACGCTGGAAGAGTATTACGACCATTTGGACCAGGGGCGCTTCCCGGTGGTGCGCGGTCTGGCTTTGACGCGGGACGACTTGTTGCGTCGCGCCGTCATCATGGCCATCATGTGCCAGGGGCAGGTTTCTTTTGAATCCATTGAACTGGCGCATCTGATCGAGTTTCGCAAGTACTTTGCCACCGAAATGGTGGCGCTGCAAAAGCTGGCAGATCAAGGGATGGTCAAGTTCGACGAGGCCGGCATTCAGGTCACCGACGTGGGCTGGTTCTTCGTCCGCGCCGTGGCGATGGTGTTTGATCGGTATTTGCAGACTGACCGCACGCGCGCCAAGTTCTCCAAGATTATCTGATCGGATCAATGCAGAGCTCGCTGGCGGTCACCGCGCTGTTGATGGGTTTGGCCGGCGGGCCGCATTGCATTGCCATGTGCGGCGCTGCCTGCGCGGGTATTGGTCAAGCGGCGGGCGCACACAAGAATTCGGCGATGTGGAGTTTTCAGGCCGGTCGCGTGCTCGGCTATTCGGTGCTTGGCGCGGTCGCTGCCGCCTCGTTGCAGGGGCTGGGCTGGCTGACGGTGCAATCCGCTGCGTTGCGCCCGGTCTGGACGCTTTTTCATGTGGCCACCCTGGTATTGGGCCTGTTGCTGCTCTGGAACGCGCAGCAACCCGTCTGGCTGGAGCAGGCCGGTAAAAAGATATGGATCGGTGCGCGTTCGTTGGCCGCCGAGCGGGGCCGAGGCGCGCCGCTGGTGATCGGTGCGCTCTGGACTTTCTTGCCGTGCGGTTTGCTTTACTCGGCGCTGCTGGTTGCTGCGTTGACGGGTCATGCGCTGGAAGGCGCTGGCGTGATGGCCTTGTTTGCCTTGGGCACCAGTGTCTCCATGATGGCCGGTCCGTGGTTGTGGCTGCGTTTGGGCAGCAACGGCGCTGGCGACTGGGGTGTGCGCCTGGCCGGGCTGGCCCTGGCTGCCAGTTCGGTCTGGGCTTTGTGGATGGCGTATGCCCATGACGCGGCACCTTGGTGTGTCAGTCCTTGACGGGTTGATCCGGCGTTTCTTGACTCGGGTGTCGATGCCGTCGCGCACCAAAGGCTACCAGGACAGCTCCGCGGGCATGAGCTTATGGGCGTTTTATTCACCGCGTTGGATGCGCCCGCCGCCCAGGTACAGCACGCGATCCGCCATGCCGGCAATCGCCGCGTTATGGGTCATGACGACGGCGGTAGTGCCCAGTTCCCGGTTGATGCGCTCAATCACTTCCAGCACCAGTTTGCCGGTGACGTAGTCGAGCGCGCCGGTGGGTTCGTCGCACAGCAGGACTTCGGGGCGTTTGACAATAGCCCGCGCAATGGCCACGCGCTGCTGCTAGCCGCCGGACAGTTGGGACGGAAAATGGTCCAGCCGCTCCGACAGACCGACCAGGCCAAGCGCGTCATCGGTTGGCATGGGGTTGTCAGCAATATCGGTAACCAGTTCAACGTTCTCACGCACGGTCAAGCTGGGGATCAGGTTGTAGTACTGAAACACAAAGCCCACATGTTCGCGCCGGCACTGGGTGAGCTGCGATTCGTTTGCATGTTCGGCAAAATGAGCGGTGCCGCTGCTTGGCCGGTCCAGACCGCCCAGGATATTGAGCAGGGTCGACTTGCCGCTGCCGAACGGACCCAGCAAGACGATGAACTCGCCGCGGTAAATTGTCAGATCGACATCCACCAAGGCCTGGACCTTCACTTCGCCCATCAGATAGGTCTTGCTCGAGGCTTTGGCCGTGAAAATCGCGGGGGACTGGCCTGGTCAGCTGCCGGGGCGCTCATTGCGTATTGTCAAGGCGCTACGGCGCCTGCACGGGCTGGGATAATCGACTCTATGCCGAACCCAAACCTTGATGCAGCCGACAGTGTCGTGGAGCCAGACCGCTGGAGACTGTCGGTGGCGCCGATGCTCGATTGGACCGACCGCCATTGCCGCTACTTTCATCGCCTGCTCACAACCCGCGCGCTCTTGCACACCGAAATGGTGACCACCGGCGCCCTGATGCACGGCGATGTGCCGCGCCATCTGCGCTACAACGTCCAAGAGCATCCACTCGCGCTCCAACTCGGAGGCAGCGAGCCGGCGGACCTGGCCCATTGCGCCCGCTTGGGCGAGCAGTGGGGTTACGACGAGATCAACCTCAATTGTGGCTGCCCCAGTGAGCGGGTGCAGCGTGGCGCATTTGGCGCCTGCCTGATGGCCGAGCCGCAGCTGGTGGCTGATGGCATCAAGGCGATGGTCGATGCGGTGCAGCTACCGGTCAGCGTCAAGCACCGCATTGGTATCGACAAAGCCGAGAGTTACGACTTCGTGCGCGATTTTGTTGGCGCCGTCAGCGAGGCTGGCTGTCGCACCTTCATCGTGCACGCCCGAAATGCCTGGCTCAAGGGTCTGAGTCCAAAGGAAAACCGTGAGGTGCCACCTTTGCGCTATGAGCTGGCCTATCGGCTCAAACAGGACTTTCCCCGGCTCACGGTTGTCGTGAATGGCGGCATTACCAGCAACGCGCAAATTGCCGGGCACCTGAAGCATCTGGACGGCGCGATGCTGGGTCGCGAGGCCTATCACAACCCGTGGTGGCTCGCTTCCTGGGATGCTGCGTTTTACGGGGCTGGCGCCACAGAAATCACCCGCGAGCAGATTGAAGCGCAGATGTGCGACTACATGACGCGCGAAGCTGCCGAGCACGGAACACCTTGGCCCACCATGGCACGCCACATGCTGGGCTTGCGCCACGGTTTGCCGGGCGCGCGCCGTTGGCGCCAGGTGTGGAGCGACCACAAACTCAAGGGCTTGCCGGCGCGTGAGGTGATGGCGCTGGCGCACGCACCCCAGTTTGATTCAGTCTGAGTCGAAGCATCGTGTCGTTCAGCCGCCGATCAGGAGTCAGGCTGCTGCAGAACTCAGCTCATCGATGTGCGCATCACTTGTCAAATATCAAGTCCCGCTGAAGCTGGCGCCCTAAAGTTTACTTTTTCTGTTGCGGCGGATTGGCGGCGGTGGCATCAGTTGACGGGCTCCGTCAGCTCCGCAAACTGGACCATCAATCCACTGCGATGTTGACCGTCACCCGCGCGGATGGCAATCCCCGCCGGGAGCTGGGCCGGGTCGGATAGCGGGATTGCCTGGAGCTAACGATGAAAACCAATGACAAGCCCGAACCAGTCCAAGTGGAACAAGTCGCTTGCGAGATCTGCCTGAAGGAAGTGCCGTTGAGCGAAGCGATCGTTCCCGAAGCGAAGGATTATGTGGCGCATTTTTGCGGCCTCGATTGCTATGACAAGTGGAAGAGCCAGCAAGCCAAGACCGATGAGCCAGTCGACAACCCCCGTCCATGACGCCCTGACCTGTTGGGGATGGCGCCTGTTCGCTTGGCGTCACTGCGGGGTATGGCCCAATTTTTGGGTCTCTGTCTGTCCGCAAGTTCAGCGATGTTCATGCCGGTGATCCATATCCGGGAAGTGCGCGTGGCTGTGCTCCAACGTGCCATGCCAGTGCGGGTGATCGTGGCGTTCCGTCAGGTGCAGCCACAAACCCGCGGCCATGAACAGCCCGGCCACCCAGAACACGGGTGAGGTGCTCTCGCCGAACACGCCAATGGCGATGGCAGCGCCCATGAAGGGCGCCGCGCCGAAGTAAGCGCCGGTGCGCGCCGCACCCAAGCCGCGCAGCGCCAGCACAAACAGCGCCAGACTGATGCCGTAGCCCAGAAAACCGATCAGCAGGACCGGCCCCATCACGGTGCGCAATGGAAGAGATTGACCCAGCGCCAAAGCCAATCCGATGTTGACCACCGCAGCCATGATTCCTTTCAGGCCGGCAATAAACAAGGCATCCGAGTTGGCAACCTGGCGCGTCAGGTTGTTGTCCAGTGCCCAGCACAGGCAGGCACCCACAATCAACGCGGCCCCCGCACCGCCCTCGTTCGTGCCGGCTGCAGTGCCGGGCCAGGAGAGCAAAAGTCCGCCAACCACAACCAGCGCCATGCCCACCACGACGCGTCGACCGGCGTTTTCCTTGAATACGAACCAGGCCAGCAGCGCCGTCAACACGCCTTCCAGGTTAAGCAGCAGGGATGCCGCTGCCGCGCTGGTGCTCGCCAGGCCCAGCATCAGCAAGACCGGCCCCAGCACGCCACCGCAGCCGATGGCGCCGAGCAGCCACGGCCATTCGCTGCGCGCCAACCCAGGATTGCGCCAACCGCGGTCGCGCAGGAGGCGCAAGCCCAGCAAACCGACACCACTGCCCAAATACAGCAAACCCGCCAGCAGCAGGGCCGGCATGTCGCCGACGAATTGCTTGGCCAGGGGCGTGCTGGCCCCAAACAGGGCGGCGGCGGCCAGTGCAGCCATCACGGCGCTGGCGCCAAGGTGTGTTTTCACGTTGATGTACCTTGCCTCGGTTGTATCAAAATAGCAAATTTGCTATATAAAAAATAGCAATATACGTATATTCTACGTGGGCTAGAGACTAATTTACTATAAATAACGAGCCAAATCGCGGTTGCAGGACCCAACGGGTGGCTCGCGCTGGCTGGTGCATCCGTTCACTTACCATCGCGGCATGAGCAATACCGCCTTTCCGTCTCCCCGCATCGTGCCGCTGCAACAGGACGCCACCATCATGGGCTTGGTGGGGCTGGCCCACGCCAGTTCCCATTTTGCCCACCTGTTGTTGGCACCGCTGTTCCCGGTCTTCATGACCGAGTTTGGCCTGAGCTACGCCGAGTTGGGATTGCTGATGAGCACTTTTTTTGTCGTTTCGGGGCTGGGACAGGCCACGGCCGGCTTTGTGGTGGATCGGATCGGCGCCAGGCCGCTGCTGTTCGTGGCGCTGGGCATTTTTGTGCTGGCGTGCGTTAGCGCGTCCCGCGTGACGGGCTACGCTGGCCTGGTCGGCGTGGCCGCACTGGCGGGCCTGGGCAATGCCACGTTTCACCCGGTTGATTTCACGATATTGAATCAAAGAGTGTCCCACCCGCGCCTGGGCCATGCGTTCAGCGTTCACGGCCTGACGGGCTATCTGGGCTGGGCAGCGGCACCGGTTTTCCTGGTCACGCTGAGCGGTCTGTACCACTGGCGCACGGCCTATCTGGCCGCCGCGGTGATGTATGTCGGCATTCTCGTGCTGCTGATTTTGCAGCGTGACAAGCTGAGCACCCAGGTGGCGGTGCAGCACGCAGACGTTGCGACAGAACACAGCATGGCGTTCATGAAGTTGCCGGTGGTGTGGTGGTGCTTTGCTTTCTTTTTATTTTCCACCATGACGCTGGCGGTGGTGCAAAGTTTTTCAGTGCCCATTCTCAAAGCCATGCACGGCGTGAGCTTTGAGGCGGCCACCTTGACATTGAGCGCCTACATGGTGTGCGGTGCCGTGGGGATCTTTGTCGGCGGCTTCATTGCCGCGCGCACGGCCAACAGTGATCGTGTGGTTGCCATGTCGATGGCAGTGGCCGCGGTGTTGCTGGCGCTATGCGGCACCGGCCTGTTTGGCGCTATCGGCACCATGGTGGTGTTGGCGGGCACGGGTTTTGCCGTGGGTATTGGCGGGCCGTCGCGCGACATGATGATCAAGAATGCCACACCCAAAGGTGCCACCGGCCGGGTTTATGGTTTGGTCTATTCGGGCCTGGACACCGGCTTTGCGCTGTCGCCCTTTGTGTTTGGCGTGTTCATGGACCGGGGCTGGTACGGCGCGACGCTGTTCGGCGCAGCGGCGGTGCTGCTGCTCAGTGTGGTGGCGGCGCTGGGGGTGGGGCGGCGCACGGCGCCAGCAATTGCCCCGGCAGAGCAGCAGATGTGAACCTGTCCTCAAGAAGACTTCGCGCCGTGGGTCGCAGCGGCGGGCATCGCCTGTAACGCTGGCGCCGGGCACTGCCGCATGAAGGCCTGACTGTGTTCAGGTGTGGCTTTGAGCCAATCGTCATAGCGGTCTTGCGGCAGGATCACCACCATGCGTTTTTCATCCGTGGGCTTGTGAAACAGGCGCATCAGGGGGTGTGTATTGGCATTGATGGTCAGCATCGTGTAGCTGTGCACCACCTCGCCCTGGGGCGACTTCCACATCGACCACAAGCCGGCAAGCCCCATGGGTTCACCGTCAGCGCGCTCGATGCGGGTCGGAATGGCTTTGCCGCTGCGCCAGTCGGGTTCAAAAAAAGCATCGGCCGGGATGATGCAGTGCTGGGCGTGCTTCCATGCTTCCCTGAAACTGGGTTTAACGGCCACCGTCTCGCTGCGCGCGTTGTAGGTGTGGCGCGTGATCGTGGCATCAAGCGCCCAGTGCGGCACCAGGCCAAACAAGCCCGGCAGCGCTTCGCGCGGCGCCGCCGCGTCGTCGCCGACATCGGCATGCAAATGGCGCCGGATGAAACTGCTCTGATAGCCCGGCCACAGGTCGACCTTGCCCAGGTCGCCCGGCGGCGCCACGCCGAAGTGACGCAGGTAGCGTTCGCGTTCCTTGATGCCTTGGTAATGACTGCACATGGCCTGATACTGTAGCGCCTTGGCATTATGCGAACGCAATCATGGACCCCTGCAAACCCCCGGTCACGAGAAAACGGCGCATCTTTCTGGCGCTTGAGGCCGATGAGGCTGTCCAAGCGCAGCTGGCCGCCCACGCCAGGCAATGGACCTGGCCGGCCGGGTCCGTTGCCTGCCAGCCCGCAGACTGGCATATCACGCTGCATTTCATCGGCGCCGTGGATGCCAATCGCGTGCAGCAGCTTGCCGCTGGCGTCGCTGTGCCGTTCCAGCCCTTTGAGTTGGTGCTGGACCAGCCGCTGCTTTGGCCGCACGGCTTGGCGATTCTTGGCGCCACCGTGGTGCCACCGCACCTGCAGGCGCTGTACCAGCGGCTTGGGGACGCGCTGCGCCGGCTTGATGTTCCCGTCGAGGCCCGGTCCTATCAGCCCCATGTCACGCTGGCGCGGCATGCTGGCGCGGCGATTGCGCCGGCGGCGTCGGCACCGGTGCTGTGGGCCGTCAAGGGTTACGCGCTGGTTCTGTCAACCGGAGACAGACAGCAGCGCTACCGCGTGATTCATAAATACGGCTGATTGCCAAGAATTGAATTTGCGGGCAGTATGATGAAATGCTTGCCAACCCACTAACAGCCAGACAACTTTCATGCTCGACAATCTCACACCATTTCTTCTGCATTGGGCCATCACCGCGATTTCGCTCTGGGTCGCCAGTCTGCTGTTCCAGGGCATTCGCTTCAGCAGCACCGCTTCGTTGATCGTTTCGGCCCTGTTGCTGGGCTTTGCCAACGCCATTGTCAAACCGCTGCTTATCATCCTGACCTTGCCGCTGACCTTCTTGACCTTCGGCCTGTTCCTGCTGGTGATCAATGCGTTGATGATTCTGCTGGTCGCGTCTCTGGTTTCTGGCTTCAAAGTGTCCAGTTTCTGGACCGCTTTTTTTGCCAGTATTTTCATTTCTGTATTCAGCTTAGCTGTTGGTGCAGTCTTGCCCAGCGACAGTCCCGCGCATGAGATTCAGATGCCCCACAGCGGCAGGTGGCTCTAAACGGCCCCTGGCAGCGCCACCGCGTCCAGGCCGTCCCGCTGTCTGAACGGGCAGGCCTCTTTAGTCGTTTGCGTTGAATACTGTGTTAATGTACAGTTTTTCAATGTCTCAATCTCCCATTGCATTGCATGAATCCTGCGCTTTTGGAAACCAGCATTCCCGCTCGCGTTGATCCGTTCGAGTCGCTCAATGCCGAGCAGCGGTTGGCGGTCGCGCACGGGCTGGGTGACAACAGCGACGATGCCCGGCCCCTGCTCATCATTGCCGGTGCGGGTTCCGGCAAGACCAACACCCTGGCACACCGCGTCGCCAACCTGATCCTGCACCAGGGCGACCCGCAGCGCATCCTGCTGCTGACTTTCTCGCGCCGCGCCGCCGTGGAGATGGAACGTCGCGTCGGAGGTGTGCTCAACCGCGTGCTGGGCATGGGCAGCACCCGGCAGATGCCGTCGCTGCCGTGGTCTGGCACCTTTCACAGCATCGGCGCCCGCTTGCTGCGCGATTACGCGGCGCGCATTGGTCTGGATGAGTCCTTCACCATCCTCGACCGCGCAGACGCAGAAGATCTGCTGGGGCTGGTACGGCATGACCTGGGTTTGTCCTCCACCAAAAACAGATTCCCGCAAAAAGGCACTTGCTTGTCCATTTACTCGCGCACCGTCAACAGCCAGGAACCGCTAGCGCATGTGCTGCGGCAGGTGTTCCCCTGGTGCGCCCATTGGGAAGGCGAACTGAAGAAACTGTTCGGTGCCTACGTAGAAGCCAAGCAGGAGCAGAACGTGCTTGACTACGATGATTTGCTGCTGTTCTGGTCCGAGATGATGGCCGACCCGGAGCTCGGCGCCGAGCTGGGAGCGCGCTTTGACCACGTCATGGTCGATGAATACCAGGATACCAACCGGCTACAGGCGGCGATTGTGCGGGGACTCAAGCCGACCGGGCAGGGCGTCACGGTGGTGGGTGACGATGCCCAGAGTATCTACAGCTTCCGGGGTGCGACTGTGCGCAACATCCTGGACTTTGCGTATCAGTTCAGCCAGCCCTCGCGCCTGGTGACGCTGGAGCGCAACTACCGTTCGACCCAGCCGATTCTGGACGTGTCCAACGCCGTGATTGCGCAGGCAGCCGAGCGCCATTCGAAGACGCTCTGGACCGAAAAAATGGGCTCTACCCAGCCCCAGTTGGTCATGGTGCCGGACGAAGCGGAGCAGGCGCGGTGGGTGGCCAATCGCATTCTGGAACACCGTGAAGCCGGCCTCACGCTCAAATCGCAAGCCGTTTTGTTTCGCACCTCGTCACATAGCGCCGCGCTGGAGCTTGAACTGACACGGCGCCAGATTCCCTTCGTCAAGTTTGGCGGTTTGAAGTTTCTCGAAGCGGCGCATGTGAAAGACCTGCTGGCGATCCTGCGCTTTGCCCAGAATCCGCGTGGCCGCCTGGCCGGGTTTCGGGTGGTGCAGTTGGTCCCCGGCATCGGCCCGGCCCATGCCACGCGCCTGCTTGAGGCCATGGATGTGGCCGCCGACCCCACGGCGGCGCTGGAGGCGTTCCAAGTGCCCGCGAACGCCAGCACCGAATGGCAGTCATTTGTGCAGCTGTACCGCGCATTGCGTCAGCCGCCATGCGCCTGGCCTGCCGATATGGATCTGGCCAAGCGCTGGTATGGCCCGCACCTGGAGCGGCTCTACGACGATGCTGCCGCTCGGCGCGCCGACGTGGACAACCTCGAGCGCATCGCTTCAAGCTCCGCCAGCCGCGAGCGTTTCTTGAGCGAGCTCACGCTGGACCCGCCGGAGGCGACCAGCGACCAGTCAGGCGCGCCGCACCGCGACGAGGACTATGTGATCCTCTCGACCATTCATTCGGCCAAGGGGCAGGAGTGGACCTCGGTCCATGTGCTCAACGTGGTGGACGGTTGCATCCCCTCGGATATGAGCACGGGCTCCCAAGACGAGATCGACGAGGAGCGCCGTTTGCTCTACGTCGCCATGACGCGCGCCAAAGAGCATCTGCAGCTGCTGGTGCCGCACCGCTTCTATGTGACCCAGCAGTCTGCCCTGGGTGACCGCCACCTCTATGCCTCACGCACACGGTTCATTCCCGAGGCACTCGCGCAAAAATTTGAAACGCTGGTCTGGCCACCAGCGATGGCTGAAGGCACGAGGGTACAGGCGGGTTTGCCCAGCATCCAAGTGCGCGAGCGTGCCCGTTCAGCCTGGCGCTAGAGAGTCTTGTCGCTGCAATGGCCCAGGCGCCCGGCAAACTTGCCGGGCGTACCCAGGCCAAGCTGGCAAAATCGCCGGTCCTGAGGCTTCGGCCAATTGACGCAGCCAAGTCAATCTCCGGCTTCAGGCCATCACCTTCTCATCTTCCATGACACTTTCACTCCAAGGCACGCTCGGCATTGACTTCGGCACCTCCAACTCGGCCGTGGCCTGGGCGCCCGCTGATGGCCCGGCGCGGCTGATTGCGCTGGAAGGCGAGTCGGTATCGATGCCCACGGCGGTGTTCTACAACAGCGAAGACCTCAGCACCCATTTTGGGCGCGATGCCCTGGCGCAGTACTTGAACGGCGCCGAGGGGCGGCTGATGCGCTCGCTCAAGAGCCTGTTGGGCAGTTCACTTTTGTTTGAGACCACACGCATCAACCACCGGCAGGTCAGCTTTCAGGACATCGTCGCCACCTTTCTGGCGACCCTGCGTGAGCGTGCCACGCAGGCGCTGGGCGCACAGCCCCGGCGCGTCGTCATGGGCCGGCCGGTGCATTTTGTCGATGCTGACCCGGTGCGTGATGCATCGGCGCAGCATTCATTGCTGCAGGCCGCCCAGGCGGCCGGTTTTGATGAGGTGTTGTTTCAGCTGGAACCGATCGCGGCGGCGCTGGACTATGAGCGGCGCCTCACGCGCGAAAGCACGGTGCTGGTGGCCGACATCGGTGGCGGTACTTCAGACTTTAGCGTGGTGCGCCTGGGGCCGGGGCGCATGGCACAAGCTGATCGCACGCAGGACGTGCTGGCCAGCACTGGCGTACACATCGGGGGCACCGACTTTGACCAAAAGCTCAGCCTGGAAACGGTGATGCCGCTGCTGGGCTATCGCCAACTGGGGCCGCTAGAGCGGGTGGTGCCCAGCCACATTTTTTTTGATCTTTCCACCTGGCATTTGATCAACTGGCTGTACCCGCAACGAGCCCTGAGCCAGGCCCGCGCGCTGCGCAGCAATTATGCTGACCCGCATTTGCACCAGCGTCTGATGAACGTGCTCACACACCGGCACGGTCACCGCATCGCCAATGAGGTTGAGCAGGCCAAGATTGCGTGTTCGCAGTCCCATGGCGACACGGCGCTGGACCTGTCGTATGTCGAGGCGGGGCTTAGCGCGCAGATCGGCGGCGCCGACATGCGCGAGCACCTGGCCGCTTTGCTGGCACGCACCGTCGCGTGCGCACGGGACTGTGTGCAACGCGCTGGCTTGAGCGATGGCGCGATTGACGCCATCTACCTGACCGGTGGCTCATCGGCATTGCGGCCGTTCCAACAGGCTTTGCAGGCTGAGTTTGCCGGCGTTGCGGTGGTTGAGGGGGACCTGTTTGGCGGTGTGGCCTCGGGCCTAACCTATAGCCGCGGGTCAGTGGCAGGCTGATCCCGCTTCAGGTGCTCAATATAATTTGATAGCTGCTAAGGCAATAAAAACGAGGGCTACCGCCTGATTTGATATAAAAAAAGCCGGAATGACCCGGCTTTTTTGCTTCAGTCGCGCAACGCTTATTCTTTGAGGTCTACGCCGTAGAAGGTGTGACGACCAAATGGGCTGAGCTTGAAGCCGATGACTTCCTTGCGCACCGGCTTGAGTTGCACGGCGTGGGCAATGGTGAACCAGGGCGCTTGTTCCTTGAAGATCACCTGGGCTTTTTCATAGAGCTTGGTGCGCTCGGCCGGGTTGGTGACAACCTTGGCCTTTTGAATCAGGTCTTCAAAGGGCTGGTAGCAGAACTTGGCGACATTGGAGCCATTGGTCTTGGCCGAGTTGCAACCTAACAAGGTGTTGAGGAAGTTGTCCGGGTCGCCGTTGTCACCGGTCCAGCCCAGCATGCCCATCTGGTGTTCGCCCGCTTGCATGCGCTTGCGGTACTCGCCCCACTCAAAGCTCTTAATCTCGGCCTTGACGCCAATCTTGGCCAGGTCGGCCTGCATCAACTCGGCGATGCGCCTGGCATTCGGGTTGTAAGGACGCTGCACCGGCATGGCCCACAGGTCGGTGGTGAAACCATCGGGAAGACCCGCGGCGGCTAACAGCTTTTTGGCGGCAGCCGGGTCAAAAGGATCGTCCTTGACGGCGTTGTTGTAGGACCACTGAGTCGGCGGAATCGGGTTTTTGGCGGCCATGCCGGTGCCCAAGTAAACGGCATCCACGATGGCCTGCTTGTTGATGGCCATGTTGACGGCCTTGCGCACGCGCACGTCATCAAACGGCTTCTTGGTGGTGTTGTAGGCCAGGTAGCCGACATTCAGACCCGGTTGCTCCATGACAGTGACGTTGGGGTCCTTGCGCATGGCGGGCACGTCTGCTGGATTCGGGTAAGGCATGACATGGCACTCACCTTTTTGCAGCTTGGCCCAGCGCACCGACGCGTCGGGTGTGATCGCGAAGATCAGGTCATCGATCTTGGCCTTGCCAGCGTAGTGCTGGGGAAAAGCCTTGTAGCGAATGAGCGCGTCTTTTTGGTACTGCACCAGCTGGAACGGACCGGTGCCCAGCGGGTCCTGGTCAATTTTTTCTGGGGTGCCGGCCTTGAGCATGGCGATGGCATACTCTTTGGACTGAACACCCGCCCATTGCATGGCGAGGTTGGAGAGGAACGGTGCCTCCGGGTTGTTCAGTACAAACTTGACGGTGTAATCGTCGACCTTTTCCACCGCCTTGAGCAACTTAGGCATGCCCATGTCGCCGAAGTAGGCATGGTTGGAGCTGGTGACCTTGAAGTAGGGGTCGCTCTCAACCCACTGACGATTAATGGTGAACAGGATGTCGTCTGCATTGAAATCACGCGAAGGCTTGAAACTCTTGTTGGACTGCCACTTCACGCCTTTGCGCAGGTGAAAAGTGTATTCCTTGCCATCTGGGGAAACCGTCCAACGCTCGGCCAGACCGGGGACGACTTTGGTGCCGCCGCGCTCGAAATCGACGATGTTGTCGTAGATCTGTTCGCTGGCATCAAACGACGTGCCGGTGGTGTTGACGCTGGGGGCAAAGTTCTCCGGGCTGCCCTCTGAGCAGTACACAAGCGTCTTGGCGCTTGCTGGCGCCAGCGCCAACAGGGCGGGCAAGGCCACGGCGCACAGCACAGCCGGCTTGAGGCCGAATTTTCGGCGTGTGTTCGGTTTTGAACAGGTCATCTTGTGGACTCCTTCGGGTTAATGCTGCTCAGCAGCGGGTTGGATAAATTGTTCAGCCACATGGCAGGCCACCTGGCGCCCGGCGAGTTCACGTAAGCCGGGACGCTCGGTATGACAGCGTGCCACCACATTGGGGCAGCGGGTTGAGAATACACAACCGCTGGGCGGGTTCAACGGCGAGGGCAGCTCGCCCTTGAGCACGATGCGCTGGCGGCTGATGCCACTGCCGGCAAGGCCGGGCGTGGACGCCAGCAGTGCCTGGGTATAGGGGTGCAGTGGCTGCGAGAAGATGGTCTTTTTATCGCCCTGCTCGACGGCATGACCCAGGTACATCACCAGCAGATCGTGCGCAATGTGGCGCACCACGCCCAAGTCATGCGAGATAAACAGGTAGGCCAGACCCAACTCTTGCTGCAGGTCGGCCAGCAGGTTCAGCACCTGCGCCTGAATCGAGACATCGAGCGCTGACACCGGCTCATCAGCCACGATCACCGCCGGCTTGAGCATCAGGGCGCGCGCAATGGCAATGCGCTGGCGCTGGCCACCCGAGAACATGTGTGGGTAGCGGTCGTAATGCTCCGGGCGCAGCCCGACCAGGGCCAGCATGGCGCGGGCCTGCTGGGCGCGTTCGGCGGCCGTCAATTCGGTATTGATCTCCAGCGGCGCTTCCAAGATGGCGCCGACTTTCTTGCGCGGGTTCAGCGAACCATACGGGTTTTGGAACACCAACTGCGTGACACGGCGCAGCGCGTGGCGCTCGGCGTTGCTGGCCTTGACCACATCGATGCCATTGAGGCGCAGCTGACCGCTGGTGGGCGTCTCAATCAGCGACACCATGCGCGCCAGCGTGGATTTGCCACAACCCGACTCGCCAACCACCGCGAGCGTCTTGCCTGCGTGCAGCGCGAAGGAAACGCCGGTGACGGCCTGCAACTGATCGGCGGCATGCAGAAAGCCGCGGTTGATTTTGTAGACCTGGCGCAGATCGCGCGCCTGGACCACGGGTGTTTCAGACGCATTCATGCTGTATCCCCCAGCGGAAACTGGCATCGCACCATGCCGTCTTGCCACGGGCGCAGGCTTGGGCGCTGGGCGCGGCAGCTGTCTGCCGCATAGGCGCAGCGCGGTGCAAACAGGCAGCCGCTTGGACGGTCATACAGACCCGGCACCATGCCGGGAATGGTGGCCAGGCGGCTCACGCCCTCGCTGCGCTCAGGCATGGCGGCCATCAAGGCTTCGGTGTAAGGGTGGTGCGGTGTGGCAAACAGGGCTTGCGCCCCTTGCTCTTCCATGATCTGGCCGGCGTACATCACCGCCACGCGTTGCGCCATCTCGGAGACCACACCCATGTTGTGCGTGATCAGCACCAGCGCCATGCCGCGCTCTTTTTGCAGGCTGCGCAGCAAGTCCAGAATCTGGGCCTGAATCGTCACGTCTAGCGCGGTGGTGGGTTCGTCGGCAATCAGCAGCTTGGGGTTGCAGGAAATCGCCATTGCAATCATCACGCGCTGGTTCATGCCGCCTGACATCTGGTGCGGATAGACTTTGAGGCGGCTCTCGGGCGCCGGAATGCCAACTTGCTCCAGCAGTTCGATCGAGCGCCGCTTGGCGGCCTTGGCGTCGAGCCCCAGGTGCAGCCTGAGTGTTTCAGCGAGTTGAAAGCCCACGGTAAAGCAGGGGTTCAGGCTGGTCGTGGGGTCCTGGAAGATCATCGCCACATCTTTGCCAGTGAGTCGGTTGCGCTCTTTGTTGGAGAGGCTCAAAAGGTCATGACCGTCAAAGCGCAGCCTGTCGGCCTTGACCACACCGGGGTAGGCGACCAAGCCCATCAACGCCATCATGGTGACGCTTTTTCCCGATCCGGACTCGCCCACTATGCCCAGCACCTCACCGCAGTCGAGCGACAGGCTGACGCCTTCGACCGCGTGCATCACGCTGTTGGTCGAGGGGAAGTCGACCGACAGATTTTCGATTTCAAGTAGAGCCATAAAGTGATAGGTGAGTGGGCTTTCAGCGCTTGAGTTTGGGGTCAAACGCGTCGCGCAGACCGTCACCGAGCAGGTTGAAGGCCAGGACCGTGATCAAGATTGCCAGACCGGGGAAGGTCACCACCCACCAGGCGCGCAGCACAAACTCGCGCGCATCGGCCAGCATTGTGCCCCATTCGGGTGAGGGTGGCTGCGCGCCCAGGCCCAGAAAGCCTAGTGCGGCTGCATCCAGAATGGCCGCCGAGATCCCGAGTGAGGCCTGCACGATCAACGGCGCTGTGCAGTTGGGCAAAATTTCGTTGAACATCAGGCGCAGGTGCCCGGCACCATTCATGCGCGCGGCGGTCACATAGTCTTTGGATGCCTCAGAAATGACAGCCGCGCGCGTGATGCGCACGTAGTGCGGCAACACCACCACCGCCACTGCCAGCATCGCGTTCATCAGGCCCGGCCCCAGGATGGCGACGATCACAATCGCAAGCAACAGGCTCGGCAGCGTCAGGATGATATCCATCAGGCGCATCACAGCGACCTCAAAGATGCCCCGGAAATAGCCAGCGGTCAGTCCCAGAATAGTGCCGATGATCACCGACAGCGTGACGACGGCCAGGCCAATGGCCAGCGACAGGCGGGCACCAAAGATCAGTCGCGAAAGAATGTCGCGGCCAATGGCGTCGGTGCCGAGCCAGTGCGCGCTGGAGCCCCCGGCCTGCCAGGCCGGCGGGGTCAAGAACACGCTGGGGTCCGTCAGATCGGGCGCATAAGGCGCAATCCAGGGTGCAAATAGGGCAATCAACAGCACCAGCACCACAATCGCCAGGCCGCCGACGGCGCCATTGTTGCTGCTGAAATAGCGCCAGAATTCACGCAGGGGGCGCGGGGGCTCCAAGGCCTCGTCGATCTGCACAGGGGTCAAACTTGAGCTGGTCATGCGGGCCTTCAGTGCCTGATGCGGGGGTTGATGATGCCGTAGGTCACATCCACCAGCAGGTTGACCGCCATCACGATCATGCCCAGCAGCAGCATGCCACCCTGCAGAACCGGATAGTCGCGTCGGCCAATCGCTTCAATCAGCCACTTTCCCACGCCCGGCCAGGAAAAAATGGTTTCGGTCAGGATGGCGCCGGTAAACAGCACGCCCACTTGCAGGCCGATCACGGTGATCACGGGAATCAGCGCATTGCGCAAGGCGTGCAGGCCGACCACGCGCAAGTTGGACAGGCCTTTGGCACGCGCGGTGCGGATGTAGTCTTCGCCCAAAACTTCGAGCATGGCCGAGCGCGTCATGCGGGCAATTACCGCCAGTGGATTGGTGCCGAGCACGATAGTCGGCAAAATCAGATGCGTGACGGCAGACCAGAATGCGCTCTTGTCGCCGGCCAGCCAGGTGTCGATCAACAGGAAGCCGGTGACAGGTTCGATGAAATACTGGACGGAAATCCGACCCGACACCGGCGTCAGGTCCAGCTGCACCGAAAAAAGCAGGATCAACAGCAAACCCCACCAGAAGATAGGCATGGAGTAGCCCGTGAGCGACACGCCCATCACGCCATGGTCGAAGATCGTATTTCGTCGCACCGCCGCCAGAATGCCCGCTGGAATGCCCAGTAGCAGAGCAAACAAAATGGCGCACACCGCGAGTTCAATGGTGGCTGGGAACAGGGTCATGAACTCACTGAGCACCGGTTCGTGCGTGATGATCGACTTGCCTAGATCGCCCTGCAGCACCCGGCCGATGTAAATCCCATATTGCACCAGCACCGGACGATCCAGTCCGTATTCCTTGAGCAGGGTGGCGTGGCGCACTGCATCAATGCCGCGTTCACCCGCCAGGGTTTCAATCGGGTCGCCCGGCACCATGCGAATCAGGAAGAAGGCCAACAGCGTCATGCCGATGAAGGTCGGGATGATCAGGCTGAAGCGGGTCAAGAGAAAACGCAACATGTTTCAGAACTTTGATGATCGAAGCGAAACGTGGATCATGCCAGAACAAAAAAGCCGACTTGCGCCGGCCTTTGCTGTATGCAGCGAGCGCTGCTTACTTGAGGTGCTTGCCGATCAGGCCAGCCATCTCAAACATCGAGACTTGCACTTTGCCAAAGACTTCTTTGAGCTTCGTGTCGGCATTGATCATGCGTTTGTTGACCGCGTCTTGCAGCTTGTTCTTCTTGATGTAAGTCCACAGCTGCTTGACCACTTCGGTGCGTGGCAGCGGGCCAACGCCGACGATGGCGGCCAGCGCGGCGCTGGGTGTCAGGGCTTTCATGAAGGCTGCATTGGCAACGCGTTTTTTGGCGGGTGCTTTCTTGGCAGCGGGTGCCTTGGCCGGAGCAGCCTTCTTCGCGGGGGCGGCTTTTTTCGCGGGTGCGGCCGTTTTTGCTGTGGCCTTGACGGCTACTTTCTTAGCCGGAGCGGCTGCTTTGACCGGAGCGACTTTCTTGACCAGTGCTACTTTTTTTGCGGGTGCAGCTTTTTTTGCCGGTGCTTTCTTTGCAGTTGCCATGATTTATTGTCCTTCTGGAAGTTAATGAGTCACCAGCAAAAAACGGCGTCCTCACTGGTGCGGTGGATGCTACTGGAGAATGGAGGGCTTTCCAAGAGGAAAATCCTGTATTTCATTGGGAAATGTTGTTTTTTTTGCGTTGCGCGCACCGCCTCAACAATTTTTTGGCTTCAAGGAGATGATTCATGAGCTCAACATTCGCTACCTGTGATTTGTGCGATGCCTATAAAAACGATGCCTCTGGCGCGTTCCGGGTATTGCCCCCGGTGTTTCGCGACTATGGCGGTGTGCACCGCTTTTACGGACCGGTGGTGACCGTCAAATGTTTTGAGGACAACTCCAGCGTCAAGGCCGCCGTCGATGCCGTGGGCTATGAGGAAACGCCCGCAGGGCGCGTGGGCAAGGTGCTGGTCGTCGATGGCGGTGGCTCCTTGCGGCGTGCCCTGCTCGGGGGCAACCTGGCGGCTGCCGCGGCCAGAAATGGATGGGCCGGCGTGGTGATTGACGGCTGTGTGCGCGACGTGAGCGAACTGGCCGTGCTGGGTCTGGGCATTCGCGCGCTGGCGAGCATGCCACTGCCCACGGAAAAGCGCGGGCAGGGCAACACGACCTGGCGCTGCATGTCCAGGGTGTCTGGGTGCGGCCAGGCGACTGGCTCTATGCGGACGAAGATGGCATCGTGATCGCTGCCAACCGGCTCATTTAGCATTGGCGACGGCTTGGCCGTGTGGCGCGTCAGACCGATGCGCGTGCGGGCAGGGTGGCCAGTACCACGCCGGCCAAGGCAATGGCGAAGGCCAGTACCTGCAGGCCCGTGAGCGTTTCACCCAAGGCCAGCACGCCCACCAGCGCCGCCGATAGCGGCAGCATCACGGTGAAGACGCCGGCCTTGGTGGCGGGCACGGTCTTGAGCCCGGTCATCCAGAGCCAGACCGTCCAGACGCTCGCCGCCATAGCATAGAACACGAGCAGCAGCCAGGTGGCGGG
>JBBQQX010000029.1:0-35191 GCA_038215405.1 Burkholderiales bacterium
CCTTGCACCAGCAAGCCAGCACGCTGCCATGACAGGCGCAAGGCTGCGCCGCACAAAAGCAGGGCCAGCCATTTGACCAGTTCAATGCGGCCGTCAACCAAGGCCAAATCCAGGACGCGGGGAATCATCAATATGGCGAGCAACAGGGCGCTGGCGAACAAGCCGCTGATGCCGTAGCTGTTCCATAGATTCAGACGCCGCATCCAGTTGCACGACAACGACCCTGCGAACCAACAACCGATGAGGGCAAGCAAGGGAAACTGAACCAGCATGTGGCGGGTCATGCTGGCTTCAAGTAACAGTCGTGCGCCGGGCAGGGCCAGCAGGCACAATGCCAAGCTGGCAATGGCCAAATGCCATTTGAACCAAAACTGCGCCAGTTTCATCGTGGTGAAGCGGTGTTCGCCAGGTTGCGGGCGTAGTCGAGGGCCAGTTGCTGCTGCGCATAATCAAAGATTCGCACCAGTTGCCCGTGCTGGTTCACCACCAGCAGCGCCGCGTTGTGCTCAAAATCGCCTCGACCGTCAGGGACGACGACGACCTGAAAATCCGCCAGCAAGCGCTGTGTTTCTTTCGGATCCGGCACGCGAACAAAACGCCACAGCAACTGATCGGCGCTCAAACGCGCTGCGTAAGCCTGCAAAGTCTGTGGGTCGTCGTGCTTCCCGTCGAAGCTGATTGACAGCAGTCTTACTTTGCGCGCAGAGTCATCATTTTTTCGAGCCACTTGCAGCGTAGTCTGCATTTGCTGATAAACGCTGCCCAGCGCCAGACACACGGTCTGGCAGCGGGTGTAGACGAAATCAACCAGGGTGACGGATTGGCCGTCGGACAAGAGTTGCGACAAGGGTTGTGCGGCCAAGCCGAGACCGTCAATTTGCACTGAGGGCGCAGCGATGGGCTGCAGGGCCACTTCCAGGCGCCGCGCACCTTCGGCCGTCCAGACCTGAAAGTCGTGGGTCAGCCAAGCTGAGCAGGCATAGGCGGCCACGGCCAGGCTGGCGCTCAGCACCGCAGTTTTTAGCATCGGGCAGGTCGCTTGCGGATCGGCCGCATACCGCCTCCAGAGTAGATCACGGCACCTTGTCCATTAAGGCCTTCAGCTCGGCTTCGCCGTTAAACGGCGCCGTGCGGGCATTGCTCTTGCGTTCGCTGGCAAACAGGTCGGCCTTGATGGCGCCGGCCTTGTTTGACCATGCGGAGCGAACATAGCTGGCGACTGCCGCCAACTCTGCGTCACTGAGTTGTTGGAATGAAGGCATCGCGCCCTTGTAAGGGTTGCCCATCACCGTCAGCTCCCCACTCACGCCATGCAGCAGAATATTGGCAACGGTACGCGCATCACCGCCCACCCACTCCGAGCCGTCCAGGGGCGGAAATACTCCAGGTAAGCCTTTGCCGGTTGCCTGGTGACAGGGAACACAGTTGGCGGTAAATACCTGTTTGCCATCGACCGCTGCTACCGCCGCTCCGGCTGCAGGTGCTCTCAGATCAGCCACGGTGCGCCGGTCGCCAAGATCGGCCCGGCCGAAGGGTTCCGAAAGCAGGATGTACGTAACACCGAAAATCACCACCGCCAGCGTGATGGCTGCAACCGTCAACGGAATCGGCCGATTCCGCTCGGACGGGTCCTCCTGTTCGCGCGCTTGAGCACGGCTGTCCGATTCTGATTCTTTTGGCATCGATAGACCTCGTGTTCGACTTAGGGTTTGACGGCGGGCGGCAACACTGGATAGGTGTGGTTCAAGGCCAGCAGGTACTTGACCAGGTCGAGCGCCTCGGGCGTCGGCACCACCACCTGGCCGACGTTCGGGCCATAAGCGGGCGGCAAAGACACAGGCTGCTCGCCTTCTTTCTCGGCCTCCTTCGCGTCCTTGACGGTAAACAGGAAAGGGTAGGACGGCATGATCGAGCCCGGCACATAGGCGCGCGGCTGGTAAAGGTGACCCAGGTGCCAGTCCTTGCTAGGCTGGCGCGACGCGATGTTGAACAAATCCGGTCCGGTGCGCATGCTGCCCAGCAGGTGCGGCTTGTCGTAGATGTAGTCGCCCGGCACCGAAGCGCGTCCCCAGCCGCGTTCAAAATCGGGGCCGAAGTTGCGGTCCCGCGGCTGCTGGCTGTGGCAGTAGACGCAGCCGTTGGCAATGTAAACTCCGCGCCCGCGCAGTTCGGCGCTGGTATAGGGCTTGAGGCCGGGCGGCGGTTGAATGTCACGCACTTCCATGTAGGGCATGACCACCAGTGCGGCTGTGGCAACCGCCAGGGCCACCATGGCGCCTGAAACCAGCTTGACTTCATTGTCCATGCGCAAGCTCCCGTCTTTTGTTTTGCCAGAAAAGGGCAGCGCCGGTGCGCGTCGGACCAAAGCGCAATGCCATTGCCAGAAAATGGCCGACGAAGACGATGTGGCCCAGCACCATCAGGCTGCCCCCCGCCGTTCGCCATTTCAGGTAAGGCAGGGTCAAGGTGACCGAGTCCATGAACGGCCGGGCCGCGTCCAGCATGGCCACGCCCTGCAGCCAGCCGCCAATCGTCAGGCCGATAAAGTAGATCGCAATGCCGATCGCTGACAACCAGAAGTGCAGCGTAATTAATTTCGGGTACGGCCATTCCCAGTTCAGGACGCGCGGCATCATGAAATAGATGGCGCCGAATAGGACCATGGTGACGAAAGCATAAGCGCCCAGGTGGGCGTGCGCCACCGTGAAGTGCGTGAAGTGGGCCACCTGGTTGACGCTTCGCAGCGCTTCAAGCGAACCCTGCAGCGACGAGGCGAAGTACATGAGTCCGCCAAACATCATGAAGCGCAGCGTCGGCGAGTAGCGCGCCAGATGCATTCGCCCCTTGAGGGTGCCGCCCATGTTGATACTGAAGGCGACGACCGGAATGACCATCATCACGCTTTGCACAATTGACAACGTCGTCAGCCAGCCCGGCACCGGTCCGCCAATCAAATGATGCCCGCCGACCTGGCCGTAAAAAAACGCCAACGTCCAGAAACCTAGTATGGACAGGTTGTAGGAGCGCACCGGCCGGCCGATGATCTTCGGCAAAAAGTAATAAATGGCACCTACGCTGACTGGTGTGAACCACAGGCCCAGCACGTTGTGCCCGTACCACCAGTTGGTGGTGGCCTGTTGCACGCCGGTATGCACACCAGGCAGCTTGGCGACCAGAAACAGCAGGGAGATCCATAACAACGCCGCCACCATGTACCAGACGCTGACATACAAATGTTCGACCTTGCGGTTTACCAGCGTGTACAACACCGACAAGATAACCAGCACAAAACCGGCGAAGATGAGGATGGCGATTTGCCACGGAATTTCCAGGTATTCCATGCCATCGGTCCAGCCGGACGAAATGGCCCCGATGGCAGCGGCGATGCCCATGTTGATGAGGGCGCCGCCGAGCATGGCCCAGATCGCCCCGTGCAAGTGGGTGCGCAGCAGGCGCGGCAGCAGCCACAGCATCATGCCCAGCGCAGCATTGCTGATCCATCCGTACAGTACGGCGGTCAGGTGCACCGTGCGAATGCGGCCAAAAGTCAGCCAGGCCTGGTCGGTCAGCCAGTCGGGCTGGTGCAGCTTGATCGAGGAAGTCAAGCCCGCCAGTGAGCCGAGCAACAGCCAGAAGCAGGCGAAGGCGATAAACATGAAGACCGGAAAAGCACTCGACTGGTCGGACGCGATGCGGTCCTGCAGTTCAGTCGCGTCAGCGACGTGCAGCGGGTGGCCGGGCTCCAGCGCCGCTGCCTGCATAGAATCCTGTGCCGCGTCCTCAAGGGCCGGATCGTCAACCCGCCCGATCTCGCCACGCGCGAAGATCACTGAAGCGGCCTTCGGGTTTTCCACCAGCAGACCCTTGCGCGAAGACCAGATGAACACGAACAGGCCGATGATCGACAGCAAAAAGGCGCCCAGCAAACTCAGAATCGCGCTGTCCATCAAGCGACTCCCAGCAGCTTGTCCGCATCTCGGCTCATTTGATAGCCGTGCCACAGACTCTTGGCAATACGCCTGGCCAGCTCGCTAGCTCGTTGGCCGAGCGCGGTATTCGGCAACGCGTCGGTTGTTTGACGAAACAACGTGAGCCAGCGCTCGAACAGTTTGTAGCTGAGTCCGGGCAGTGCGGTGTGCTTGGGCATGGGCGCGCCGCGAAATCGCGCGCTGCCACGCAATGTGGATGACCAAAAGTCCACCATGGTGGACAGATGCGTATCCCAGTCTTTCACATGCTGGTTGAATATGGGACCCAGCACCGCGTCCTTGCGAATGCTTTCGTAAAACGAGTTGACCAATTGAATAATTTCTTCTTCGGTACACAAGTCGGCAGATGGCATATCAAATTCCTTGCAGTTAAAGCGCCGGCAAACCGGTGATGCACAAGTTCATAATAAGATATATACAACATGTACCTTTAGTTATTCGCGAGCAACTGCAAAAGCAACGTGGGTATTCAACACGCCCAAGCCGAATCAATTCGAGGTGTCGGGCTGGCCCTGCGAAGTGCTCAACACGAAGACCGTCAGCGCGCAAAAATGGCATTGATGCGTGCCTGAAGTGCTGGTACCACGTCCTTCTCAAACCAGGCGTGCTGTTTGAACCAGGGTTGGTTGCGCGGCGACGGGTGTGGCAGAGTGATGAATCGCGGCGCGTACTCCCGCCAAGCCATCGTCGTTTCGGTCAGTGACGGTTTTCGGCGGCTACCCAGAAAATGGCGTTGCGCGTACTGACCGACCAGCAGAGTCAATTCAATCCGCGGCATCCGGGCCAGCAACTGATCGAGCCAGAGATCCGCACATTCACGACGTGGCGGTAAATCACCACCCCTTGCGCGCCCCGGATAACAATAGCCCATGGGAATGATGGCGATGCGCGATTCGTCATAGAAGAGCGCCTTGTCTACCCCCATCCATGCCCGCAGACGCTCCCCGCTCGGGTCGTCCCATGGGATGCCGGTCGTGTGCACGCGCACACCGGGCGCCTGCCCCACGATGAGGATGCGCGCCGACTCACCCGCTCGCAGCACCGGACGAGGACCAAGCGGCAGATGCGCCTCACACGCACGGCAATTGCGCACCGCCGTCAGCAATGCGTCAAGGTTGGGATAGGCGACTTCGGGTTCATCCATTTCTCTCGCTCCCCCAGGCTTGGAACGGGCAGCCTTGTGGACGGAACGCACAGAGATGGCGGTGGGCTGGTTCGGTTCGATCATGCGGTTTCAGTGTGTTGGCTGTTGCTCCTAGTCTGACAAGCGTCCATCATAAGATGTATGTCAAATACCCCTACTGAGCAATCGTGTCGCACACCACGCGTATGCTTTGCTGCCAAACTGCTGCAAGGGCATCTTCATGAGCACGAAAATTCCAGCCAGCCATATCCGGATCAAGCGCGCCTACGATCCTCCATCCCACGACGACGGTGCGCGTGTATTGGTTGACCGCCTGTGGCCGCGGGGCATTAAGAAGGAGAGTCTGGTCGTGGATCAATGGGCCAAGGAGCTTGCGCCCAGCACCAAGTTGCGCCAGTGGTTCGGTCACGACGCCGCGCGCTGGCAGGAGTTTCGCCAGCGCTATGCCGCCGAATTGCGTCCACACGCGGAGTTACTCGATACCTTACGCACACTGGCGCGCAAGGGCCCGGTCACGCTCGTGTATGGCGCGCATGACGAAGCAAACAATAACGCGGTCGCGCTGCGGGAATTTCTTTTTGCACCCGAGGCTATCGACGCCAACCGGTAACGCAAGCCGAACCACACCAATCAATCCCAAAGGAGAAGTTATGGAAAGTTCCATTTACCCCTATGCAGGTGCCGAAGTCGCCCGCAAACGCCGTGAGCTCGCGCCCAAGCCGCTGGACGCCTTTAAGGCCTTCAGCGCCAGTGTGTTTGCCGACGGCGCCTTGCCCAACAAGACCAAGCAGCTGATCGCGGTGGCTGTGGCGCACGTGACCCAATGTCCCTATTGCATTCGTGGGCACACGCAATCGGCGCTGAAGGCTGGTGCCACCGATCAGGAGCTCATGGAGGCCATCTGGGTTGCGGCCGAGATGCGCGCTGGTGCGGCCTACGCGCACTCGACACTGGCCATCGACACCATGCTGCACGCGCACGACTCCAAGCCAGGCTGACCGGAACAAGTCCTTAGTCTTTTGACCGCTGCCATTCAGGGTTTTCGTCCTGGGTTGCCCACTTTGAATAACATTCCGGTCCGCAGAAGTAGGCGACGTAGTCAACGGCCGCGAAGATCTTTGCTTCGGACATGGGGACCTCGTTCAGACATTGTGCGCACGGCACAATGTGTTCACTGGAATCGTCGTTTTTCTTTGGCATGATGTTTCTCCGGTACAACAGGCAGCCTATTTTCTGAGAGGTCGAAGAGACGCGCTGAGTTGATCAATGACTACCGCCCAGTCCGAACCTTCAAGAAGACTTTCCCGCAAGAACGTCGCGGAGGACGGTGGCCAAAAGAGTGCATCAGGCAAATCGACGTCGGCGGCGAGTGGCATGTGTGTCGTCAAGAAATGGCGAATGCTGTTTTCATCACAAGGCAGTCCCAATTGAGCAAAGAGTTCGTTGAAAGGGTGTATTGGGTTGTGCATATTGATCCTTCTACTATTTTCACCATTGGCGCACTATGCTTCTTAGAAGTGGCTCTCTCACAAAAATTCACGCTAAGGAATTCTTGTGTTTCGGATGCATTTCAGTTACTCAACTGTCTTTTCAATTTGACCGCTAAACTCGTTGCGCATTACGGACAGAACTCGGTTGGAAAAATCGGCCTGACCGCGTGAAGCAAAACGCGCGAACAGCGCGGCGCCAAGAACATTCGACGGGACCCCTTCGTTGATGGCCGCCTGGATCGTCCAGCGGCCCTCGCCGGAATCCGAGACGCCGCCGCCGTAGGTGTCGAGTTCAGGATTCTAGTGAATGCCTCCGGCCTTCAACTCCGCAGCTCGACGCATGTCATCGCGGTAATACGAATTGCCGCCATCGATGACGATGTCGTCAGGGGCGAGCAGTGGCACCAAGTCGTTCAACCATGGTCGACCATGGCAGCCGGAATCATCAGCCAGATGGCGCGCGGTTTGGCCATTTGCGCGACCATTTCCTGCATCGACGCGGCACCGGTTGCACCGTCTTCTTTCAGGTTGGCCACGGCCGCCGACTGCGTGTCATAAACGACACATTCATTGCCCTTGTGTATCAGGCGCTGCACCATGCCGGCACCCATCCGACCCAAACCAATCATGCCGATTTTCACTTCCTTTCACCCTTTACGATGCTCGACGTCCGGTGGACGGGCAGTCCACCGGGCGTGTCAATCTTCAACATCTTCAACCGGATCATCTCGATCGCGTGGGAGGGCTCCAGGCCCTTGGGGCAAACCTCAGAGCAGTTCATGATCGTGCGGCAGCGGAACAGCCGGTATGCATCGTTCAAAATAAAGGCTGAACGGCACGCCCGCCGCCAGCAGGGCGCCAGTCAAACGGTGGCCGATGGATGTCAGCGCCCCCACAGTCATCTGAATCTGCATCAGGTTAAGAAAAACAGGACGGGATGAACGAGCCATGGTCACTACTCCGTGTTGAAGAACTCGAACTTTGATGGCAGTCGGCCGCTTTCGCAGCATCCAGACTGACGCACACGAAACACTTTCAGACTAGGCGGCAGTGGCCGTGCAAGAAACTTTTCTGACACCCACGCGCAGCGTCTTTGCCTCCACCACTTTCAACCAGAGAACAACTCGAATAGTCCTTTAGTCTGCCGGACCGGTTTGTTTTCATCTTTCTTGCAATTACATCATAACGTGATATATTTATCAAGCTGGCCGTCAAACGGCTCCAGCTGTCTTTTCTTAACCGGTCGGCAAGGTGAGACCTCAACCCGACAAAGGAGATTGCCGTGAATGTCTTTCAAATGCCCAGGATGATTTTTTCCTTCTCGGAAGGTTGGGATGATTTGATCCGGATTCATCCATCCATTGCGCGCCTGTTCACGTTGGTCGTTTTACCTCTGTCCTTGTTGCCGCCAGCGATGATCTATTACGCCGGAGGGAGCTATGGCGATGTTTTTGTTCCGGGCATAACGCCCGCACAATGGCACGCCGCGGCCGGGATATTCTTTCTAGCCGAGTTACTCACTGTTCCAATCATGGCGTGGGTGATTCACCTGGTTGCCAGAGTCAACAATGCGGCAACCGACTACCACGCATGTTTCACCCTGGCAGCTATCGCATCGGTTCCACTGTGGCTCTCTTCGCTGACGCTGTTCGTGCCGAATCTGTCTGTGGGCATTGTCGTTGGGGGGCTCGGCCTGTTAGGCTCAGTTGGACTGATCTATCGCGGCGTGTATGCATTGTTCTCCATGCGCGAAGATGTCAAGGCGCTGCAAATGGCGACAGTGATTGCAGGCGCTGGACTGTTTATGTGGCTGATACTGATGCAAATCGTCCTGATCCACTGACGACCTGGCACCGTGAAGCATGATGCGCCATTGGCCTGGTGCGACAAATTGATTGGGAGGTGATGAGAAAATGCTTGTTCACGCCGACTTAGGATGGATATGGCCGCACCGAAACTCAAAGCTCTAACCCTCAATAAACATGATTTTGAAATACTTTCCGATTTTCGTTATCAGATCCGGAAGTTCGAGCGTTTCAGCGAGGATGTTACGCGCCAGCATGGATTAACGCCTTTGCAGTATTTGCTGTTGCTGCATGTCAAAGGCTATCCCGGTCGCGACTGGGCAACCGTGGGAGAGCTGGCGGAGCGCCTGCAGGCGCAACAGCATGGCGTGGTCGCGCTGATTTCGCGATGCGAGAAGCTGGAATTTGTCGAGCGCCGTCGCTCCTCTGAAGATCGGCGACGGATCGAGATTCACCTACTTGAAAACGGTGAGAAAGTGCTCACTAAACTCGCACGGTTACACCGGACTGGGTTGCTATCTTTACGTGGACGTTTCGTTGTGCCCGATCTAAGGGCTTTTGACCATGCATAAACCACTCTCGATACGCCATGAATGGCACCGTTTGACGGAAGGCATTGTGCAACTGGCTAAAGGAAGAATGCTGGAAGTCGCGAGCAATCAAGCGACTTCCGCCAATCAACTGCTTGACCCATGACGCCGCGCCACCTTACGCGTTTAGGCGCCATGCCTTAACGCACGTTCCAGATCGGCAATCAGGTCGTCTGGATGTTCTGCACCCACGCTGAGCCGGATCAGCCCTTCGGCAACTCCGTTTTGGGCTCGCACCTCGGCCGTGACAAAGCTGTGCGTGGTGTTCGCCGGGTGGCAGGCCAGGCTGTCCACGTCACCCAATGAGACCGCCTGCGTGAATAGCTCAAGCCGGTTCAACACGGCCGCAGCCGCAGCACGCTCGTTGCGCACCAGCTCGAAAGCCACCACGCCGCCAAAACCGCCCTGCAACAGGCGCTGCGCCAGCGCATGCTGCGGGTGGCTGGCAAGAGCCGGGTAATGCGCCACCCGCACCGCAGGGTGGCGCGTCAGGAAATTGGCCACCGCCGCCGCGCCCTCGCAGTGCGCCGCCATGCGCAACGGCAGCGTCTTGATGCCGCGCAGAAATACAAACGCTTCCAGCGGCGATAGGTTACCCCCTACATGGCCCAGGCCGGTCTTGCGCACCGATGCGATCAACGCGTCCGAGCCTGCCACGATGCCGCCCGTGGCGCCACCATGACCACCAAGATACTTGGTCATGGAATGCAGCACCAAGTCAATGCCATGTTCCAGCGGGCGCACCAAGCACGGCGTGTAAAAGGTGTTGTCGGCCACTGTGAGTACGCCGCGCGTCTTGGCAAAGGCGGCCACTTCAGCCAGATCATGCCGGCACGAGACATCAAGGCGAACCGGTTCCCGTCACCCATCCGAAAGTACGCTGGTGCCAGAACGATCAAATCCGTGCTCCGGCGCACCTGACGCGCAGGCTTGACCGGGCGAACGCACTCTCGGTGCTTGGCGAAGTCATCCGCGGCGGGCATCCGCCTGTGGCGCAAACGTGACACGCAGCGGCAAGGTGGCAAAGCCTGAAGCCGGATAAACCGCGCTGGTTGGCGGGCATTGTGCAATCGGGTCAATACCGGTGGTGCAGTCAAGCAGTGCTTGCACCGCTACCCGCAACTCCATGCGCGCCAGCGGCGCCCCGGGACAGACGTGTATACCCGCGCCGTACAGTAGATTGGCGCTTGCATCGCGGTCCAGCCGGAACGACTGTGGATCGGTGAAGACACGGCCATCTCGATTGGCCGCGACCCAATTCAGGGAAATACGCTCCCCGGCACCGATGGTGCGCCCGCCGATCTCGACGGCGCGAGTGGTCACTCGCCGGTTCGCCAGCAGCGGACCGTATAGCCGCAAAATCTCTTCAATTGCGTCGGGCAGCAAGGCTGGCTGCGTGCGTACTTGTCGCTGCAAATCGGTGTGTTCCGCCAGATACCCGGCCACAAGGCCAACCGCCGCCGCGATCGTGCTGATCTCACCAACCGTCCAGTTGCGCAAGATGCTGATGATTTCTTCGTCGCTTAACGGTCGGTCCTTGACCTGTTGGCTGGTCAAACTGCCTATGACATCCTGATGGCCCTGGATGCCAGCGTCGCGGCGCAGCTGCAGCAACCCCAAGACATAACCCGAAAATTCGTGGGCGATGTTAGCCATGGCCGTCCGATCCTGGGCCAAGGTGGCGGCGTGGTTTTTTTGCGCCCACAATCGCAGCGGCTCGTGCATACTGGCTGGCCAACCGAGAAACGCGCATTGCACCCGAATCGCAAATGGATGGGCAAAATCACCCATCAGTTCCAGCTCCACGCGTCCGTACAGGGAGCGCACCAGGTCGGCTGCGATGCTGCGGCATTGTGGCTCGAACGCCTGCATGGCTTGCGGCGCGAAATAGCGCTCGATGACGCGGCGGTATTGGCCATGCTCGGGGGGATCCATGCCGTTGGGAACCGAGAGATTTCGGGAGACCACGCTGCTGAATGTTTCGGGGTCATTCAGGACGCGTACAACGTCCTCGTGCCGAAAGAGCGACCAGCCCAGTAAATCGCTATAAGCGACAGGGCAACGCTCACGCATCTCATCACAAGCGGCGCGCTGATCGTGCAGCACCGCAGCGGATTTCGGATTCCAGTCCTGGGAACGCATATGGCTCATTGCTGTTGCCCTTCAGCAAACAAAACTGCCCAACAAGCCGACTCGCCGACCAGCAAGTCAAGCTCGGCGCGGGCCGGCTTTTCACACGCTTGCGCGTCCATCTGCCGGGCAATGACTTCCGCCGCAGGCGAGAAATAAGCCACAACCTCGCATTGCAGGCGTCCTTCGAGTTCATGTCGCGTAAAGACGGCCATGTCCACAGGCCGCGCTGCAGCCGCGAACAAGGGCGGGAATATGGCCTGGATCTGAGCCTTCGATTCGTAAGCCAGAATTCCGTCACCGAGTTGCTTTGAGAACCATCTGTGCATACCTTACTCCTGCTCTGCACCTTGCGTTGAAGGTCCAATTTGAACCACAAAATTGCTGTCAAACAGGGGGTTTTCATTCGCCCCGTCTTTCGCATAACCCCGCGGATTGCACACCACCCGCGTACCCTGGAGCATGTAATCAAAACTGTCATGGGTATGACCGTGCACCCACAACTGCACGCGCTGACCGTCAACAAGATGCTGCAGATCGGACACAAAGCAGCCATTGAGCAGTGAACCGGCAAACCGCGAATGAATACTATGGCGCGATGGCGCATGGTGCGTGATGACGACCGTCGGGCCCGCATGGGGCTCGGCCAGCCGGCATTCAAGCCACTGGGCGTCAGCGCGACACAGAGCGGCGGCGTCATCGGGCGTGAACAGTCTTTTCACGGGCTCGTCCACATGGATTATGCTGAAATCACGCATGAAACGTTGCGCTTCCAGCATGGCCAGCGTACGTTGCTCGCCATCAGTCCAAAGCATGAAGTCAGTCCACAGCGTGGACCCCAGAAAACGCACGCCTTCGACAATGACTTGATCATTGTCGAGTACGTGAATATTCGTTCCGGCACACAGTCTTTTGAGTTCATGTGAGGCCCCCACAATGCTGCCGCCGTAAAATTCGTGATTCCCGGCAACGTAAAGCACTGGCTTGGCGAATCCCGTGGCCCAGGAAACCGCCTCCTTCGGGCGCGCGATGTCGCCTGCCAGAATTACGATATCGGCGTCATTACGGGGCATCTCCAATGCGCCGCAGTTGAGATGAAGGTCAGACAGAATATTGAGTTTCATTAGGGGCACCTGCCAGCCAGTTAACAGACCTGGCTGGATGTCGCCCAGTTTATCCATCTATATCATGACGTGATGTATTCGCCATGAAAAAAAGGGGATTGAAACTTGCCGGGTCTTGTCCTGCCAATCGACATAGGCTGCGTCGTCATGTATGGAACGTGATGCCCACCATGCATGACAATTTTGGATAAGTGTTGTTGCAGCGGTAGCTTGCGGTGCATCAACGCTTGAGCTCAGCCCGTTTGGCCGTCACGGACGCCCATTTGTCAGCGTCAGGAAGAGCCGCCTTGGTTCGGGTGATGGTTTTCCACTTTGGCGCGAGTTCTGCATTCAATGCGATGAAGTCCTGCTGGTCGGCGGGTACATCTTCTTCGGCAAAGATGGCGTTGACCGGGCACTCTGGCACACAGACCGCGCAGTCAATGCACTCGTCCGGATCAATTGCCAGGAAGTTGGGGCCCTCACGAAAGGCATCCACGGGGCAGACATCGACACAGTCGGTATATTTGCAGCTGATGCAGGACTCGGTGACAACGAACGTCATGATTTTTCTCCTTCATTAAGCAACACGCTCCGTCGGAGCAAGCATTGCGGGTCAAGGTGACGCGGCGGAGCCCGTTCTTGCCACTTGGCGGGCGCTTGCTCAGTGCGTGTCATGGTGCGTTTCTGCGTGGCTTCAATCGTGGACCTCACACGCCACGATGTCTGGCAGATGCGGCCTTGCCTTGGTACTCAGGCAGTCCTGAGATTAAATACGGTGTCGTCCCATGCATGGTCAAGCAGGATGCGCTGTACGCGTTGTTGCCACAAGCGTCCAAATTCAATGCGTTGTTGGTCTGTGGCCTGACCTGAAAGGCAAAGTTGCATCAGGCTCATGGTTTGTGGGTCCCCCGGCACGCGGTGCGGATAGGCTTGGGCCAGAACCGCCAGACCCGTGTCGGTTCGCGTGAAGCGAAGCTCGGTCTCGATGTTCACGTTGAACTGCAACAGACCGCGCCGCACAAACTGGCCACCAATGCCGGCAAAACCACCATCGCTAGCGGCGCCGGTGAGCAAGCCGAGCACATTGGCGACCACACCGGCGGTGCCGGCTTCAAGTGGTTCGCGCAGGCTCACTTGAATGGCACCGCGGGTGGGCATGTCGTCGCCATACAAGGTCTTGATGGCTCGCACGCCTAGCCAGTAGGCTGAGGCGACCGTCGGGCAAGAATGCCCGGCCAGTCGCACCGCATCTGCATAGCCGTACGTTATTAGCCCCCCAGTGACGGATCCGAGTAAATCAGCGAGCGGATCGCGCATTGTGATGCGCGGCACCTGATCGAAAAAGGCAGGGAAATTCATGGAGTGCCTCAAAGGCAGGCGAAGTCGATCACGATCGCGCCTGCCTCCCGTTGCACATACTCAATGGAAACAGCATCGCCGTACCGGGCGATGAGTTGGTTCAGTAGGGGAATCGGATCGTGGTCGTTGCAGAAACGCATGGTCTCGCCGGGTTGCAGTGAATCAAGCGCACCAAAAATGGCGGCATGACGGAATCGTTTGGCAACGCCGCGCGCATCAAACGGATAGATGGCTTCGGGGGTGACGTGGTTAGTAGCGCAAGAACTCATGGTGAAACCTCTTGTGGTTGGTAAAAAATAATCAACCTGCCATGAGTGGCACAGCAGGACTTATTGCGGGAGACATCGCTCGCGATCGCCGGGCTAACTGCGCAATGCGCGTGCCGATGAAACAGACAGTCGGGGAACATGCTCATGTACTTGAATGGATTTAAACATGTATTATAAATGCCTTTTATAAGGGGATCAATGCATTGACCCCTATCGCATTGATGGAATGATGTTTCACTCATCTCAAGAGACTTTGTCTGATGCCATTCGTTTGTCAAATTGAATGACTGATAGGCTGACCTCCGAAGGTTCTGAAGATGGCTGGGTGCGGCGCGCGCAGGCAGGCGCTGCGTCCGCTCAATGGCGGCCAGGGACGCAGTTTCGCACCCGGCTGTTCCGGATCGCGAACAACCCGGCGTTCGATGCCATGCGGCATCGCAAGCTGGTTGAATTCGTGCCGCTGGAGGACTTTTCGACGCGCCCATTGGGATGGACGTCGCCACCTTTACTTGCATCGAAATGTGCCAAAGTGGAGGTACTGCTCAAAGACTTGATCGACAGCCATGGCGAGGGACTGTTGCTTCATCAAGATGCCCCTGCGCCGTGGACCTAAATCAGCATTGCCTTAAGCCAGAATACACTCGGGTGCCAAGCAGGAGCCAGCAGTGACAGATTCAACTTCAGTGCAACACGACGTAATGGGTGCGCAGGCAGAGACCGCGACCACCGAACCGCCCGAACCAGCGCGCGTGTTATTGCATATGCCAGTGGACGTGCGCAGCGTGTCGCTGGCGGTGCTAGCAGTGCTGGCCAGTGTCTTTGCTTTGCGGTGGGCCAGCGCCGTTTTTATTCCAGTGATGGTCGGCTTGCTTTTCAGTTATGCACTGTCACCGGTGGTGGACTGGCTGCAGTTGCTCCGGATTCCGCGCCCATTGAGCGCAGCCGTGCTGATATTGGCCATTCTCACTGGCTTTGGCGCAGGCGCATATTCTTTGAGCGACGACGCTAGCAAGCTGGTCGAGTTACTACCCGCGGCCGCGCAAAAACTGCACGACTCAGCTCGATCTTTGCCGGGCGGGCCGAAGAACACGCTGACAACAGTGCAAAGAGCGGCCGCTCAAATTGAGCAAGCAGCCGAAGAGTCGACCCAGGTCGCACCTGTCAACCGAAGCGTGCAACGCGTGCAGATTGAAAAACCCAAGTTCGATATCAAGGACCATCTGTGGAGTGGCACCATGGGGCTGCTGGGGGTGTTGGGCCAGATCGGGATGGCGGCGCTCATCACATTCTTTCTCATGGCCTCGGGTGACCAGTTCCGACGCAAGTTGATCAAACTTACCGGACCCACGCTGAGCAAGAAAAAAATCACGTTGCAGGCACTCAATCAGATTCACGACCAGATACAACGCTACATGCTGGTGCAGCTGTTCACAAGTATCCTGGTCGGTTTGGCCACTTGGTTGAGCTTCTTGGCACTCGGCTTGGAGCACGCGGCGGTATGGGGCGTTGCTGCAGGCGTGCTTGATCTGATTCCCTATGTCGGCAGTGTGGCCATCGCGACCGGTTCGGCGCTGGTGAGCTTCCTGCAGTTCGGCACGCTGGAGATGGCTCTGATAATTAGCGGAACTTCCCTGGTAATTCATTCGATCGAAGCTTTCCTGTTGACACCTTGGCTGACCAGTCGAACCAACAAGATGAATCCGGTTGCCATCTTCGTGGGTGTGCTGGCCTGGGGCTGGCTCTGGGGAATATGGGGACTTCTGCTAGGGGTTCCGATCCTGGTGGTCATCAAGGCCATTTGCGACCGGATTGAAAACCTTAAGCCGATTGGTGAATTTCTCGGTGCTTGACCAGGGCTTCAGCAATGGAGCAGTGGGCAGGCAAAGCCGGCATGTAGTGACCGAGCGGCCGCGGTTTCCCTCGGCGACAAATCCGAGCACCTGCAAACGTCTTTTCCAGCCATCCAGCCATCCAGCCAAACGAATTGAGCCCAATCGGAAAGGTGTCTTGGCTTCAATGAAGCCCCGACCTACCCCGCAATGCCCAGCAAGTCCATGATGCCCGAGATAAAAGTCAGCGGATGCGCCGGGCAGCCTGGCACATACAGCGAAGGCTTGAAGCGCTCCAAAAACTCCCGGTCGAGCGCGTCGCTGTCGGCAAAAACACCGCCCGAGATCGCGCAGGCGCCCACGGCAATCACCAGTTTTGGCTCGGGGATGGCGTCCCAACAGATTTGCAGGGCTTGCGCCATGTTACGGGTGATAGGGCCGGACAGCACCAGGGCGTCAGCGTGGCGCGGGCTGGCCACGATGTCAATGCCGTAGCGGCCCAGGTCAAAGTTTACGTTGCTCCAGGCGTTGATTTCCAGTTCGCAGCCATTGCAGCCGCCGGCTGACACCGAGCGCAGTTTGAGCGAGCGTCCAAAGCGCTGGTGCAGCGCCTTTGACACCTGGACCGGGTCAATGTTGGGGTGCGCGCTGCTGACGGTGAGCGCCTCGCGGCTGGTGGCGCACAGCTTGATGTCGTTGCTGAAACTCAATTTGTGGCTGGGACAGACCGGCTCGCAGTCGCCGCACAGCACGCAGCGCCCCAGATCAATCTGCACCGGCAGCAATTGAATCGCCTGGGTCGGGCAAATGGCCTGGCAGGCCTGGCAGCCGCTGGCGCAGGCGGCATCGCTGATGACGGGCTTACCGCGAAAGCCCACCGGTTTGGCGGCACGCAGGTCGGCAATGTACTGCGTGCCCTGGGACTTGCGAACGGCGATGGACTTGAACATGCTGTGCCTGCAGTCTTCTATAAATCGTTGCCGCAGTAAGAGAGGTCAAAGCTCTTGTTGCAGATGGGGAAGTCAGAAATGGCGTTGTCGCGCATGGCAAAAGCCAGGCCAAACCAGTTGGGCAGCGAGGGGTCTTGCACCTTGTAATGCCGCAGTTCACCGCTGGCCGAGGTCTCCAGCACCTGCAGCACCGGTCCGCGCGTGCCCTCCACCAGCGACACACACAGTGCATCTGGCTGCAGCGCTGCGGGGATGCTGGGCTGCGCTTGCCCGGCTTGACTCAGGTCCAACGCGGTGTTAGCCAGCAGTTGGAGCAGCCAGGCCACCGAGGCTTCAACCTCGCGCATGCGTAGCAACATGCGCGCCTGACAGTCGCCCGCCGTCTCGGTCACCAGCGGCAGCGGCGCATGGCGGTAGGCGGCATCGGGCCATTGTGTGCGGCCATCCAGCGCCACGCCACTGGCGCGCGCCACCGGGCCCACCAGCCCCAAGTCCAGCGCGGCCTGTTGGCTGACCATGCCAGTGCGGGCTAAGCGGACCTGGACGCTGCGCGCGCTCAGCATCAGCTGATTGACTTGCGCAAAGTCGCTCGCAAAGGCCATCAGGGTTTGGCTCAGGTCCTGCTGCAAGGTGGCCGGCAAGGGCTTGGCTTGACCGGGTCGAATCCAGCCGCGGCCAAAGCGGTTGCCGCAGACACGCTGGCTGGCGTTGATGATGGCGGTGCGCAAGCGGCCGTAGGTGGCACCCCCCTGCAAAAAAGCGATGTCGGTGGCCATGCCGCCCAAGGTGGCGAGGTGCATGGCGACGCGCTCCATCTCTAAAGCGATAGCACGTGAGGCATGTACTGCGAGGGCTAGAGACTGATTTGACATAAATTCCAGCGCGGCGCAATAGCCCCAGGCATAGGCCACGGCCGAGTCGCCACAGATCGACTCCACCAGCGCCGTGTGCTGCCACGCAGGTCGGCGCAGCAGCAGGCCTTCCACGCCGCGGTGCTGGTAGCCCAGCTGAATCTCCAGGTGATGCACGGTTTCACCCAAGCACATGAAGCGGAAATGCCCGGGCTCGATCACGCTGGCATGAATCGGGCCGACCGCCACTTCATGCACCTCCTGCCCGCGCACCTTGAAGAAGGGGTACTCCAACATGCGCTGCTGGCGCTCGCCTTCAAAGCGCACCGGTTTGAGCCAGGGGTGGCCGTCCGGGAACAGGCCGGTCTGTTCCCACAGTTCGCGTTCCAGAATCTGCGCCGCCGGGTGCTGGGCGGTGAGGCAGCGGTAGTGATCGCCGCGCTCTGCAGTGGCGCGCAAGAGGGCAAGCAGCCCTTGCGCGGGCTGCAGCACCGCGGTGACCATGATGCTGTTCGCCCCCGATTCGGGCGCTGGCCGACCAAACAGGGCGAGCAGGCGCTCGCCGGCTTTTAGGCGCTGGCTGCAAAGTTGCACCAGTTCAGGCAGGCTGGTGGTGGCCACATCGCGCAGGGCGACCAGGGTCAGGGCTTGTGCGCGTGTCATGCTTAACCGCCAATCGATTGCGCCACCGCAATCAGCAACTCGGTGATGGGCTTGGGCGTGTAGGTGCCAAGCATGATCAGGATGAAGACAAAACCCAGTTTGGGCACGGCGGCGATCCATGATTCATGCACCGGCGGTCCTTCACGCCGGGACAGGCCCCACAGCATCGGGAACACGGTGCGCCCGGTCGCTACAAAAATGACGGTCAACATCACGCACATCAAGGTGAACGCCATCAGGTTACCGGCTTGCACGATGCCCGAGAGGATCATCATCTCGGCCAGAAAGCTGGCAAAGGGCGGAAAGCCCAGCAAGGCAAAAATGCCGACCGTAAACAGCAGTCCAGAAAAAGGCATGACCCGGATCACACCGCTTAAGGGCGCCACATCGTTCGTGCCATAGACCGCGCGCAGGCGCCCGGCGGTCAGGAACAGAAGGGACTTCACGAACGCATTGCTGACGATGTAAAGCACCACGCCATAGGCGGCCGCCTTGCCGACCGACAGACCCAGGGCAATGACGCCGGAGGAACTCACGCAGGCGTAGGCAATCAGGCGTTTGTAGTTGCGCACCGCCATCACCTGCACCGCCGCCACGACCAGCGACAGGTAGCCCATGAGCAGCAGCTCCTGCGATGCAAAGCCGGACTCATAGCCCTGAAACACCTGCAGGATACGAAACACCGCGACCACGCTGATGTTGAATTGCACCGCCGCCAGCAACGCGCTGGTGCTGGTGGGCGCAGCCTCGTAGGTTTCGGGCATCCAGCTGTAGAGCGGCGCCAGGCCGAGCTTGCCACCCAGCCCGAACAGCATGAAGGACAGCCCCAGGCGTTGCCAGCCATCGCTGTTGGTGCTCAGGGCCTGCCCGAGTTGGTCAACCGCAAAGCTGATGTCGACGCCGCGCAAGTGGGCTGACTGAGCCAGGCACATGAAGCCCAGGAAGGTGATGGACAGCGTCATGGCCGAGTACAGCATGTAGCGCCAGGCGACGCCTTTGGGTGAGGCGGCGTCACCGCGCGCCACCAGGGGTGCTGCGCACAAGGTGCTGAGCTCGATCAGCGCCCACATCAGAATCAGGTGGTTGGACATGACCCCCAGGTTGATGATGAGCATGAAGGCCAGCATCAGACCGGCACGCGAGCGGATGTCATGCGACAGGATGTTTGATGTGTGTTCGCGCGACAAGATGTACACGCTGATCCCCAGAAACACCGTGTTGACCAGCACCACAAAGAGCAGCGAAGTGGCGTCGAGCACCAGGTAGCGCTTGGCAAAATACAGTGGCAATTGCGCCAGCGGGTGCGTGATGAACAGCGCCATCGAGACCAGCCAGTTGATCAGGGCGACGGCTACCAGGGTCGGGGCGACCCACCTGGAGCCGGGTTCCACCTGGTCTGCAAGCTCGGTCAGGCTAACAGGGGACGGGGCAGCGGTGGCGCGCGCGCTCATGCATTCTCTTTCAGGGGCGGGGCTATTGATGGGACCGGCAGGTGCCCACGCACCAGCCAACTGCCCACCGCCACCGTCAGGATGTAGACGCCGCTGACCGCCAGGTGCACCGGCAGCGCCCAGGGTTCGGGCATCAGTGATTCAAACAACGCGAGCGCGTTTTCCATGAACAACAAGCCAACCAATTGGGCGGCGGGCTCGCGGTTGGTGGCCAGAATCAAGAAGGCGATCATGACCGTGGCCGCCACCACGCCCAGCGTGAGCGCGCGCACGTCCGCCCGGGCACCGTCGCCAAAGCGGAACGCCAGAATGATCAGGCTGATGGCCACGCCCCAGGCAAACAGATTGGAGGGCATCAGGTCCTGCCGTGCGGCACTTTGCCTGGCCAGCGCGCGGCGCAGCAAGGTGGGCACCAGCCAGGCGCGCACCAGCAGCACTTCCAGGCCGATGGCCAGCACATGCACCGACAGCTCCGAATGCCGGGTCATGCTGATCCAGCCTAGCGCCAGTGCCTGCAGGCTCAGCCAGGCGGGGGCCGAGTGGATCTTGCCAAAAAAGACGGGAATCACAGTGGCCACCAGGCACAGGATCAAGGGCAGTGTCATAAGCCGCTGGCTCCCAAACCCACCACCACCATGCAGAGCAGCGCAGCGCCCGAGCCAATCAGCACATAGCGCGTGACCCAGCGCATCGGCAGCCGGGCGGTCAGCGACTCGATACACCCCACCACCAGCGCCACCGCCAGCATCAATCCCAGCGATACGCCAATGGCGGCAACGGGTGCTACCCGCGGGTCAACCGGGTTGATCAGCGCCGCAATCAGCCCCGCGTACAAGGTCATCTTCAGCGCGGCGGCGTACTGCATGGCCGCCAGTTCGGGGCCACTGTGGTCCAGAATCATGACCTCATGGATCATGGTCAGTTCCAGGTGCGTCATCGGGTCATCCACCGGCACGCGAGCGGCTTCGGTCTGCAACAAGATCAGCAGCGCCAGCACCAGCGGAATCACAATGATCAAAAAGTAAGGCGTGCGGTGCAACTGCCCGATCAGGTCGGCAAAACTCGTCATGCCGGTGGCGGCACCAGCCGCGCCGATCAGCAAAAAAAGCGCTGGCTCGGCGTAGGCTGAAAAAGACGCCTCGCGTGCTGCGCCCATGCCTTCAAACGCCCTGCCCACGTCCATCGCCGCGATCATGAGCGCAATGCGCGCCAGCCCCAGCGTGTAGGCCACCACGATGAAATCGTGCGAAAACTGCACTGGCGCAAACTGGCCCAGCATCGGCACCATGCTGGCCGCCGCCAGGGCGCAGACCAACACGACATAGGCGCTCATGCGAAACAGCGGGCTGGCGACCGTGCTGATGATGGGGCGCTTGCCCAGCAGCCGCCACAGGTCGTGGGCCGACTGCAACAGGCGCGGCCCCTTGCGCCCGGCCCACCAGGATTTTGTACGGTTCACCAACCCGACTAGAACAATCGGCAGGCTCAATACCAACGCCCCATGCGTCAAGGTCAGCAGCAGGCTCACGGCAGCCCCCCTTCGGCCAGCAACACCAGCGCCCCGATCGCCACGATGGCCGCCAGGGCGGCCGCAAAGGCGATGCGCGGGTCGTCTTCGTGCAATTTTTGCGACAACTCGGTGGCCGACGTATCGCCCCGGTTGATCACTGCAAACAGGCGCCGCTCCACGGCATCCACGCAGTCGGTGATCACATAACTGTCACGCGGGAAATAGCCGGCCGGGGCTTTTTGCCGCTTGAGCATCAGCATGACGTTTTTGAAACGCTGCGCAAAGTCGACCGAAAAGCTCGCACCCGTGTACTGCATGCGCGCAGTGGGGGCGCCATAGCCGCAACCCCAGGTGGCATTGTGCTCTGGCGTCTGGCGTTTCAGGCGCGCGCGCAGCCATGCCAGCGCCAGCACCAGCATCACGACAACGGTCAATCCCGCTGAAATGGCGCCGATACGTAGCAGCGTCCCGGTGACGGACTGCAGCGCCTGGGTCGCCAGCGCATCGGGCGTCAAGTGCAGGAACAGGGCGGTGGGCGCCGCCACCAGGGCAAAGCCCAAGGTGGGGGCCACGCCCAGCAGCACGGTTCCCAGCGTGTGTACGACCATCGGGAACAACATCCAGCCACTGGCCTCGTGCGCTTCGGGCAAGCTGGGGTCGCGCGCGTTGCCCAAAAAGATCACGCCAAAGGCGCGCGTGATGCTCAGGGCCGACACCGCCCCGACAAAGGCCAGCGCCGCGGCGGTCAGGGCCAATGTGAGCTTGGCCCAGATGTTGATGGTCTCGCCCGTGAACAGGCCCGAGTAGATCAGGAACTCGCTGGCAAAGCCGTTGAACGGCGGCAAGGCCGAAATGGCGACACCGCCGATGATGAAGCAGACGGCGGTCACGGGCATGCGCTTGAACAGGCCGCCCAGGCGCTCGATGTCGATCACATGCTTGATCTGGTACACGCAGCCGGCCGCATAAAACAGCTGGCATTTGAAGAACGCGTGGTTGAGCACATGCAGCAAGCCGCCGCCAAAACCCAGCGCCACCAGCGCGGGCAGGTCCCAGCTCAGACCCAGGCAGCCGACGCCAAAGCCGATGCCGGCGATGCCGACGTTCTCGGTCGACGAGTAGCCCAGCAGGCGCTTCAGATCGCGCTGGCCCACGGTGTAGAGGCCACCCACCACCGCCGAGGTGACGGAGAACGCAATCAAGAACCAGCCCATCCATTCGTCCGGCTTGCCCGAGATCATCACAAAATGCACCAGCGCATACAGCCCCGCTTTGTGAATCACGCCCGACATCAATGCCGATACGTGTGCAGGCGCGGCTGCATGGGCGCGCGGCAACCACGAATGAAACGGGAAAAAAGCGGACTTGAGGCCAAAGCTGGTGACCAGCAGCAAGAAGACGGTATTGCGCACCGTGCCGGGGTTCTGAGCCATCCAGTCGCCATAGTCATCCAGAAACCACGACTGGGTGTTGGTGTAGAGAATCATCACAGCCGCCACCAGAAAAATCAGGCCGACATGGGTGGACACCAGGTAATTGAAGCCGGCAAAGCGCACCTTCTGGTTGGGGTAGTCCCAGATCACCAGCAACCAGGCCGACAGTGCTGCAATCTCCCAGCCCAGCAAGAACGTGACGGCATGCTCACCGACGTACACCAGGATGAACGAGAGTGAAATCATGTTGAGCAGGCCGAAGTGCACGCCGATGTGGCGCGGGCTGTCAAAGTATTTTTTCATGTAACCCATGGCATACACGCTGCCCAGCAGCGTCATGGGCAAGGACCAGCTCAGGAAGAAGGCGCCCAGCGCGTCCAGCCTGAAATGCAGCGCGCCCATGGGATAGGCCCAGGGCATGTCACCGGTGACATCGGGGCCGCCAAACAGCACCGGCAGCGCCACCCACCAGACGAGGCCGAGGGCAATGGCCTGGGAAATCAAGCCGGTGGCAGCGCGCACGACATTGCGCGCTGGCAGCAGCGCCAGTGCGCCACCCAGCATCAGGACCAGAACGGCAGCAATGAGCTGGTTCATGGCGCTGTGGCGTGGTTAAGGCCAAGCGCAACGACCAAAGGAGGAAAAAAATCTAAAAACACAGGGGACACCGCAAACGATCTGAACACCAGGGGTTCAAACGAATGCAGGTGGCCCACAGTGCCGCAGACGCATGCAGATGCGCCGGCGTTTGGAGAGCGGTGACACCAACCGCGGTGAATTCAAGGAATGCAGGGTACCCATGAGGAATTCTATTTTACGCCCGTCAATGCACCCGCATGCCGGGCAAGGCGCCAGCAAAGGGCTCCAGCACATAGATGCCAGGGTTCGACTTTTCATCGGCATGGCTGGCGGCCAGCACCATGCCGTCGCTGATGCCGAACTTCATTTTGCGCGGCGCCAGGTTGGCCACCATCACCGTGAGTTTGCCGATCAGCTGCTCGGGCTGATAGCTGCTGGCAATGCCGCTGAACACGTTGCGCGTCGTCGCTTCGCCCAGGTCCAGCGTCAGTCGCAAGAGTTTGGTGGAACCCGCCACGGCCTCGCAATTGACGATGCGAGCAATGCGCAGGTCGATCTTGCTGAAGTCATCGATGCCGATCACCGGGGCGATGGCCTCGCCGCCTGTTACTACTGATTCAATAGCTGACTGCGCAGGTTCCACGGGGGCTACAGGCTCAAACAATGCTTCAAGTTGCTTGATATCGACGCGCGCAATCAGGTGCTGGTAGTTGCCTATGGCGTGGCCGGCGCCCAAGGCCTGACTGACGCTGGCAAAGCTCAAAGGCTCAATCTTCAGGAACGCCTCCACCTGCGTGGCCAGTTCCGGCAGCACCGGCTTGAGGTAAGCCGTGAGCGCGCGAAAGGCCTCAATGCAAACCGTGCACACATCGTGCAAACGGGCTTCCATGTCGGCTTGTTTCGCCAGTTCCCAGGGCTTGTTGGCATCCACATATTCATTGACGCGGTCGGCCAGCAGCATGGTCTCGCGCAGCGCCTTGGCAAATTCGCGCGCCTCGTAGAGTTGTTCGATGCTGGTGCGCTCGATCTGAATCTGGGTCAGCAACGCCGTGCCATCGTCAGAGATAGCGCCGAGCTGGCCGCCAAAGCGTTTCGCCAGAAAGCCGGCCGCGCGTGACGCGATGTTGATGTATTTGCCCACCAGGTCGCTGTTGACGCGCGCCATGAAGTCTTCCGGGCTGAACTCTACGTCTTCGTTGCGGCTTGTGAGCTTGGTCGCCAGGTAGTAGCGCAGCCACTCGGGGTTCATGCCCAGGCTCAGGTATTTGAGCGGGTCCAGGCCGGTGCCGCGGCTCGTGCTCATCTTCTCGCCATTGTTGACCGTCAGGAAGCCGTGCACGAACACGTTGTTCGGCACCTTGCGCCCGGCGAAGTGCAGCACGGCGGGCCAGAACAAGGTGTGGAAGGTGACGATATCCTTGCCGATGAAGTGGTACTGTTCCACCTCCGGGTGGTCGATGTAGGCCTGAAAATCCTCGCCCCGGCCGTCAAGCAGGTTTTTCAGCGACGCCAGGTACCCGATCGGCGCGTCGAACCAGACGTAGAAGTATTTGCCGGGCTGGCCTGGAATCTCGATGCCGAAATACGGTGCATCACGGGAAATATCCCAGTCAGCCAGGCCTTCGCTGGTGCTGCCATCGGCGTTCTTGCGCACTGAGAACCATTCCTTGACCTTGTTTGCGACCTCGGATTGCAGGCCGCTGCCTTGGATCCAGCCCTTCAGGTATTCGGCGCAGCGCGGGTCCGACAGTCGGAAGAAGAAGTGCTCGCTGGTCTTGAGCACCGGCTTGGCTCCGCTGAGTGCCGAATACGGCTCCTTCAAGTCGGTTGGCGCATAGACCGCGCCGCAGACCTCGCAGTTGTCGCCGAACTGGTCCTTGGCGCCGCAGTTCGGGCAGATGCCCTTGATGAAGCGGTCGGGAAGGAACATGTTCTTCTCGGGATCGAAGAACTGCTCCACGCTCTTGCGACCAATCAGGCCTTGCGCGTCCAGTGCCTGGTAGATCTCGCGGCAAAGCTGGTGGTTCTCTTCGCTGTCGGTATGGCTCCAGTTGTCGAACTCGATCTGGAAACCCTTCAGATATTGGGCGCGGCCGGCGGCGATGTTGTCGACGAATTGCCGTGGCGTGACACCGGCCTTTTCTGCCGCGATCATGATCGGCGCGCCATGCGCGTCGTCGGCGCAGACAAAATTCACCGCGTTGCCCGACATCCGCTGGTGCCGCACCCAGATGTCGGCCTGGATGTACTCCATGATGTGGCCGATGTGGAAATTCCCGTTGGCGTAGGGCAGTGCGGTGGTGACGAAGAGTTGGCGTGGCATCGGGGTGGAGAGCTTGGAGGAGAGACGGCCGGACGTGGCCGCAAGCGGCCGATTCTAGTCGGCGCTGCCCGGGAAGCAGGCGCTCAGCGCAGGCGCAGCGGGTCGCGCCGGCGCTCGACGCGTGGCGAGTCGGTGGCCGGGCCGCCGGGCGGCAGCGCCGGGCAGGGGTCGACCCAACCGAAGAAGTCGATCACTTCTGTGCGCTGGCGCAGCGTGTCGGCGCGGCCGAGCGCCATCAGTTCCTGCGTATAGGGCGCCTCGAACAGCAGGTAGCTGGCCAGTGCCGCACCCTGGAAGTCGGACTTGTCGGAGGTGACGCCTACACCCCCGAGCAGCGCACGCACCGGTCGTGGCAGGTCGCTGACATGTTTGGCCGCCACCGCATCGATGCGTTCGGACGGCGAGATCACGAGCAGATCGACCGACCGCAAGCCACTGGCGGCGCGTGCTTCGGCCGGCACCAGGCCGATCGTGTGGTTGATGCGACGTACCCGTTCGACGTCCACGGCCAGCGCGTCCAGGAAGATGTTGGACAAGGTATGGCCGGCAATCTGCGCCAGCGTCGGGTACTTGTTGGCGGGGGCGGCGGCCAGGTCGCGTTTGGGTTCGTGCAATCGCCCGGCCCCGACCACCAGGATGCGCTGCGCCCCCAGGTGAATGGCCGCCGCCACCGGCGCCGACTGGCGCATCGAGCCGTCACCGAAATACTCGTCACGTCCGTTGACCGGCAGCGCCTTGGCCGGAAAAACGAACGGAATCGCCGACGATGCCAGCAGGTGCTGGTAGGTGATACGTTCGCGAACGCCAAAGCGCTGCGAGCGGGTCCAGCTGGGGATGCTCTCGTTGCCCTCGAAAAATGTCACATGCTCACCCGAGCTGTAGCTCGACGCCGTCACGGCGAGGGCGCGCACCCGGCCATCGGCGACGAACTGGTGCAGCTTGTCCAGCGGCACCAGCGTCTGCAGCAGCTCGAGCAGCGGCGAATTGTCCAGCAAGGAGCGCGGCTTGGCCTTGCGCCAGCGCGCCAGCAGCCAGCCCACCGACATCAGCGTCAGCCAGCTGGCGCCGGTGCGCAACACGCCCAGCGAGTCGGCCCGGTAGACCTGGTGGGCATGGAAGTTGTGCCAGACCTCGACCATGCGGCGCACCGCTCCATCGAAGTCGTCCGCGCCGCAGGCCAGTGCCGCGGCGTTGATGGCGCCGGCCGAGGTTCCGGTGATCACCGGGAACGGATTGGCCTGGCCGCGTGCGGCGCATTCGAGCCGTATGTCGGCGATCGCTTCGAGCACGCCGACCTGGTAGGCTGCGCGGGCGCCCCCGCCGGTCAGGAGCAGGCCGGTCACCGGCGAAGGTGCGTGGGAGGCGGGCATCGGCACATTATGGATGGCCCCGCGGCCCGGCCGGCCGGGTATCCCTGCACCGCCGTGGCCGGCGGCGGTTCGATAGACTAGCGCCCTTGCCCAGAAAAAACCCAGGAGTATTGAATGGCTGTTACAGAACAGGTGTTGACGGAAGCGCTCAAGGCCGTCGTCGATCCGAATACCGGACGCGATTTCGTGTCGAGCCGCGCCATCCGCAACCTGAGCGTGGCCGACGGCGATGTGGCCTTCGACGTGGAGATGCCGTATCCCTGCAAGAGCCAGATGCCCGGGTTCCGCAAGCAGTTGATTGCCGCCGCGAAGTCCGTGCCGGGTGTCGAGAACGTGTCGGTCAACATGCAGATGAAGATCGTCGCCCACGCGGTGCAGCGTGGCGTGCAGCTGATGCCCAACGTCAAGAACATCGTGGCCGTGGCGTCCGGCAAGGGTGGGGTGGGCAAAAGCACGACCGCCGCCAACCTGGCGCTGGCACTGGCCGCCGAGGGGGCGGTGGTCGGCATTCTGGATGCCGATATCTACGGTCCGAGTATTCCGATGATGCTGGGCATCAGCGGCAAGCCCGAGTCGGACGACGGCAAGACCAAGGACCCGCTGGAGAACTATGGCGTGCAGGTGATGTCGATCGGATTCCTGGTGGCGCAGGACGAGGCCATGATCTGGCGCGGCCCGATGGCCACCCAGGCACTCGAGCAACTGCTGCGCCAGACCAACTGGAAAGACCTGGACTACCTGATCGTCGACATGCCTCCGGGCACCGGCGACATCCAGCTCACCCTGAGTCAGCGGGTGCCAATGACCGGGGCGGTGATCGTCACCACGCCGCAGGACATCGCGCTGCTCGACGCCAAGAAAGGCATCAAGATGTTCCAGAAGGTCGGCGTGCCGATCCTGGGCATCGTCGAGAACATGGCGGTCCACGTGTGCAGCAATTGCGGCCATACCGAACACATATTCGGCGCCGATGGCGGCAAGAACATGGCTGCCGAGTACGACATGGACTATCTCGGGGCCTTGCCGCTGGACATGCAGATCCGCCTGCAGGCCGACAACGGGCAACCGACCGTGGTGGCCGACCCCGATGGCAACGTGGCCGGCATCTACAAGTCGGTGGCGCGTCAGGTCGCGTTGTCGATCGCCGCCAAGAACAAGGATTTCACGTCCAAATTCCCGTCGATCAAGATCTCCAAGGAAACCTGAGCGCACGCGCAGGCGGCATCACGCGCGCTGCGGCGGAGCCCTCACCATGAACCTGCTCGGTTCGCTGCGGTACCTGGTTGCGCTGGACGAGCACCGGCACTTCGGTCGGGCGGCGCAGGCCTGCCACATCACGCAACCGGCCTTGTCCAACGCCTTGCGGGCAATGGAGAAGGAGTTCAATTGCGCCATCGTGTTGCGCGGGCGGGCCTATGTCGGCCTGACCGACGAAGGCCAGCGCGTGCTGGCCAGTGCACGTCGCATGCTGCACGAACATGAGACGCTGCGTCAGGAGCTGGATGGCGGGGCCGACAGCCCGCACGGCGCGCTGCGTATTGGCTCGATACCGACCGCGATGCCGATCGCGGCCCGCTTCGCGGCACGGATCCAGTCCTGCCATCCGGGCATCACGCCGGCGGTCTTGTCGCTGAGTTCGCCTGAGATCGAAACCGGCCTGGAGGCCTTGTCGCTGGACCTGGGCCTGGGTTATACCGATCGTCTCGGGCCGCTCGGCCTGCGCCTGCGCGTGTTGCCGCAATACACCGAGCACTATTTCCTGGTGCGCCGCAGCGCCGGGCCGGGTCAGGACTGTCTGCGTTTCGGCGCAGCCGTTTCGTGGGCCTATGCGGCCGGCCTGCCGCTGTGCCTGCTGACGCCCGACATGCACAACCGCACGCTGGTGGACGGCGCCTTTGCGGCCGTGGGCCACGTGGTGCGGCCGCTGATCGAGACCAATTCGATCATGACGCTGGCGCTGAGCGTGGCCACCGGTGACGTTTGCAGCGTGATGCCGGGTGCGCTGGTGGCCGCGTTTCGCAGTTACCGTGAACTGGAGGCCTTGCCGCTGACCGATCCGCAGGTGCTGACGCCGGTTGGCTTCATGGTTCAGGCCAGTGACCGGCCTTCGCGGTCGTTGGGCGCGGCGATCGCCCTGGCGCAGCAGCCTGACTGGCTGGAGCAGGTCAGCGCCAACAGCGGGAGTCTGGCCTGATCGCGGGCATGCCGGCATTCAGAAGCTGAATCGGTCGGTGTCCCGATTCAATTGGACCGGGACGGGCGACGGGGTGATACTGGGGCAATGGTCGGACTGCGCCACGTTGGTGCAAACCGGCCCGCCTGTCGATTCCGCCGGGCCTTTTGTTCATCCGTGCCGGCCCGCCGGCACACCCTGCGAGTTTCCATGCGTCCTACCACTCCAGCCCTTCCACCCGCCAGCGTCGCGCTGGCCAGCGTCGACGACATGCGCGAGCGTATCCGGCGCAAGCGCCAGCTCAAGGGACGCCAGGTCGATGCGAAGGCCTTGGACGAAGTGCGCAAATTGGTCGGTGCGCGGCCGCAGGAAGGCCATCGGCGTGACCTGCTGATCGAGTTTTTGCACCTCCTCAACGACCATTTCGGCTGCCTGCACGAGCGCCACCTGGTGGCGCTGGCCGCCGAGATGAAGATGGGCATGGCCGAGGTTTTCGAGGTCGCCACGTTCTACCACCACTTCGAGGTCGTCAAGGGCGACGCTGCCGCGCCTGGCCTGACGGTGCGTGTATGTGATGGGCTCAGTTGTGTCATGGCCGGTGCCAATGACCTGCTGCAGCGCCTGCCCACGCTGCTGGGAGCCGATGTGCGCGTGATCAGTGCGCCGTGTGTGGGACGTTGCGAGCAGGCCCCGGTGGCCGTGGTGCACCAGAACCCGGTGGCCCTGGCCACGACGCAGTCGGTGGTTCAGGCGGTGCAGCAAGGTGCGACCAGACATGAACAGTCCGCCGACGGCGGGTCTTTCGACGTGGCCGCGCTGGTGCACTCCAGCGTGACCTCGGGGCCACGCGACAGCGCTGTGGCACCGGCTTACGTGGGTTACCAGGCCTATTGCGCGCAAGGTGGTTATGCACTGGTGGCGGCACTGATGGATGGCCGGCAGGAGGCGCAGCAACTGATTGCGGTGATGGAGAACTCGGGCCTGCGCGGCCTGGGCGGCGCCGGTTTCCCGGCCGGACGCAAGTGGCGCATCGTGCGTGCACAGGCAGCGCCGCGCGTGATGGCGGTCAACATCGACGAGGGTGAGCCGGGCACCTTCAAGGACCGCACCTACCTCGAGCGTGACCCGCACCGTTTCCTCGAAGGTGTGCTGATAGCGGCACAGGTGGTGGGCATCGACGCCTGTTATATCTACCTGCGTGACGAATACCACGGCTGCCGAGCCATTCTGGAGGCCGAATTGGCCCGGTTGCGGGCCGAGGCGCCGTACCCGCTGCCGCTGATCGAGCTGCGCCGCGGCGCCGGTGCCTACATCTGCGGCGAGGAGTCGGCCATGATCGAGAGCATCGAGGGCAAACGCGGCGAGCCGCGCATGCGCCCACCCTACATCGCCGAAGTCGGCCTGTTCGGCCGACCGACGCTGGAACACAACTTCGAAACCTTGTACTGGGTGCGCGACATTGTCGAGAAGGGCGCCGACTGGTTTTCCGGGTTCGGCCGCAATGGCCGCAAGGGACTGCGTTCGTTCAGCGTCAGCGGGCGCGTGAAGTCGCCGGGCGTCAAGCTCGCGCCGGCCGGCATCAGCCTGCAGGAACTGGTGGACGACTATTGCGATGGCATGCCGGACGGTCACACGCTGTATGCCTACCTGCCCGGTGGTGCGTCGGGCGGCATCCTGCCAGCCAGCCATGCAAACCTGCCGCTGGACTTCGACACCTTGCAGCCGCATGGTTGTTTCATCGGGTCGGCCGCGGTCATCGTGCTCAGCCAGCACGACAAGGCGCGCGACGCGGCCCTCAACATGATGCGGTTCTTCGAAAACGAGAGTTGTGGCCAGTGCACGCCGTGCCGGGTCGGCACCGCCAAAGCGGCGCGCCTGATGTTGGCGCCGCAATGGGACAACCAGACGCTGGAAGACCTGAACCAGGTCATGACCGATGCGTCGATCTGTGGCCTGGGGCAGGCGGCCCCCAACCCGGTGCGCAGCGTCCAGAAATATTTCGCGCAGGAGATCAGCTGAATGAATGCATCCGCCAAACTGGCCGAAGTCACGCTAAAAACCGTGCAGTTTCAGCTCAATGGCCAGGCCGTCGATGCATTCGACGGCGAGACCATCCTCGATGCTGCGACACGCCATGGGGTCGAGATTGCGCGCCTGTGTTTCAAGGAGGGTTACCGCTCCGACGGCAACTGCCGCGCCTGCGTCGTCGAGGTCAAGGGCGAACGCACGCTGGCGCCAAGCTGCTGCCGCAATGTCACGCCCGGCATGGAGGTGCACAGCACCAGTGCGCGTGCACTCAAGAGCCAGCAGATGGTGCTCGAGATGCTGCTGTCCGACATGCCGGACCAGGGCTACAAATGGAACGATGCTGCCGGAGCGCAGCCACACGGTGAGCTCAGCGACTGGTCGGCGCGCCTGGGCGTGTCGGTGCGGCCCGCGCTCAAGGCCTTGCGCCGCGCCCAGCCTGCCGCCGACCTGACGCATCCGGCGATGGCAGTCAATCTGGATGCCTGTATCCAGTGCAAGCGCTGCGTGCGCGCCTGTCGCGAAGAGCAGGTCAACGACGTGATCGGTTATGCCTTGCGCGGCTCTGACAGCGCCATCGTGTTCGACCTCGACGACGCCATGGGTGACAGCAGCTGCGTCGCCTGCGGCGAATGCGTGCAGGCCTGCCCGACCGGCGCCTTGGCGCCCAAGACCCAGGTGGGGTCGCAGGTGGTCGACAGGAAGGTCGACTCGGTCTGCCCGTTTTGTGGCGTCGGTTGCCTGCTGACCTACAACGTCAAGGACAACATGATCGTCAGCGTCGATGGCCGCGACGGGCCGGCCAATCACAGCCGCCTGTGCGTCAAGGGGCGTTTCGGATTCGACTATGCCCACCATGCGCAGCGCCTGACCAAACCGCTGATACGCAAGACCGGCGTCGCCAAGGACCCCGCGCTGGCGCCCGATCCGGCCAATTGGGGCGCGGTGTTCCGCGAGGCGAGTTGGGACGAAGCGCTGGCACTGGCCGCAGGCACGCTGGGTGGGCTGCGCGACACCCATGGCGCCAAGTCGCTGGCCGGCTTCGGTTCGGCCAAGGGCAGCAACGAGGAGGCCTACCTGTTCCAGAAACTGGTGCGCACCGGCTTTGGCTCCAACAACGTCGACCACTGCACGCGCCTGTGCCATGCCTCGAGCGTGGCGGCCCTGCTCGAAGGCGTGGGATCGGGGGCTGTGAGCAACCAGGTCAACGATGTCGAACACGCCGGGCTGATCCTGGTGATCGGCTCCAACCCGACGTCCAACCATCCGGTCGCCGCGACCTGGATGAAGAACGCCGTCAAACGCGGCGCGAAGATCGTGCTGGCAGACCCGCGCGTGACCGACATCGGCAAACACGCCTGGCGCACGCTGCAGTTCAAGGCCGACACCGATGTGGCCATGCTCAATGCGTTGATCCACACCATCATCGACGAGGGCCTGGTCGACGAGCAGTTCGTTCGCAACCGCGCCAGCAACTACGACGCCCTGAAGGAAAACGTCAAGGGCTACAGCCCGGAGGTCATGGCGCCGATCTGCGGCATCGATGCGTTGACCCTGCGCGAGGTGGCGCGCGAATACGCACGACCCGCCGGCTCGACACCCGGTGCCGTAAAGGGATCGATGATCCTGTGGGGCATGGGCATCAGCCAGCATGTGCACGGCACCGATAACGCGCGCTGCCTGATCGCGCTGGCCACGGTCGCCGGCCAGATTGGCAAGCCCGGTTCCGGCCTGCACCCGCTGCGCGGCCAAAACAACGTGCAGGGCGCCAGCGACGCCGGGCTGATTCCGATGATGTTTCCGAACTACCAGCGCGTCACCGACACCGGTGTGCACGCCTGGTTCGAGAATTTCTGGGGAACGCGGCTCGACGACCAGCCGGGTTATACCGTGGTCGAGATCATGCACAAGGCGCTGGCGCCGGACACCGATCCGCACAAGATCCGCGGCATGTACATCATGGGCGAGAACCCGGCCATGAGCGATCCCGATTTGAACCATGCGCGCCACGCGCTGGCGTCACTGGAGCATCTGGTGGTGCAGGACATCTTCATGACCGAGACCGCGTGGCTGGCCGACGTGGTGCTGCCGGCCACCGCCTGGCCGGAGAAAACCGGCACCGTGAGTAATACCGACCGCATGGTGCAGCTGGGCCGCCAGGCCATTGACCCGCCCGGGGACGCGCGCGCCGACCTGTGGATCATCCAGCAGCTGGGCCAGCGCCTGGGGTCGGCCGTAGCGGGCAAGGCCGGCGCGGCGGCGGCCGGTGGGCCGTCCTGGAACTATCCGGGCGAGCACCATGGAGTTGCCGCCGTGTACGAGGAAATGCGCCAGGCCATGCATGCGGCGATTTCAGGCATCAGCTGGGAGCGCCTGCAACGCGAGTCCAGCGTGACCTATCCCTGCCTGGACGCGGACGATCCGGGCCAGTCGACGGTTTTCATCGACACCTTCCCGACCGCCGATGGCCGGGTCCGGCTGGTTCCGGCCGACATCATCCCGGCCGACGAGCGGCCCGACGCCGACTACCCGTTCGTGCTGATCACCGGCCGCCAGCTCGAGCACTGGCATACCGGCAGCATGACCCGGCGCTCGGGTGTACTCGATGCGCTCGAGCCGATGGCGACCGCCTCGATGTGTGCGTTGGACATGCACAAACTGGGCGTGTCGGCGGGCGATGTGATCACCGTGGCCTCGCGCCGCGGCGCGGTCGCCATTCACCTGCGGCGCGACGATGGCACACCCCAGGGCGCCGTGTTCATCCCGTTCGCCTATTACGAGGCCGCAGCCAACCTGCTGACCAACGCAGCGCTCGACCCGGTGGGCAAGATACCCGAGTTCAAGTATTGCGCCGTCGCTGTCACGCCGGGCGGCACGCCGCAAGGTGCCGCAGGATATGGGTCGGGTGCGGTGGCCTGATCCGACCCTGCGGTGGGACGGGTTGCGTTGATCCGCTACATTGCAGGCAGTCATGTCCATCACCCGCCCCGTCCGACACGTCGCCGTCATCATGCGCCGCCAGCGCATCGATGGCCCCATGAGCCGCTGGCAACCGTGGCGCTGGGTGCTCGACAGCGTGGTCGAGAACGAGGCCGCGTTCGGCGCGCAGCCGCGCCTGTTGGTGCAGGACGAACAGACACAGCGCTGGCTGCATCCGGGTTTCGACGTTGAACTGTTCCGCGACGATGCCGAAGGTTATTACCTCAACGCCACGACCGACGCGCCGTGCTGGTTCGTGTTGTGGCGCATGGAGGAGAACCCGGCCTGGGGTGCTGAGCCCATGCCGGTACCGTGCAAGGTCTCGCTCAGTTACCACGACGCCGGGCGCTGGCTCGACGCCCAGGAAACGGTGGAGCAGGTGCCGGCGCCGCGGGACGCCGTGGCCTGGCTGCAGGCCTTCGTTGACGAACACCATGTGATCGAGCCCAAGCGGCGCAAGCGGCCGGAGAGTTTCCGCTCGCTGAGCGACCGCTTCGGCAACCCGGCCACGATCAGTACCGGGAAGAAGACCGGGGGCGGGCGTGGCTGAAGGCTTCCTGGGCCGCTGGTCGCAACGCAAACAGGCCGCCCGCTCCGGCCGCCCGGTCGAGGAGCTTGACGCCGCGGCGACGCCCGCTCCACCCTTGCAGGCAGCCGCAACGCGTGAACCGCTGGCCCCGACTGCTCTGGCAGCGAGCCGTCCGGCTACGGCGTCGCACACCGACACCGAGACCGACGCGCTGGCACCCGAAGCGCCCCCACCACCGTCGATGCAGGACGTGGCCGCGCTGCACAGCGGCTCTGACTTCAAGCCTTTCGTTGCGCGTGCGGTGGCGCCGGAAGTGCGCAACGCCGCAATGAAGAAGCTGTTTGCCGATCCGCATTTCAACGTGATGGATGGCCTGGACACCTACATCGACGACTATTCGTTGCCGGACCCGCTGCCGGAGTCGATGTTGCGCAAGATGGCGAGTGCGAAATTCATGAACCTGTTTGAAGACGACGACAAGCCGCAAGGCACGACCAGCGCCACCGGCCCCGGCGGTGAAGACAGCAGTACGCTCAGTGCCGCCCAGGCTGATGCCCGGCCGACGGCGCCTACGCAGGACCTGGCACGGTCGGACCCACCCGGTTCCGACTCAGCGCCGCCCGACAAACCCGAACCCGATGTGA
>JBBQQX010000030.1:0-34389 GCA_038215405.1 Burkholderiales bacterium
AGTGACGAAGAAGTGCACCGGGTGGTGAACTACCTCAAATCGCAGGGTGAACCCAATTACATTGAGGGCGTGCTCGAAGGTGGCACCGATGACAGTCTGGGTGATTTGATGGGCGATGGCGGCAATGGCGGCGGCGAAAAAGACCCGATGTACGACCAGGCAGTCGAGGTGGTCTTGAAGAACCGCAAGGCCAGCATCTCGCTGGTGCAGCGCCATCTCAAGATTGGCTACAACCGCGCGGCTCGGCTGGTCGAAGACATGGAGCACGCCGGCCTGGTGAGCTCCATGAGCGGCAGCGGCCAGCGTGAGATTCTGGTGCCAGTGCGGGCAGATTGACTCCTGGGGAACTTAGCCAATTCGCCATGACCCAACTGTGAGTTTATGAAAAGGTTTTAATGAAATATATTGCTACTATTTGCATAGCTGCTTACGCAGGCCTGGCGGGGGCTGGAGGCTTAAAAAGCCTTGATGTTTTTGTAAAGACGGTGAACACCGGCCGCGCCGACTTCACCCAGGTCGTGACGGCGCCGGCCAAGGATGGGCAGGCACCGCGCGCGAAAACTTCAACGGGCACGTTCGAATTTTCCCGGCCCAACCGCTTCAAGTTCGTTTACAAGAAGCCGTTCGAGCAGTCCATCGTCGCGGACGGCAAGACGTTGTGGCTGTATGACGTGGACCTGAATCAGGTGACGGCGCGCCAGCAGTCCAAAGTGCTGGGCTCCACGCCTGCGGCGCTGATTGCGGCTGCGCCCGACTTGCGCGCTTTGCAGGCTGATTTCACGCTGCTCGATGCGCCTGACCAGGATGGCTTGCAGTGGGTCACAGCCACGCCAAAGTCAAAGGACGGCCAGTTGCAGACCGTGCGGGTGGGCTTCAGGGACGCTGCCCCTGCGCCAGGCAGCACGCTGGAGGTGCTGGAAATTCTGGACAGCTTCGGCCAGCGATCGGTGTTGACCTTCAAGCAATTTCAAGCTAACCCGGCTTTGCCGGGGAGCAGTTTTCAGTTCAAAACCCCGGCCGGGGCCGACGTGATCCGGCCGTGACCAATCGCCCCACGCAGCCGCGGCTCATTCACGCTCGCAATTTGCGCCGGTGTGGGTATCCGTGGCCCGAGGCCGAAGTGCATATTCATTGACAGTCTTTACGTCAACCCATCCGCCTCTGGCCGAGCGCCTGCGCCCCCGGCTTTTAAGCGAAGTCATTGGCCAGCAACATCTGCTGGGCGAGGGCATGGCGCTGCGCATCGCGTTTGAGTCCGGCCAGCCGCACAGTTGCATTTTGTGGGGGCCGCCGGGCACCGGAAAAACCACGATCGCGCGCTTGATGGCCGATGCTTTTGATGCCCAGTTCATCACCATCAGCGCGGTGCTCGGGGGTGTCAAGGACATCCGCGAGGCGGTGGAGCAAGCGCAAGTGGTGCAGCAGCAGGGTCGACGCACCATCGTCTTCGTGGACGAGGTGCACCGCTTTAACAAAAGCCAGCAAGACGCTTTCTTGCCGCATGTGGAGAGCGGCCTGTTCACCTTCATTGGGGCCACCACTGAGAACCCTTCGTTTGAACTCAACTCGGCCTTGCTGTCGCGTGCCACGGTCTATGTGCTGCAACCGCTCACAGCGCCGGATTTAGAGCAAATCATAGCCAGAGCCCAGGCGATACGTGTGCTGCCAGCTATAGAGAATATAGCGTCTGAGCACCTGATTGCCTATGCCGATGGTGATGCCCGGCGCTTGCTCAACACACTCGAAACCCTGGCAGTGGCCGCCGCCCAGGAGAAGCGCGCCGAGATCACCATTGATTGGCTGCTCAAGGTACTGGGCGAGCGGATGCGCCGCTACGACAAGGGCGGTGAGCAGTTTTACGACACCATCAGCGCGCTGCATAAATCGGTGCGTGGCTCCGACCCGGATGCGGCGCTCTATTGGTTCGTGCGCATGCTCGACGGCGGCGCTGAGCCGCGTTATCTGGCACGCCGTCTGATCCGCATGGCGAGCGAAGACATCGGCCTGGCCGACCCGCGTGCCTTGCGCTTGGCGCTCGATGCGTCTGAGGTCTATGAGCGCCTAGGCAGCCCCGAGGGCGAGTTGGCACTGGCCGAGTGCGTCGTCTATTTGGCGGTGGCCCCCAAATCGAATGCGGTTTACACGGCCTTCAACGCCGCCAAAGCCTATGTCAAGCAGGACGGTACGCGCCCGGTTCCGATGCACCTGCGCAATGCGCCGACCAAGCTGATGAAAGAGTTGGATTATGGCAAGGGCTATCGCTATGCGCATGACGAAGAGGGCGGTTTTGCGGCCGGCGAGCGCTACCTGCCAGATGGCATGACGCCACCGGGCTTTTACCGCCCGGTTGAACGCGGACTGGAGATTCGGATTGCCGAAAAGCTCAGGCAGCTGCGGGCCTTGGACCAGCAACACCCAAAAAACGGATAAGCCTGTCAATTTCACACAAGTCTTCCAAGGACCGATCCCAGCATGAAAAACCTGACTGCCACCTTTACCCGCCTCTACCGCTATTCACACCTGGCGTCGATGGCGGGTTGGGATCAATCCGCCATGATGCCGGCCAAAGGCAATGAGGCGCGCGCAGCGGCATTGGCAGAGCTGCAGGTGCTGATGCACCAAACTTTGACCAGTGACGTGCTAGCCGGTCAAATTCAGGCTGCCAGCGCAGCGACGCTGGATGAAGAAGAGCAGGCGTCGCTGCGCGAGATGCGGCGCCAATGGCAGCAAGCCAAATTGCTGCCTGAGCGCCTGGTGGAAGCGCAAAGCCTGGCTGCGTCGCGCTGTGAACACGCCTGGCGCACGCAACGCCGGCAGAACGACTGGGCCGGATTCCTGGTCAATTTTCGCGAAGTCGTGGCGCTGGCGCGCGAAGAAGCCAAGCTGCTGGCGGATGCCAAGGGCAGCAGCTGCTACGACGCCCTGATGGATAAATATGAACCCGGCATGCGCTCCAGCGACATTGATCGTATTTTTGGCGATGTCAAGAGCTGGCTGCCGGAGTTGATCGAGAAGACATTGGCCAAACAGTCGTTTGAGGCCGTGATCAAACCGCAGGGCCCGTTCGCAGTTGAGCAGCAGCGCGCGCTCGGTGTGGAACTGATGACACTGTTGGGCTTTGACTTTGAGGCCGGGCGACTCGACGTGTCCACCCACCCGTTTTGCGGCGGCGTGGCTGAAGACGTGCGCATCACCACGCGCTATAGCGAAGATGATTTCATGCGCAGCATGATGGGCATCGTGCACGAAACGGGCCACGCCCGCTACGAACAAAACCTGCCGCGCGAGCGGGTTCATTTGCCGGTGGGGCAAGCCCGCTCGATGGGCATCCACGAAAGCCAAAGTCTGTCCTTTGAGATGCAGTTGGGACGCAGCCCGCAATTTCTGGCCTTGATTGCGCCGCTGGTAAAAAAGCACTTGGGCCAGCAAGCCGCGTTTGAATCCGGCAACCTGGCGGCGCTGTTCACCCGCGTGCGGCCCGGCTTCATCCGGGTCGATGCCGATGAGCTGACTTATCCGGCCCATGTCATCTTGCGCTACGAGATTGAGCGCGCCCTGATGGACGGCGAGGTTCAAGCCCAGGACATTCCCGCGCTGTGGGATGAAAAAATGATGTCTTACCTTGGCGTTGACAGCCGTGGCAATTTCCGGGATGGCTGCATGCAAGACATTCATTGGCCCGGCGGCAGCTTCGGTTATTTCCCCAGTTACACGCTAGGGTCGATGTACGCAGCGCAGTATTTTGCGTCGATCCGCGGCGGTCAGCCTGATCTGGATACCCAGGTGCTGGCGGGCAATCTGTTGCCCGTTTTCAATTGGCTGGAGCTTCATATCTGGCGTGAGGCGAGTCGCTGGTCAACGGCTGACCTGGTTGAGCGCGCAACCGGTGAAGCGCTCAACCCGGCTCATTTTCGCCAGCACCTGGAGCGCCGCTATCTTGCAAACTGACGACAACAAGCCAATTCTTACGCAAGACGCTCAAGGTGCGCTTTCGACGGTCGATATCAGACAAAGGCGTCTTAAGGGCTTGTCCTATGTCAGGAGCCCCAATCCCCCCCTATACTCGCCACACTTATTATTTTGCGGTTGGCAATCCGACAGGCCGGGTTCCACCCAATCACTCCTAAAGGATACACAGTGCAAATCAAGCTAAGTCAAATGGTAGCGTCCTGTGCGTGCGCGCTGGGATTGTCTCTCTCTCTGCTTCCAGCCCTCGTGCATGCGCAGGCCGCCGCCCCAAGCGCTGCCGTCGAATCCAGCGCTGCGCCAGCGGCACCCGCCGCTCTGCCCGTGATCACCGACGTGAAGCCGGTCGATCCATCGGCGGCCACTGCCAAGAAAGCGGTCGAATCCACTGACAATCCCTACGGCCTCGAGTCGCTCTGGAAGACGTCCGATGCCGTCGCCAAGACGGTTTTGCTGTTGCTGTTCATCATGAGCGTCGGCAGCTGGTACATCATGATTGTCAAAGTGCTGGAGCAAGCCAAGATGGGGCGCCAATCCAAAGCCGCTGTGAAGAACTTCTGGACCGCCGGTACCGTGCAGCAAGGTGCTACGGCGCTGGATAAGAGCAGTCCTTACCGCTTTATGGCCGATGCCGCCACCAATGCGATCAAGAAACATGAGGGTCTGATGGGCCACATCCCACTCAATGACTGGATGGCAATGGGCATCCAGCGTGCGGTCGATCGCATTCAAAGCAACACGCAGGGTGGCCTGGCATTCCTCGCCACCGTTGGCTCCATCTCGCCTTTTGTGGGGCTGTTCGGCACGGTTTGGGGCATTTACCACGCACTGACCGCCATCGGCATCTCCGGCCAAGCCTCCATCGACAAGGTAGCCGGCCCGGTGGGTGAGGCGTTGCTCATGACCGCCATCGGTCTGGCCGTTGCCGTGCCGGCCGTGCTGGCGTACAACTGGCTGGTGCGTCGCAACAAGGCCGTGATGGACGACGTGCGCGCCTTCAGCAGCGATTTGCATGCCGTGGTGCTGGGTTCAGTAGCCAAGGTTTGAGCATCGCGCGTAGCAGCACACCTCTGCCTCTTAGGAATCCGTTATGTCCATGAATGTCGGCTCCAATGACGACAACGGCGACGACGCCGTCATGTCCGCCATCAACACCACGCCCCTGGTGGACGTGATGCTGGTGTTGCTGATCATTTTCCTGATCACCATCCCGGTGGTTACCACCTCCATCAAGCTGTCCTTGCCGAAGGAGCGCGTTGAAGTGCGGGAAACCAAGCCCGAGAACATCATCATTTCGGTTGACCAGAGCGGTAACATCTTCTGGTACGACGCCCGCATCAAGAACGTCGATGCCCTGGTGGAAAAGCTCAAGAAAGTCTCCAGCGTCAAGCCGCAACCCGAAGTGCAAGTGCGTGGTGACACGAGCGCCCGCTATGAAGGCGTCGGCAAAGTGCTGCTGGCGTGCCAGCGCGCAGGCATCGTCAAGGTCGCCTTTATCACTGAACCGCCGCCATTGGGCGGCTGATACCCCTCAAGGATTAGACCCATGTCAATGCACATAGGAAATGCCAGCAGCTCCGGTGATCCCGAAATGATGATGGAGATCAACACCACCCCGTTGATCGACGTCATGCTGGTCTTGTTGGTAATGCTGATCATCACCATCCCGATTCAACTCCATGCCGTCAACCTTGAAATGCCGGTTGGCGCCCCGCCCACCAGCCTGGTCAAGCCTGAAAAAATCCAGATTGATATCGACGAGCAAAGCGTTGTCTACTGGCAAGGCCTGCCGGTGTCTGCGCAAGAGCTGGACGAAAAAATGAAAATGGTTGGTCAGCAATCGTTTCAGCCCGAAGTGCACATCCGGCCCAACAAGGCATCGCAATACGCCGTGTTTGCCAATGTGCTCTCCAGCAGCAAGCGCATGGGTCTGAACAAAATCGCTGTCATTGGCGCTGAGCAGTTTATCCAATGAACAGCCTCGCCATGGATTACCGCTTCGAGACCCGGGACCCGTCCCGGCGCTTGAAGGGAATTGTTATCGTCCTTGTGCTGCACGCTTTTTTGGGCTATGCCTTGGTCTCTGGCCTGGCGCGCAAGGGGCTTAATTTTGTCAAGAAGCCGATGGAGGCTGTGGTGATTCAGGAAGTGATCATTCCACCGCCACCACCGCCGCCGCCACCACCCAAGAAGATCGAGAAGCCGCTGGTGATGCCCAAGTTGGATGCGCCGCCACCGCCCTACGTGCCGCCTCCGGATGTGGCGCCGCAGTTGTCATCGAATGCGCCAGCGATTCAATCGACCCAGGTTTTGCCCACCGCACCTGCAGTGATTGCACCGCCACCGCCCCCAGCGGCACCGGTGGTTGCCGGACCCAAACGCACCACCATCGGCGTTGCTTGCCCGACGCAGGTGGCGCCTGAGATGCCGCGCAAGGCGCTGCAGGATGGCATTGAAGGTGTGGTCAAGGCGCAGATTCACATCAAAGGCGGTGTGATCCAGGATGTCACCATTCTGTCCGGCCCTCGCGTGTTCCACGCCGCCGTCAAGGCCGCCATGATGCAGTACAACTGCGTCACCGATGGCGGTGAGGTCGTGGCGACCCAGGAATTTAACTTCAAGGTGGAATAGTCAGGCGGGCTGGGGTACGGCGCATCCCAGTCCGAAATGCCTGTCACACACGCACGGTGGCTCTTTGCCGCGCCGGACTGACTCCGTCGCGTGCTTGATGCGTTAAAGGTTGTCGGTGAAGCTGCGCAGCTTGTCCGAACGGGACGGGTGCTTGAGTTTGCGCAGCGCCTTGGCTTCGATTTGGCGGATGCGCTCACGGGTCACGTCGAACTGCTTGCCGACCTCTTCGAGCGTGTGATCGCTGGTCATCTCAATGCCGAAGCGCATGCGCAGCACCTTGGCCTCGCGCGGTGTCAGACTGTCCAGAATGTCTTTGACGACATCGCGCAGCCCGGCCTGCATGGCGGCCTCCATCGGTGCGGTATTGGCCGCATCTTCAATGAAGTCGCCCAAATGCGAATCGTCATCGTCTCCGATGGGCGTTTCCATCGAGATCGGTTCTTTGGCGATCTTCATGATCTTGCGGATCTTGTCTTCTGGAATCTCCATGCGCTCGGCCAACACGCTGGCGTCGGGCTCAAAACCAAATTCCTGCAAGTGTTGGCGACTGATGCGGTTCATCTTGTTGATGGTTTCGATCATGTGCACGGGGATACGGATGGTGCGGGCCTGATCAGCGATCGAGCGCGTGATGGCCTGGCGGATCCACCAGGTGGCGTAGGTCGAAAACTTGTAGCCGCGACGGTATTCAAATTTGTCCACCGCCTTCATCAGGCCGATATTGCCTTCCTGGATCAAGTCCAGAAACTGCAGGCCGCGGTTGGTGTATTTTTTGGCGATGGAAATCACCAGCCGCAAGTTGGCCTCGATCATTTCCTTCTTGGCCGCGCGCGATGAGTACTCGCCTTCATTCATGCGCTTGTTGATGTCCTTGAGTTGGTCCAGCGGCACCACGACCTTGGCTTGCAGGTCGGTCAGCTTTTGCTGCAGGTCCTGCACCGGTGGAATGTTCCGACCCATGATGGAACCCCAATGCTTGCCGGAAGCTGCCTGCTTCTCGATCCATTTCAAATTCAACAGTTGGCTGGGAACCTTGTTGCCATGCTTGTCGCGCCCGCTAAAGTCGGCGATGAAGTTTTCTTGCGGGTAGCCACACTTGTCAACGATGATCCGGCGCAGTTCGCGCTCTTTCTTGCGCACATCGTCAACCTGAGAGCGAACCAGGTCACACAGCTTTTCAATGGTTTTTGCGGTGAAGCGGATTGACATCAACTCTTCAGACAGGGCTTTCTGCGTCTTGATGTAGGTCGGTGTGCCGTAGCCTTCCTTGCTGTAAGTCGTGTGGATTTTCTCAAACAGCTCACGCAGTCTGTCAAAGCGGCTCAATGCCTCATTCTTGAGTTCTTCCAGTTTCTTTGTCAAAGCCTTCGAGCCTCCCTTGCCGTCGTCGTCGTCGGCCGCATCGAACTCGTCGAAATCTTCTTCAGCCACATAGTCGTCGGCTTCGTTGGGGTTGGAAAAACCATCCACGATCGTGGTGATGACGACCTTGCCTTCGCGGATGTCTTCACTCAGGCGCAGGATCTCCGCAATGGTGGCGGGGGAGGCCGAAATCGCCTCCATCATGGCCATCAAACCGCCTTCGATGCGCTTGGCAATTTCGATTTCACCCTCGCGCGTTAGAAGTTCCACCGTGCCCATTTCGCGCATGTACATGCGCACCGGGTCCGTCGTGCGGCCAAACTCGCTGTCCACTGTGGAAAGTGCGGCCTCGGCTTCTTCTTCGGCTTCTTCTTCGGTGGCGGCCGTCGAGACGTTGTTGTTGAGCAGCAGTGTCTCGGCGTCCGGCGTTTGCTCGTAGACCGCGACGCCCATGTCGTTGAGCATCGAGATCACGACCTCCAGCGTTTCGGCATCAACCAGTTTGTCGGGCAGGTGATCGGAAATCTCGCCATGCGTCAAATAGCCGCGTGTTTTGCCCAATTTGATCAGCGCCTTGAGGCGTTGGCGCCGCTTGGCCATGTCTTCTTCGGACAGCACCGTTTCGTCCAGACCAAACTCTTTCATCAGCGCGCGCTCTTTGGCTTTGCTGATTTTCATGCGCAAAGGCTTCACCTTTTCGCCTGTGACGATGGGCTCGCCGACCAGGTCAGCTTCGATGTCGGCCATATCCACATCGTCCGCGCCATCCGACTCAGTTGCATTCTTTGCCTTGCGCCCGCGCTTGGCCGCGGGCTTTAATGCCGCATCGGACTCAACGGTTGCGGCTTTGGGTGGACGGCCCGGTTTTTTCTTGACAATGACTTCAGCCGCAACCGCGGTGGCAACCGTCTTCTTCAATTCAACTGAGGGTGCTTTGGCAGCGGATTTGGATGCGATCACTAATTTGGCTTTCTTGTCGGGCTTCTGGAGGGCGGATTTAGGCGCTACTGCAGGCGCTGCCTTTGTCGGCTTGACGTTGGCAAGCGGCTTTGCAGCGGACTGGACTGGCTTTTTGGTGTTTTGAGCGGGCATCTTGAACCTCAGAATTTCAAAAGAAAAGACACAAATGGACAGGCGCCCCTACTGGCTGGCGCAGTTCGATGGAAAAGAGAAAATATTCAAAAGCAAGATGTGAGGGCGAACATTTGGTGTGCAGTCCTTGCGGTAAGGTGGCCGGTCGTGATCGTTGTCATCGGTTGGCTGGACCCGGAGGTGCTGCTGTCGCTCTTGCGGAAAATCAAGAGTCGGATTATACCGCGAATACGTTGGAAACCCACATCTGGATGTTGTGCGGTTCTGATATGCCGTGACCAATATCGTCGGTTTGGCCCGGCCGTCCGGGGTCCAGAATCTTGACGTATCTTTGAATAAAATTAGCCTCTAGCCCCCGTGCATCATACGTGACCAGCTATAAAAATAGTTGCAGTCTTGATGCCTGCCAGAGTCAGCAGCAGTGAGCCAAACAAGTGCAGCGCAGCAGTGCCAAATCCGAGCGCGTAGCGCTGCTGGCCCAGCATGCCGACCACTTCAGCCGAGAAGCTCGAAAACGTGGTCAACCCACCCAACAAGCCGGTGACCAGCGCCAGACGCCACACCGGGTCCAGATTCGGCAGGGCCTGAAACACGGCCACGCAAATGCCAATCAGATAGCCGCCAATCAGGTTGGCTGCCAGCGTGCCCAGCGGCAGTACGGCGCCCGGGTTGAGCCACAGACCCAAACGCCAGCGGGCCAGGGCACCCAAGCTGGCGCCGATGCAAATTGCGAGGACAGAGATCATGACGCGCATCATAGAACGGCTGCTCGGCAGGGCTGGAGGCCTGTGCTTGACCGGCTACCCCATTTGGGGGATGGACGCTGACAGCCTTGGTCGTCAAAATGGGCCAGATCAGAACGATGTACCCCCAAACTAGGGGTTGGCTTAATTGTTTGAGCTGTGGCACGTCCTGATCTTCGGAGACCATCATGTCCAGGCTTGGGGCGTATCCAGACCGTGTCAATCAACTTCAGCGCTGGTGCCTGAGGCTCAGTGTCGCGCTGTTGCTGGGTCTGGGCATCTTCGTCTCGATCAATGTTGTGCTGGTCGAACCGTCGATGGCCACCCTTTGGACGGTCTGTGCGATGGTGTTGATCGCAATTCCCGTGGCGTTATGGCGCCAGCTGACGGTCGCACGGTTGCAGCGAGATCAGGCTCTGGCTCTGGCTGGTGCTAGCGAATGGCCAACCAGTCGGGGACTGTATCAGCCGGAATCCTGCCTGAGCGAGTGCGCGGCGCACCAGGTGCAAGCGTTGCAGGCCGAGATTGCAGCGCTGAACAGTAGAGAGCGTGTTCTGAAGGTACAAGCCCAGCATGATGGTTTGACGGGTCTGGCCAACCGCTATTTGCTGAAGGATCGCTTTGAATTGGCTGTGGAGCGGGCCAAGCGTAGCGGCAAGTCTGTTGCCCTGTTTATGGTCGATCTGAACGGCTTCAAGGCTATCAACGATCAGCATGGGCACGCAGCTGGCGATGAAGTTCTGGTTGTCATCGCAGAGCGTCTATTGGGGTCGGTCCGCGCGTCCGACACGGTGGCTCGGCTTGGCGGCGATGAGTTCGTGCTGCTTGTCGAATCGATCGAATATCCTCACGAAATACAGCATATTGGCGAAAAACTGTTTGACCGCTTGACTGATCCGATCGCACTGAGCGTGGGAGCTGTAGAGAAACTGGGCGTGAGCATCGGACTGGCCTTGTACCCGGATGAGGGACTTGAGCTGCACGATTTGCTCCAGCTTGCCGATCAGGCCATGTATGAGTGCAAATCGACTGGCCTGATGAGTCTTCACTGATCCAGGAGGGTCAGACTGTGCTTCAACCTGGCTCGGCGCTGGCCTAGGCCTGCTGGGCCAGCCACTGCACGTAGCTTGATACCCCGGTCTGAACGTCGGCGAAGGCGTGGTCACAGCCGGTGGCCCGCAAGGCGCTCAAGTCGGCCTGGGTGTAGCTCTGGTATTTGCCGCGCAGGGCGTCGGGAAAGGCGATGTACTCGATCAAGCCGGTCTCGCTCAAGGCCGCAAGACTCAGCGCAGGTTCGTTGCGCAGGCTTCGCAGCGCATTGACCACTGAACTGGCCACGTCATTGAAGGGCTGCGCCCGGCCCGTGCCCAGGTTGAAAATGCCGGATACGCCGGGGTGATCAAAGAACCACAGGTTGACCGCCACGACGTCGTCGATAAAAACGAAATCGCGCATCTGTGCACCCGCAGCATAACCGCCGTACTCAGCAAACAGCTTGACCCTGCCCTCAGCGCGGAACTGGTGGAACTGGTGATAGGCGACGCTGGCCATACGGCCTTTGTGTTGCTCGTGGGGTCCGTAAACATTGAAGTACCGAAATCCCACTACCTGGCCGGTCTTGCCCACCACCGAACGCCGAAAGTCGATGCCGCAGTCACGTCGCATGCGCTGGTCGAACAGTAGCTTGGAGTAGCCATAAACATTGAGCGGACGCTCAAAGGCAGGGTCTTCGCGGAAGGTGTCCGAGCCGCCGTAGGTAGCGGCGCTGGAGGCATACAGTAGGCGCGCCCCGCGCTTCTGGCAGGCGTGGAACAGGTCGAGCGAGGTCGTGTAGTTGTTGTCCATCATGTACTTGCCATTGTTCTCCATGGTGTCGCTGCAGGCGCCCTCATGAAAAACGGCTTCGATCTGGCCATAGGCACCGTTGGCGAACAGCTCGTAGAACGCACTCGCATCCACGTAGTCAGAAATCCTGAGGTGGGCCAGGTTGCGAAACTTGTCGCCTTGCGTCAGGTCGTCGACGGCAATGATGTCGTCAAGCCCGCGGGCGTTGAGGCCCGCAATGATGTTGCTGCCAATAAACCCGGCAGCACCGGTGACGACGATTCGGGTCATGCAAACAACTCCTCATAAGAAACTGTGGCGGTGCCAAATTTACCAACCACCAGACCGCCAGCTCGATTGGCCAGCGGCAGCGCGTCGCGCAGGCTCATGCCGGCCGCCAGCAGCGTGGCCATGGTAGCAATCACGGTGTCGCCGGCACCGGTGACGTCAAATACTTCACGCGCCTGCGCCGTCACGCTCAGTTGCCCCTGCTCGTCAAACAAGGTCATCCCTTCTTCACTGCGGGTCAGCAGCACCGCCTGCAGCCCGAGCTGCCGGCGCAGGTTCTGCACCTTGGTTTGCAGCTCCGGCTCGTCGCGCCAGGGGCCAATCACCTGTTGCAGTTCGGTCCGGTTGGGCGTGATGAGGCTGGCGTTCTTGTAGCGTGAATAGTCGACGCCCTTGGGGTCGATCAGGATGGGCTTGCCCGCCGCTTGCGCGCGCGCGATCATGTCGCTGACATGGGCCAGGCCGCCCTTGCCGTAGTCTGAAAACAGCACCGCATCATGTTCGGGCAGTAGCCGGGCAAAGGTGAATGTCTGCGAGGCCAGCACTTCCGTCTTGGGCGTGTTTTCAAAATCCAGGCGCAGCAGTTGTTGCTGGCGACCAATGACCCGCAGCTTGACGGTGGTCTTAAGGTGGGGGTCGCGGCCAAAGTAGGTGCGAATGCCGGTATCGGCAACCAGCGCTTCGAGCTTGTGGCTCGCCTCGTCCTCTCCCACCACGGTGAGCAGTGAGGCTTGGGCACCGAGCGTGACCACGTTGTAGGCCACGTTGGCGGCGCCGCCATTGCGCTCTTCTTCGCGCGTGACGCGCACCACCGGCACGGGCGCCTCGGGAGAGATACGATCGACTGCGCCGTACCAGTAACGATCCAGCATCACGTCACCGACGACCAGTACGCTCGTCCTTGCCAGCTTTTCGCGAGATATTTTCATCGGGTTCAATGGTTCGCTCATAGCTCTTCGACCCGGCGGGCCGGATAACTGTCCCACGCCTGGCAGCCGGGACATTGCCAGAAGTGTTGCGTGGCTTCAAAGCCGCAAGCGGCACAGCGGTAGCGAACCAATGGCTTGATGGCCTGTTCCAGCGCGCGCTGGACCAGGGGATGAAACTGTTCGTGTTCCAGCTTTTCGCCAGCGAGCCACTTGGTCGCGGCAACCAGCGAAGGCTCACGCTGCAGATGCTGCACGTACCAGTCTCGTGCGGTCGGTGTGGGTCCGCTGTGGTCTGCCTCCAGCGCGACGATGGCATCGAGCACATCCAGCGACGGCGAATCGGCGTACTGGCTTTTGAGCAAGGCCAGCGCTTCAGGCGCGCGCGCGCAGGCGATGGCGTAGGCGCTCAGTGGCGCGGCCATCAGGGGAATAGCCGCTGGCGAACACTGCAACGATTTTTGCAGCAACAAATAGGCGTCTTCGGGGTGGCCCTGGCGCGCCAACAAATGCGCCAGATCAAGACGCGGTCGTGCTGCCTCTGGCGCAGTCTTCAGCGCCCGTTGCAACAAGGACTGCGCTTGTTCGGTCTCCTTGGCGGTGATGGAATCGACTGCCTGTTCGCACAGGTAATGCGCCAGACGGCCCTGGAAGCTGCCCTGGTTGGCGTGCTCCAACTTCTGCGCGATCTGGGCTGCGTTCAGCCAGTCGCGGCTGCGTTCGTAGTTGGCCAGCAGCGCCAGGCGCGCCTGCGCCTCAAAAGGAGTGCCTTCGAGTTTGAGCAAAGCTTCTTCAGAGCGGTCGAGCAGGCCCGCTTTCAGGTAGTCCAGCGCGAGTGCGTGCTGGGCGCGCTGGCGATCAAGCACGGTCAGATCGCCTCTTGACAACAGGTGCTCATGCACCCGCACTGCGCGTTCATATTCGCCACGGCGTCGAAACAGGTTGCCCAGAGCGAAGTGCAGTTCCGAGGTGTCAGGATCGTTTTGGACCGCCTCAATAAAAGCATCAATCGCCTGGTCCTGTTGCTCATTGAGTAAAAAATTCAAGCCCTTGAAGTAAGCCTTGGGCGCCTGACGGTTCTCGATGCGCAGCTGGCGCAGGTCCAGGCGCGAGGCGACCCAACCCAGCACAAAGGCCAGCGGCAGACCCAGCAGTATCCAGCTCAGGTCAAAGTCCATGCGGGATGGCCAGTGGCGTGCCGGGCGACTGATCGGCCACCGCCGTGGACAGGCCCGCTGGCTGCGGCTGGCCGGCGACGCGACGATGTTGCCACCAACGCGGCACCATGCCCAGCACACCCACAACGACGCCAGCTGCAAATGTCGTCAACACCACCAACACTTGTGGCGCGCGCCATTGGGTGCCAAAGAAGAAATGCACAGTCGTGTCTTGCTGGTTGTTCAGCGCGAAGGCAAACAGCGTAAAAAAAATGGCTGCTTTAAGTATCCACTTAAGCAACCACAGGAGTTGTTTCATCTTGTCTCCCGAGTGACGGGTTGATTCTAAATCAGGCCTTGGGCTGGGCCGCCGTCTGCGCCGTGCGTTGATCTACCGACTCGCGCAAGGCTTTACCCGGTTTGAAGTGGAGCACGCGTTTTTCCGGAATGGCGACGCTGTCGCCGTTGCGGGGGTTGCGTCCAATACGCGGTGGCCGGTGGTTGATGGCAAAGCTGCCAAAACCCCGGATCTCGATGCGGTGCCCGCGCACCAGTGCTTCATTCATGGCGTCAAGAATGGCTTTGACGGCAAATTCGGCATCGCGGCGGGTCAGTTGAACAAAGCGGGAAGCCAGTTCTTCAATCAGGTCAGAGCGAGTCATTATTAGAAGTTCTCATCCCTAGAAGTTGCCAGCACGAAACTGCTCCGGCAGCCGCGAGGCCGTCGGAGCAGTTTCGGTGCGGCAGTTCTTTCTGCTGGCTTTTAGTTGTTGTTGTCCAACTTGGCGCGCAGCAAAGCGCCCAAGCTGGTCGTGCCAGCGTTTTCGCGGGCAGAGGACTGGCTCAAAGTGGCCATGGCTTCGTTCTGATCAGCGGCATCCTTGGCCTTGATCGACAGCTGGATGTTGCGGGTCTTGCGATCCACATTGACCACCACAGCCGTGACTTCGTCGCCTTCCTTGAGCACGTTGCGCGCATCTTCCACGCGGTCGCGGGAGATTTCGCTGGCGCGCAGGTAGCCGATGATGTCGTCGCCGAGATCGATCTCAGCGCCCTTGGCATCCACGGTCTTGACCTTGCCGGTGACCACTTGACCCTTGTCGTTGATGGTCGCAAAGGTGGTGAACGGGTCAGAGTCCAATTGCTTGATACCCAGCGAGATGCGCTCGCGGTCCACGTCCACAGCCAGCACCAGGGCTTCGACTTCCTGGCCCTTTTTGTATTCGCGCACAGCGGCTTCGCCGGTTTCATTCCAGGACAGGTCAGACAGATGCACCAGACCGTCGATGCCAGCGGCCAGGCCGACAAACACGCCGAAGTCGGTGATCGATTTGATCGGGCCCTTGACGCGATCGCCGCGCTTGGTGTTTTGCGCAAACTCTTGCCACGGGTTCGCCTTGCACTGCTTCATGCCCAGAGAGATGCGGCGCTTGTCTTCGTCGATCTCGAGCACCATGACTTCGACTTCGTCACCCAGGGCAACGATTTTCGAAGGTGCAATGTTCTTGTTGGTCCAATCCATCTCGGACACGTGGACCAGGCCTTCGATGCCGGGTTCGAGTTCCACAAACGCGCCGTAGTCGGCGATGTTGGTGATCTTGCCAAACATGCGGGTGCCTTGCGGGTAGCGGCGGTTCACGCCCATCCACGGGTCGTCGCCCAACTGCTTGAGACCCAGGGACACGCGATTTTTCTCGGTGTCGAACTTGAGAATCTTGGCGGTGATTTCCTGACCGGCCGTCACCACTTCGCTCGGGTGACGGACACGGCGCCAAGCCATGTCGGTGATGTGGAGCAGGCCGTCGATGCCGCCCAGATCCACAAACGCACCGTATTCGGTGATGTTCTTGACCACGCCTTGAACAATGGCGCCTTCCTTGAGCGTATTCATCAGCTTGGCGCGTTCTTCGCCCATGCTGGCTTCAACCACGGCACGGCGTGACAGCACCACGTTGTTGCGCTTGCGATCGAGTTTGATGACCTTGAATTCCAGGGTCTTGTTCTCGTACGGAGACAGGTCTTTGGTCGGACGGGTGTCAACCAGTGAGCCCGGCAGGAAGGCGCGAATGCCGTTGACCAGCACCGTCAAGCCGCCCTTGACCTTGCCGCTGGTGGTGCCGGTGACGAATTCGCCGGTTTCCAGGGCTTTTTCCAGGCTCATCCAGGAAGCCAGGCGCTTGGCGGTGTCGCGCGACAAAATGGTGTCGCCGTAACCGTTTTCAATGGAGCCAATGGCCACCGACACGAAGTCGCCAACCTGGACTTCGATTTCGCCCTTGTCATTCTTGAATTCTTCGAGCGGCACATAGGCTTCAGACTTGAGGCCAGCGTTGACGACCACAAAGCTGTGCTCGATACGAACCACTTCAGCAGTGATCACTTCGCCTGGACGCATTTCGGTGCGTGTCAAGGACTCTTCAAATAGGGCGGCAAAAGATTCGGACATGGTTTGATGCGGCGTTGACCGCAGGTTAATTTGCGGTTTTATCCGCGGGTTAGTTTGTTGAACCCCACCAGCAGTGCGCTTGAGCAGCGCGAGAAGGCGGATGGGGGCCACGCAAAATCCAGTAGATTTTGCTCATTTGCCTCTCAGATTGCTCTGAAAAGCTGTTTGCTTTGCCACCAGTCCAACACCAGATTGACCGATTCTTCAACCGTTAAATCCGAGTTATCAAGCAGCTGGGCATCTTGTGCCGGCCTGAGGGGTGCGACGCTGCGGGAGGTGTCCCGTGCATCGCGCGCTTCCAGGTCCGCGCGAAGAGCCAAGAGTGTAGCCGAAATACCCTTTGAAATCAATTGTTTATAGCGCCTCTGTGCTCTTTTATCGGCGCTGGCGGTCAAAAACACCTTGAGCGTGGCGCCCGGGAAGATGACCGTGCCCATGTCGCGCCCGTCGGCGACCAGGCCTGGAAGTTGGCGAAAGCTGTGTTGCAGCTCGATCAAGGCCTGGCGTACCTGGGGCAGGACGGACACTTTGGAGGCATTCATGCCAGCCTCTTCGGTGCGAATGGCCTCGCTGACCTCAAGACCGTTCAAAAACACCTGGTCCTGGCAGAACCGGATGGCCAGCCCTGGAATCAGGTCTGCGATGGCTGTTTCATTGGCGGGCTCCAGCGCCAGGCCGGCTTGCAGTGCGGCCAGAGCCGTGATCCGGTAGAGCGAACCCGAATCGAGCAAATGGTAGCCCAGCGCCTTGGCCACGGCGCCCGCCAGGGTGCCTTTGCCGGACGCGGTCGGGCCATCGACACAAATCACGGGAATGGCGTTGGGCGCGGCCTGCGCGAGTGCAAGCAACGCTTCAAAAAAATCAGGAAAAGTCTTGGCGACGCATTTGGGGTCAACAATGCGCACCGGCAGACCGGCCGGATTGAACGCGGCGAGTGAAAAACACATCGCCATGCGGTGGTCGTCATAGGTGTGGATGCTGGCGGCGCGCCAGTCGGCGGTCGTGGCCGGTGGCGTCACGCGAATGAAGTCTGCGCCTTCTTCGACGCTGGCGCCGAGCTTGCGCAACTCACACCCCATGGCCGCAATGCGGTCAGTTTCCTTGACGCGCCAGCTGGCAATGTTACGCAGCGTGGTCGTGCCTTGGGCGTACAACGCCATCAGGCCAAGCGTCATGGCGGCGTCCGGGATGTGGTTGCAGTCCAGGTCGATGGCTTTGAGCGGCCAGCTGCCGCGTGACACTTCCAGCCAGTTGGGGCCGCTGTGCACTTGCGCGCCCATCAGCCGTGCGGCGTCAATGAAACGGATGTCACCCTGGATCGAGTCCGCGCCGACCCCTTCAATTCTCAAGCCTTTTTGCCCTCTAGCCCCCGTCGCTATTGCACCAGCAGCTATAAAATAGCTAGCTGATGAGGCGTCGGCCTCCACGTGCAAAGTGCCAGGCGACTGGAACTGGCTGCCCGCGGGAATCGTGAAGCGCTGCCAGCGATCGTCACCTTCAGGCCGCACGACCCGCACGCCAAATCGCGCCAGCAAGTTGAGCGTGATTTCAATGTAAGGGCGCGAAATCAGCTCGCCCACCACCTCAATGACGATGTCGCGGTTCGCGGCCACCAAAGGCAGAGCCATCAGCAAGGCAGTGAGAAACTGGCTTGATACATCGCCGCGCACACGTATCGGTGCGTCCAGTGTCAAGCTCGGTTGACCCATGTGCAGCGGCGGAAAGCCCTCATTGCCCAGGTAATCGATGTGACAGCCGATCTGGCGCAAGGCATCGACCAGGTCGCCAATCGGGCGCTCGTGCATTCGTGGCACGCCGCGCAGTTCAAAGTCGCCGCCCATGACGGCGAGCGCGGCGGTGAGCGGACGAATCGCCGTGCCGGCGTTGCCCATGAACAACTTGGCTTCTTTTTGCCTGAGCTGGCCGCCCAGACCGTCAATTTCGATGGTGCTGCCCGATGACCGAACGCCACAGCCCAGCGCGCGCAAGGCCTCAAACATGACGCGGGTGTCATCGGAGTCGAGCAGATCGTGCAGCGTCGTGGTGCCCGCGCTCAGGGCCGACAGCAGCAGCACGCGGTTGGAGATGCTCTTGGAGCCGGGTAATACAACCGTGCCGCTCACTCCGGTGAGCGGCGGAATATCCAGAAAGGCGGTGGCAAACATTATTTTTGCTGGTGCGACATGCGCCAATGGGCGCGGGTGAGGCTGGCTTGTTCAATCAGGCCTTCCAGCGCGTCGCCATTGCCGCTGGAGATCATGAGTTCAAGCGCTTGCAGGTTGCGCTGGAAGATTTTGGTTTGCGCGAGTAGTTCTTCCCGGTTGGAGATCATGATGTCGCGCCACACCTTGGCGTCACTCGCGGCGATGCGCGTGAAGTCGCGAAAGCCGGGCCCGGCCAGTGACAGGTAGTCCTTGCCTTGCGGCTGGCCCGAGATGGCGTTCATCAGGGCAAATGAAATCAGGTGTGGCAAATGGCTGACGGCGGCAAAGGCGGCATCATGCGACTCAGGCGACATCTGGACCACGCGGCAACCCAACGCCGACCAGACGTCAACCGCTTTTTGCAGCTGGACGGTCAGGGTGCGCTCAATGGGGGTGAGGATCACCTGGCGACCGCTGTACAGATCCGCATCGGCGTGCTCCACACCCGAGACCTCTTTGCCGGCAATCGGGTGGGCCGGTACGAAAGAGCCGATTTGTTCGCGCAGGGCGCGCCTGCCGGCATCAACCACGTCGCGCTTGGTCGACCCCACGTCCATGATCAGCATCTGCGGCGTGACCAGGTGCTTGATCGATTTGAAGGTGGCCTCGCTGGCTGCCACTGGCACTGCGATCAGGACGATGTCGGCACCCGACACCGCCAGCAAAGCCGACGGCGCCTCGACATCGATCACGCCCATCTTGCAGGCCAGTTCCGTGGTGGAGGGTGACTTGCTGTAGCCCACCACCCGCTTGACCAGTCCGGCCCGTTTGAGCGCCAGCGCAAAGGACCCACCCATCAAACCGCAGCCAATCAGGCCTAGTTGTTCAAACATTCATTCACCTACAGGGTATGTGCCCAGCACTTTGCAAAAGGCACAAAGGCTCTGCAACTCTTCAAGCGCCGCGGCTACATGCGGCTGCGAAGGGTGGCCCTGCAGGTCGATGTAAAAATAGTATTCCCACTGCCCGGAGCGCGCCGGGCGCGACTCAAAGCGCGTCATGGAGACGCCATGCTTCTTGAGCGGCACCAGCAGGTCGTGCACGGCGCCGGGTTTGTTCGGCACCGACACGATCAGGCTGACGCAGTCATTGCCGGTGGCCAGTGGCGCTGCCAGCGTCTGCGGCAGGCAGACCACCGCAAAGCGGGTGCGATTGAAAGCGTCGTCCTGGATAGCGCGCGAGGCCACGTGCAGACCAAATTCACTGCCCGCGCGCTCACTTGCAATCGCGGCCCAGGCGGGGTTGGTCGCCGCGAGCCGGGCGCCCTCGGCATTGCTGGCGGCAGCGCGGCGTTCGGCATGGGGCAAATGCGTGCTGAGCCAGTCCTGGCATTGGGCCAGGGCTTGCGGATGCGCATAGACCACTTCAATGTCGGCGAGCGTGGGCTTGAGCCGAAGTAGGTTGTGGCGTACCAGAAAACTGGTCTCACCGATGATGTGCAGCGGCGAGTTCAACAGCAAATCGAGCGAGCGCGAGATCACGCCCTCAGACGAGTTCTCGATCGGCACCACACCAAACTCCGCGCTGCCCGCCGCCGTGGCGCGGAACACTTCATCGATGCTGGCGCACAGCACGCGCTCGATGCTGGCGCCGAAGAACTGCAGCGCGGCCTGTTCGCTGAAGGTGCCGGCCGGGCCCAGATACGCGACCCGCTGCGCCGCCTCTAGTGCACGGCAAGCCGACATGATTTCACGCCAGATGACGGCCAGGCTGGTGTTCTTGAGCGGGCCGGGGTTGGCCGCCTGCAGGCTGCTGATGACCTGGGTCTCGCGTTCGGGGCGAAACACGGCTGAGCCATCCATGCGCTTGATTTCTCCCACTTCGTGGGCCAGCGATGCACGCTGGTTCAGCAGCGCCAGCAGTTCCAGATCAAGCGCGTCGATCTGGGTGCGCAGTTCAGGGAGAGTTTTCGCCATTGCTAAGACTTGAATTTTGCAGACGTGGTTCGGAACAGCCAGTTTTTCAGCTGCGGCGCTTTTCAAATTCGTGCAGATAATTCACCAGCGCCTGCACGCCGTCAATCGGCATCGCGTTGTAAATGCTGGCGCGCATGCCGCCGACCGACTTGTGACCCTTGAGCTGCAACAGGCCATGTTCGCGTGCGCCGGTCAAAAAAGCGTCATTGAGGCTTTCGTCGTGCAAGAAGAAAGGCACATTCATGCGCGAGCGGCAGTTGGGCGCCACCTTGTTGAAGTAGAGCTGTGAGTTGTCAATTGCGTCGTACAAGAGCGCCGCCTTGGCCTGGTTACGCGCCTCCATGGCGGCGATACCGCCCTGGCGCTTGAGCCACTGAAACACCAGGCCAGCGATGTAAATGGCGTAGGTGGGCGGGGTATTGAACATCGACTGGTTGTCCGCCACGGTCTTGTAGTTGAAGGCGCTGGGGCATACCGCCAGCGCTTGACCGAGCAGGTCTTCGCGTACCACCACCAGCGTCAGACCGGCGGGCCCGAGGTTCTTTTGTGCACCCGCAAAGGCCAGGCCAACGCGCGACCAGTCGATCGTGCGTGAGGCGACATGGGAGGAACAGTCGACTACCAGCGCGGCCTGGCTGCCCAGCGCCCGCAGGTCGGGCAAGGTCTGGTATTCGACCCCGTCAATGGTCTCGTTGCTGCAGATGTGCACGTAACTGGCGCTACGGTTGAGTTGCCAGCTGGCAGGATCCGGCAGCGAGGTGTGGCCGTCTGCGGCGTTGCTGGCCGCAATGTTGACGCTGCAGTACTTGCGCGCCTCCTGCTGCGACTTCTGGCTCCAACTGCCGGTGACCACAAAGTCGGCGCTGGCGCCGGCGCCGGCAGGCGACCCGCGGGCCGACAGATTGAGCGGAACAATCGCGTTTTCGGCCAGGCCGCCGCCCTGCATGAACAGGATCTTGAAGTTGTCTGGCACCGCGAGCAGTTCGCGCAGATCCAGATGTGCCTGCTCGTAAATGGAAATGAACTCCTTGCCGCGATGGCTCATTTCCATCACGCTCATGCCGCTGCCGTGCCAGTCGAGCATTTCAGCCGCGGCCTCGGTCAGAACTTCCTGCGGCATGGCCGCGGGTCCGGCGGAAAAGTTATAGGGTCGGATCATCAATAATTTAAGGTAAATCGGGCGCTAGCCCGCGTCCAATAAGCATATAAAGCTATCGAATTAATATTTATTCGTCGGTGCTACCGGTGTCGCTGGGCTCGTCGCCTGCAGCCTCATCGGCCAAGGGAATAGCGTCGTTTTCGACAATCCGCTGCAGCCCGCTCAATTTGGAGCCTTCGTCGAGACCGATCAGCGTCACGCCCTGCGTGGCGCGGCCGAGCTCACGAATCTCGCTGACGCGGGTGCGTACCAGCACGCCCTTGTCGGTGATCAGCATGATTTCGTCGTCGGCATGCACCAGCGTGGCGGCCACCACTTTGCCGTTGCGCTCGGACTGGGTGATGGCAATCATGCCCTTGGTCCCGCGGCCGTGGCGGGTGTACTCGGTGATGCTGGTGCGCTTGCCGTAGCCGTTCTGGGTTGCAGTCAGCACACTTTGCAGCTCGTCTTCAGCCACCAGCATGGCAATCACGCTCTGGCCGTCTTCGAGATTCATGCCCTTGACGCCGCGCGATTGACGTCCATGGGCGGTCACTTCGTCTTCGTTGAACCGGACGGCCTTGCCACCATCGCTGAACAACATCACGTCGTGCTGACCATCGGTGACGGCGGCGCCGATCAGGTAATCGCCTTCGTCCAGGTTGATCGCAATGATGCCGACTTTGCGCGGGTTTGAAAAATCGTCCAGCGGGGTCTTTTTGACCGTGCCCATCGACGTTGCCATGAAGACAAAATGGTCGGCCGGAAAGCTGCGCTTGTCGCCGGTCAGAGGCAACACCACGCTGATTTTCTCGCCCTCTTGCAGCGGGAACATGTTGACGATGGGGCGCCCGCGTGAACCGCGTGAACCCTGCGGCACTTCCCACACCTTGAGCCAGTAGAGTCGGCCCCGGTTGCTGAAACACAGGATGTAATCGTGCGTGTTGGCAATGAAGAGCTGGTCGACCCAGTCGTCCTCTTTGGTGGCGGTGGCCTGCTTGCCGCGCCCGCCGCGTTTTTGTGCCCGGTATTCACTCAGCGGCTGGCTCTTGATGTAGCCGCTGTGGGACAGCGTCACCACCATGTCGGTGGGCGTGATCAGGTCTTCGGTGCTCAGGTCAAAGGAGCTGTATTCCACCAGGCTGCGCCGCGCGCCAACCTTGGTTTGGCCGAACTCGGTCTTGATGGCGGTGAGTTCTTCAGAGATGATCACTGTCACGCGCTCAGGCTTGGCCAGGATGTCGAGCAAGTCCTCGATTTCGCCCATGACCTCTTTGTATTCGGCGACGATTTTGTCCTGTTCCAGCCCGGTCAGGCGTTGCAGCCGCATTTGCAGGATTTCCTGCGCCTGGACTTCTGACAGGCGGTACAGGCCGTCGCTGCCCATGCCGAACATCTTCTCCAGGCCGTCGGGCCGGTAGTCGTCAGCGTTGATGGTGCCGCCATCAGCGCGGGTGCGGGTGAGCATTTCACGCACCAGTTTGCTGTCCCAGGGCTTGGACATCAGTTCGACCTTGGCCACCGGGGGCGTGGGGGCGTTGCGGATGATGGCAATAAATTCGTCGATATTGGCCAGGGCAACGGCCAGGCCTTCGAGCACATGGCCGCGCTCGCGCGCCTTGCGCAGATTGAACACCGTGCGCCGGGTGACGACCTCGCGGCGGTGCTGCAAGAACACCGAAATCAGGTCTTTGAGGTTGCACAACTTGGGCTGGCCGTCGATCAGCGCCACCATGTTCATGCCAAAGGTGTCTTGTAGCTGCGTTTGCTTGTACAGGTTGTTGAGCACTACCTCGGGCACTTCGCCGCGCTTGAGTTCAATCACCAGCCGCATGCCGGACTTGTCCGACTCGTCCTGGATGTGGCTGATGCCTTCGATCTTCTTCTCGTGCACCAGTTCGGCCATGCGCTCCTGCAGCGTTTTCTTGTTGACCTGGTAGGGTAGTTCATCGACGATGATCGACTGGCGCTGGCCTTTGTCGATGTCTTCGAAGTGCACCTTGGCCCGCATCACCACCCGACCACGGCCGGTGCGGTAGCCGTCTTTGACACCGTTGATACCGTAAATGATGCCGGCAGTGGGGAAATCGGGGGCGGGCACGATTTCCATCAGTTCGTCAATCGAGGCCTCCGGGTTGCGCAGCAGGTGCAGGCAGGCATCGACCACTTCGTTGAGGTTGTGTGGCGGAATGTTGGTGGCCATGCCCACGGCAATGCCGGACGAACCATTCACCAGCAAATTGGGGAAGCGGGCGGGCATGACCAGAGGCTCGTGTTCGCTGCCATCGTAGTTAGGGCCGAAATCCACGGTCTCCTTGTCCAGGTCAGCGAGCAACTCATGCGCGATCTTTGACATGCGGATTTCGGTGTAACGCATGGCGGCCGCGTTGTCACCGTCGACCGAACCGAAATTGCCCTGGCCGTCCACTAACATATGACGCAGAGAAAAGTCCTGCGCCATACGCACAATGGTCTCATAGACCGCGCTGTCGCCGTGCGGGTGATACTTGCCGATGACGTCGCCTACGATACGAGCTGATTTCTTATACGGCTTGTTCCAGTCGTTGTTCAGCTCATGCATGGCAAACAGAACGCGCCGATGCACAGGCTTCAAGCCGTCCCGCGCATCGGGCAGGGCGCGGCCCACAATCACGCTCATGGCGTAATCTAGGTAACTGCGCCGCATTTCCTCTTCAAGGCTGACGGGCAGGGTTTCTTTGGCGAATTGGGTCATGGGGCGCTCATGGCTAGGGCAGAATCAAGGGCAGTCTGCCATTCTAATGGGCGTCTGACGGGCTCTGCCTGTGGCTTCGTGGCAACAACGACATGCATTTATGTGCTCTTCTTGTAGGATGCCATGCCGAAGGCTCATTTGGCCTTCTAGCCCAAAACTCGCTGTGGCACAATACATTTAACGTTTCAGGTGATTGGCATCTGGAGCGTCTTTAAATTTTCGCAGCGCTGCTGCGGCTTTTTTCCCCAGAAGGAGAACACATGAAGAAATTGAATAAAGTGGCAATGTTGGTTGCTGCCGCAGCGTTTGCAACTGTCGCTGGCGCCCAAACCGTTGACAATTGGGTCAACCCAAATGGCATTACGTGGAAGAATGGCACTAACGAGTTGTGCTGGCGCGACAATTTCTGGACCCCTGCAACCGCAGCCGTTGGCTGCGATGGTGCCATTGTGGCCCAGGCTGCACCAGCGCCCGCACCGGTCGCTGCGCCTGCCCCTGCAGTGGTCGCACCAGCGCCCGCACCAGCACCTCAGCCAGTTGCAGCCACTAAAGTGACCTACGCCGCTGACGCCTTCTTTGACTTCGACAAGTCGGTCCTGAAGCCTGAAGGCAAAGCCAAGTTGGACGATTTGGTTGGTAAAGTCAAAGACATCAACCTGGAAGTCATCATTGCTGTGGGTCACACCGACTCCATCGGCACCGATGCTTACAACCAGAAGTTGTCAGTTCGTCGCTCTGAGGCTGTGAAGGCTTATTTGGTGTCCAAGGGCATCGAACAGAACCGTGTTTACACAGAAGGCAAGGGCGAGTTGCAACCCGTTGCTGACAACAAGACCAAAGAAGGTCGCGCCAAGAACCGTCGCGTTGAAATCGAAGTGGTCGGTACCCGCAAGTAAGCAGAACTTGAACCCACCATCAGCCTTCGGGCTGATGGCCAAAGAACCCCGCAATAGCGGGGTTTTTTTTGGCGCCGACTTGGGGACCAACTTGCCTGTTCTCATGCCGCTCTGCAAGGGGGCCTGCTGCGCATTGACCGTGAAACGCGGATGTTCGAGCGGGTCGGGTGCTGTTCGACAGCGCTGGCGAAACGCAATACTTGAAATTGCCGGAGTTTCTGATATGCGAATTTACAGCTTCGGCCGCAGCTTTTGACAAAACTACCACCATACTTTCCTGATGATTTACCTGCATAGACTGCTACCACTGGCCCTGTCGCCCATTGTGCTAATTCTTCTGCTGATGGCGTGGGCTGCATACAAGCGTTCGCGCATTGCAGCTCTGCTGGCCATCGTGCTACTTTTTGCAGCCAGCGTGCCGGTGCTGTCAGATCCCTTGTTCCGGTTCGTGGAGCAACAGCAAGTGCGATCAATGCCTGAAGCCGTGGCGCCGGCTCAGGCCGTGGTGGTGTTGAGCGGCATGATGCTCAACATTCCTGGTAAGCAAGCGGTCGTTCCCGAATGGGGGGAGGCGGTAGACCGTTTTTTTGCCGGGGTAGACCTGTACGTTGCGGGCAAGGCGCCCCGACTGGTGTTCACCGGGGGGCTATTACCTTGGCAGGGTGATCAAGAGCCTGAGGGCCAAGTTCTGCGGCGCATGGCTTTGCGCTTGGGCGTGCCGGCCGACGCCATCGTGGTAAGTGGCCCGGCACAGAACACAGAGCAGGAATCGGCCGCCGTGAGGCGGTTGCTGGAACCCGCTGTGCAGCACATCGTGCTGGTCACTTCGGCTTTTCACATGTCACGCGCAAAGAGTTTGTTCGAGCAGGTGGGCTTTGTCGTGACGCCCTATCCGGTGGACTTCCGTGTGGAGGTGCGCGGAACTACACCCATGGACTACCTTCCTGACGCGCGCGCACTTTTGAGCACGGACATTGCCGTGCGAGAACTGTTGGGGCGGTGTTATTACGCACTCAGGGCGATATTCTGAGAGATCGTTCGGCGTGTTGGCCGACACCATGAATGCATTGAGGCGCGAATTCTGGAACCATCCAGGTTGGTCCAACCATTCTGGATGTTCTGTCGAACCTGGTTTGGTGCAGCAGATCGCACGGCCAGTCACAAAATTGGCTTACATTGGCTCTTGCATCCCGCACGTCAACAAAAAAGCCTGCTAACAATTAAGTAGCAGGCTTCTCTTACCCCATAAGGGCTCTGACTGGTGGCGCTTCACGGATTCGAACCGCGGACCTGTGGATTATGATTCCATCGCTCTAACCGACTGAGCTAAAGCGCCGAAGCCCTGCATTATAGCCAGAAGCGCGACCCCAAGGCCCGCCTTGGGTACTTATTCGTGCGAGAAATTCGCCTTGCGCTTGTTCACAAATGCGTCCATGCCCTCTTTCTGGTCGGCGGTGGCAAACAGCGCGTGGAACAGGCGGCGCTCAAAAATGATGCCGTCGCTCAGCGTGCCTTCAAACGCACGGTTGACCGACTCCTTGGCGGCCATGGTGGCAATTTGCGAGTACTCGGAAATCATCAGAGCCGCACCCAATGCCTCTTCCATCAATTTGTCCAGTGGGACCACGCGGCTGACTAGGCCGGCGCGCTCGGCCTCATTGGCGTCCATCATGCGGCCGGTCAGCACCAGGTCCATCGCCTTGGCCTTGCCGAGCGCGCGCGGCAGCCGCTGCGTGCCGCCGGCGCCGGGAATGATGCCAAGCTTGATCTCGGGCTGACCGAATCGCGCATTGTCGGCAGCGATGATGAAGTCGCACATCATGGCCAACTCGCAACCGCCGCCCAATGCAAAACCGCTGACGGCCGCAATGACCGGCTTGCGCACACTGCGAATCTGCTCCCAGTTGCGCGTGATGAAGTCGCCCTTGTACGCTTCGGCAAAGCTCAGTTGCGCCATGGCGCCAATGTCGGCGCCGGCGGCGAAGGCTTTTTCGCTGCCGGTGATGATCATGCAGGCGATCGCGGGGTCGCTGTCAAAGGCTTTGAGCGCCGCGCCCAGTTCGGTCATCAACTGGTCGTTCAGCGCATTGAGTTGTTTCGGGCGATTCAGGGTCAGGATGCCAATCTTGTCGGCCTCGGTGCGAACGGTGATCAACTCGTAGTTCATGGTGCTCTTTCGGATGAGGGTTAAAAATGAGGTGAGTCGTTAAAGGTCTTAAGACCCATTGAGCCATTGACCGATCAGTTGATTGTCGCGTGCTGCCAGGCGCCAGGTGGTGATCGATTTGGGCAGCGTCAGGGGTAGTTTCAGCAAGCGCTTGTCACGCGCGACAAGTGCGCAAATTTTGTTGACGTTGGCGGTGTAGAGCAACAGATCATCGAGCTTGTTGATGCGCCAGGCTGTAGTTGACTTGACCGGACCGACTTCAAGTCCCAGCCATTCATCCCCAGCCGCCATGCCTGCCTGTTCGGCCGCGCCGCCGCGCAGCACGGTCTTGATCTGCACGCCCGCCGTCTCGGTCACGCGCAAACCCAAGCGCTGCGCGAGCTGGGCTGGCTCTTCCAGCACCTTGACACCTTGCGCTACGAGCAGGGGCCGTAGCGGCAGATCTGCGGTGCCATGCACCCACTGGGCGATCTCAAGGGCAAACGAGCGCCCGCCCAAGGCTTCCAGCACCGCCAGCAGATCCGCCTCGGTCATCGGACCACCCTGGCAGCGCAGCCATAGCGCGCGCATCACCGCATCCAATGAGGTCTTGCCTTCCTGGCGCAAGGTCAGGTCCAGACACAGGGCCACCAGCGAGCCCTTGGTGTAGTAGCTGACTGTGGCGTTGGGGGTGTTTTCGTCCTGCCGGTAGTACTTGACCCAAGCATCCATGCTGGCTTGTGCCACGCTCTGCACGCCGCGCCCAGGCGTTTGCAACACCTGGTTGACGGTTTTGGTGAGCAGTTTCAGGTAGGCGGTATCGTCAATCAGATTGGCGCGGCGCAGCAACAGATCATCGTAGTAACTGGTGAAACCTTCGAAAAACCAAAGCAAATGCGTGTAGTTTTCGCGGTCATAGTCGTATTGGGTGAACTCGGCCGGGCGCAAGCGCTTGACGTTCCAGGTGTGGAAGTACTCGTGGCTGATCAGGCCTAAGAGCGTGCGGTAGCCTTCAGACGGTTGCTCGGGCATTGCGTTGGCGCCGGGTCCGCGCGTCGCGTTGCCCATGCGTGGCAAGTCCTGGCGTTTGCAGATCAGTGCGGTTGAATTGCGGTGCTCCAGCCCGCCGTAACCATCATCCACGGCGTTGAGCATGAAACAATAGGTCTGTTGCGGCGGCTTGGCCGGCGCACGCTTGCTGGATCGGGCGCCATGCCAGAACTCGATTTCTGCTTCGCAAATGCGTTGCGTGTCGGCCAGCAGCCGCTCACCATCAAAACCGGGGGGTGCGCCTGCCACGACAAACTGGTGCGGTACGCCGCCGGCGACGAACGCGCCATGCCAGAACGAGCCCATCTCGACCGGACAGTCCACCAGTTCGTCGTAACCGCTGGCAATGTAAGTGCCAAAACCATGGCGTGTGGTTTTACCGGGGCTCAGGCCGGTGGCCAATTGCCAGTCGGGCCGGTCCGGGTGCGCCAAGAGCGTCAGCTCGTGCGGCAAGGTCTCTTGACCCTGGACCCTAAGAAACAGGCTGGTGCCGTTGAAGAACCCACGAGCACCGTCCAGCCAGGCGGTGCGCACCGAGTTGTCCAGCGCGTAAATCTGATACTGCAATACCAGCGGTTGCGTCGTGAGGCATTGAGCCCGCCAGCTGCATTTGTCCAGTTGAGTCAACGCCACGGCCTGGCCGCCTTGATGCGCCTGCAGGTTCTGCAAATTCTTGGCAAATTCGCGCACCAGATAGCTGCCCGGAATCCACGCCGGCAGGCTCACGCTTTGCGCGGCGCTTGGGTGCGCAATGGTCAGCGTGACGGCAAACAGATGGGAGTTCAGACTTTGCAGGTCGACTCGGTAGTGCACTGCGGCAGTGGCATTGGCGGCTCGGCGGGTCATGGGAATATTTTGATTAAATGAGCCGCTAGCCCTTATCAGACAAGCGCAAGCAGCTATAAATTAAGAAGTAGCTTGCGGCATATGCCAGACGGTGCTTGAAACGATTTGTCGAACCGGCGAAGCGTCCCGATGCCTGACTTCAGTTTTTGGCCATCGCCAGATGCTTCTCAACGTCCGCCGCACTGATAGCGCCGGGCACGCGCGAGCCATCGGCAAAGATCAGGGTCGGCGTGCCGGTGATTTTGTGCTTGCGTCCGAGCTCGACGTTGCGCTCAATGGCGCCGCTGTCACAACTGGCCGCTTTGGGCGCCTGGTCGCGCACCATCCAATCTTGCCAGGCTTTGACCTTGTCTTTGGCACACCAGATGGCCTTGGACTTTTCAGTCGAGTCGGGGCTGAGAATGGGGTACAAGAACATGTGAATCGTTACATTGTCCACACTCTGCAGGTCGCGCTCGAAACGTTTGCAGTAGCCACAGTTCGGGTCTTCAAACACCGCCAATTTGCGCTTCCCGTTGCCACGCACGACGGTAAAGGCGTCCTTGAACGGCAGCGCGTTAAAACTGATGGCGTTTAGCTTGTCAACGCGTTCTTCGGTCAGATTGCGGCGCTGCTTGGTATCGATCAGATTGCCCTGGACCAAATAGTTGGCGTCGGCATCGGTGTAATAGATCTCCGTGCCATTGACTCGGATTTCATACAGGCCCGTGATCGGGCTCTTGCTGACTTCATCAATCTTCGCCAATTGAGGAATCCGCTCACCCAGGTTTTTGCGAATGGTGGCCTCTTGCGCGTTAACGCCCACAGCCAGCAACAGCGTCGCACAGAGCAGTGCGGATCGAGCTAATTTCATCTTGAGTTGTCCATTCATACGTTCATTCATACATCAAAACCCCATGGCCTGACGCGCTACCCATTGCTTGACCAGGCCGCTGCGCTCAAAGCCATTCATGCCCCAGTTGCGCGCCGCCTGCCAGGCCGCGTTGCTCTGGGAAAACAGCTGTTGCAGACCGTCCATGGTGGCACCCATGGCCAGCACCTCAGCCTTGCGCGCGCGCTCGTAGCGGCGTAGCAGTTTTTCGTCGCCCACGCTGCGCCAGTATTCGCGTTCATGCAGCGTCTTCGTCAGGGCGGCCACGTCGGACAAGCCCAGATTCAGCCCTTGCCCGGCCAATGGATGGACATTGTGGGCGGCGTCGCCGGCCAGCGCCCACGCTCTACCCTCGTGGCTGCCGACCCAGCGCTCGGCGCGCGCCGACTGCAGCGGCCAGGCGCAGCGCTCACTGCTCAGCGCCAGTTGCCCCAGGCAGCCTTGACTGGCGACCTGCAGTTGCTGACAAAAATCAAACGGGCTGGCCGCCAACAATGACTCAACCCGGCCGTCAAGGACAGACCAGACGATGGCCACAGAGTTCCCCTGCGGACCGTCCAGCGGCAAAAAGGCCAGAATTTCCCCTTTTGAAAACCACTGGCGTGCTGCTTGAGCGTGCGGCAATTCGCAAGTCAGGCGCGCGGCAATCGCGGTCTGCGGGTAGCGTACGACCTCAAATTCGATGCCGAACTCGGCGCGCGTTCGGCTGGCCTTGCCTTCACAGATCACCGTCAGGCTGGCCGGTTGGGGCGCCTGCAGTAACTCGATCTGCGGCTGAAACCGCACTGCCGCCGCCAACTGCGCCTCCAGCACGGGCACATCCACAATCCAGGTCAGACCCGGCACCTTGAGTTCCTGCGCCGAAAAATTGACTTCGCCGCCGTCATCGCCCAGGACCCGCATGGCCAGCACTTCGGTCGCGTGCTGGGCGTCCGGCCAGCAGCGCAGCGATTCCAGCAGTGCCCGGGATTTGGCGTTCAAAGCGTAGGCGCGCACGTCCGGGGCAGCGCTCGCAATGCCGGGGTTCGCCGGTGGGGGCTGTGACACCAGACCCACGTGCAACCGTTCGCGCGCCAGCAACAGTGCCAATGTGCGACCCACAATGCCGTCGCCGCGAATGCAAATATCAAAGGGTTGTGTCATAGCTTCGATTGTAGAAGGCCAGCCCAAACCCGCACGGCATGGCCGGGGAAGCGGCAGACGAAGCCGCTTATCCAGCGCGATGTGGTGCTTTGCATCAAGCCAGGCGCTCACTCCGAGCGCAGTGCCTCGACCGGGTCCAGGCGCGCTGCGCTGCGTGCCGGCAACACGCCCGCGAGCAGGCCGATGGCGATGGCGACGCCTTCGGCCAGCAGCACAAAGCTCAGTGGCGTGTGCACCGGCAAACCGGGCGCCGCGAGGTGAATCAACTGCGCCAGACCGATGCCCAGAACCAGGCCGATCACGCCGCCCAGCGCCGACAAGGTCACCGCTTCGCCCAGGAACAGCCCCAGAATCGTGCGCCGCGGTGCTCCCAATGCCACCAGCAGGCCGATCTCGCCGGTGCGCTCACTCACCGCAATGGTCATGATCGTGACGATGCCGACACCGCCCACCAGCAGTGAAATGCCGCCCAGCGCGCCCACAGCCATGGTCAGAATGTCAAGAATATTGGACAGTGTGCGCAGCATGTCCTCTTGCGTGGTGATGGTGAAGTCCTCGCGTCCATGACGGGCTGTGATCGTGCTTTTGACGGCTTTGATGATGCGCGCCGCCGGGATACCTTCTTCATAGGCCAGGTCGATCTTCATCAGTCCGTCGCGGTTGTAGAGTTCCAGCGCGCGAGCGGTCGGGATGTAAGCGGCATCGTCCAGATCGACACCCAGAAACTGGCCTTTGGCCTCCAGCACGCCAATGACGCGAAACTGGAGGTTGCCCACGCGCACCCGGGCGCCCAGTGGGTTGGTGCTGCCAAACAGTTCGGACTTGAGTTTGGCGCCCAGCACCACAAAAGCGCGGGCATTTTCCAACGCTTCATCCGGCAGAAACTGACCGGTGCGCACCTTGATGCTATAGACCTTGAGCATGTCAGCACCCACGCCATTGACAGTGGTGCGACGCAGGCGCCCGTTGCCGCTGACCTCGCTATTGCCCCAGACCATGGCCGTCATGCCCGTGACATGGGGCAGTTGCGCCAGGGCGCGGGCATCGTCCAGCGTGAGTGGGCGCACCGAGGTCGGGATGCCGGTGGGAGCTGGGCCCGAGGTTTTGACTTTGCCGGGCGAGACGCTGGCGATGTTGGTGCCAAACTGGGTGAACTCCGCCAGCACGAAGCGGTGGATGCCTTCCCCGATCGAGGTCAGCAAGATCACCGACGCAATGCCAACAGCGATGCCCAGCAGCGTCAGAAAACTGCGTAGGCGTTGAGCCGTCACGGCACCCAGGGCGAGGCGAACGGCGTCGGGCAACAGCATGGGCCTTGACCGCTTAGCGCTTGGACAGCGCCTGGACCGGATCCATCCGGGCCGCGCGGCGTGCGGGCAGCACGCCAAACAAAATGCCGGTGACCAGCGCGGTGCCCAGTCCGGCCAGTACCGCCCAATCCGGGGGATAGGCCGGAAATGCAGGGTAGAGCTGGCGAATCACGGCCGCGCCAATCTGGCCCAGCGCGTAGCCCACCAGCGCACCGGTCAGGGACAGCATGGTCGCCTCGGTCAAAAACACCTGGCGGATGGCGCCGCTGGTGGCACCGAGCGCCTTGAGCAGTCCGATCTCGGCGGTGCGTTGGGTCACAGACACCAGCATCACGTTCATCACCAGAATCCCGGCAACCGCCAGGCTGATCGCTGCAATGCCGGCCACGCCCAGCGTCAAGGCGCCCAGCAGGCGGTCAAAGGTGGCCAGCACCGCGTCCTGCGTGATCACGGTGACGTCCAGTTCGCCCTCGTGGCGCAACTTGATGATGTCGGCAACCTGGGTCTTGGCCAATTCGATGGAATCGCGCCCATGGGCTTCGATCAAGATGCGAAACAGGGTGTTGCTGTTGAACATGGCCTGCGCCAGCGACACTGGCACAAACACCAGTTCGTCCGTGTTCATGGCCAGCCCCTGGCCGCTGGCAGCCAGCACGCCGACGATGCGCACGCGCCGGTCGCCAATGCGCACCAGTTGGCCCAGCGACGGCGCGCTGCCAAACAGCTCGTCGCGCACCTTGGCGCCAATCACGGCTTCGCTCGCACCCCGGCGCCAGTCCCCTGGGGCCAGAAAGCGCCCCTGCGCCAGCGCCATGTGGCGCAGTTCCAGGTATTGCGAGCTGGTGCCCGCGACCATCACCTCGCGCAGCTTGCCCGCCGCGCTGATCTCGGAGGTGCCCACCGCCAGCGGTGCCACGCGGCTGACCGCGCTGGCGCGCTGCAAAGCTTGCGCATCGTCAATGGTCAGGTCCCGCGGCGTGTTGGTGATGGCGTTGCCCGGGTTGAAACCGCCGGTCTGCGAGCGTCCGGGCAACACGATCACCAGGTTGCTGCCGAGCGAAGAAAACTCGCTCATCACGAAGCGCCGGGCACCGTCGCCCAGTGCCGTGAGCACCACGACGGCAGCCACGCCAATCGCCATGGCCAGCACCAGCAGCGACGCGCGCAGCGGGTTGCCGGTGGCCGCGTCGCGCGCAAAGCGGATCAGGTCGGGGCTACGCATGGTTGGAGTTGGGTGTCATGTTTCACGGCACCGTCTTCCATCAGCAACTGGCGCCGCGCCCGCGCGCCCAGCTTGGCGTCATGGGTCACCATGATCAGCGTGACGCCCTCTGCGTTGAGTATTTCGAGCAGGCGAATGACTTCCTCGCCGGTGGCACGGTCCAGGTTGCCGGTGGGCTCGTCGGCCAGAATCACAGCCGGTCGCATGATGGTCGCGCGGGCAATGGCGACGCGCTGACGCTGTCCGCCCGAGAGTTCGTCGGGCCGGTGCTTGGCACGGTCGTCCAGGCCGTAGTCTTTGAGCGCCTGCTTGACCCGGGCAACGCGTTGCGCCGGGGCCAGACCGGCCAGCACCATGGGCAGCGCGATGTTCTCCAGGGCGCTCAGCCGTGGCACCAGATGAAAGCTCTGGAATACAAAGCCAATGCGCTCGCTGCGAACGCGCGCCTGTTCGTCGGGCGACAAAGTGGTGACGTCAC
>JBBQQX010000031.1:0-34060 GCA_038215405.1 Burkholderiales bacterium
GGGCTTGAGCGCCCACCTGGCACCCAAAGGCGAGGGTTGGCTGATCCTGTCGAATCTGGCCGAGCACTTGGGTTTGCGTACACGCGCCGAACTGCTGGAGGCGTTCGAGCGCAACGGCTTGCGGGTGGTGAGCCGCATCGATGCCAAGCCACAGCATCCGAAAGCGTCTGACGCCACTGACCCACTGGCGGATGCGCGGTCGCGCGAAGTGACTTCGCTCTGGCGGCTGGCATCGGTCGGATAGCATTGCGCGCACGCTCCGGTGTCAAGGCAGGTCGAGAAATTTCCGAATACTTCGTGAATCTATAATGGAAAGAGCAGGTCTTGGCACTGGCGACAGGCTTGCAGCATTGAAGTATCCGCTTGAGTGTGCACATAAATCATGCTGCGCCAGCATTCCATGACGATGACAGGGTATGACCAGTAAAAAGAACAGTGGCTTTCCGGAACTCATCTACAACAATGAGGAGGTGTCAACGCGTCCCATCCCGTTGGGTGAGCAGCCGCAGCAAGTGCAGATCGACCACAACATGGAAATCATTCGCACGCACCACCCCCGCATCGCCAGCGCCATCGAGATGTTTTGGGGCCACAAGGACTGCGTGGAATACCTGCAGCAATTGATCCTCAGCGGCGGCGACGGTGTTGGCCGCGCACGCGTGGGCTTCAAGCAAGAAGTGGTCGAGGCCCTGATGCACCTGATCACACTGCACCAGGCGCAGCACACTTGACGCGGTAACCGGCCCGCCAGATCCGCACCCGGACGAACCGCACAGGCTCATGGAAAAACTCAGGATCGACAAATGGCTGTGGGCTGCGCGCTTCTACAAGACGCGCAGCCTGGCCTGCGAGGAAATTGACAAGGGTCGGGTGCAGGTCAACGGCGTGGCCGTCAAACCCGCGCGCGAAATCAAGGCTGGCGACACGGTGCAACTGCGCCTGGGCGTGATCAGCCGCACCGTGGTGGTGCAGGCGGTGAGCGACAAACGGGGCGGCGCGCCGGTGGCGGCGCTGCTGTTTGAAGAAACCACGCAATCGATCGCGCAGCGTGCAGCGCTCGCCGAGCAGCGCCGCCTGGCGCCCGAGCCGGCCCTGAGCCTGACGCAAGGCCGACCGACCAAGCGCGACCGCCGGCAAACCGAGCAGGTGCGCGACTGGGACGACCGTTGGAGCGCCGCCATCGACACCTGATGCAGGCGCCAGCGACCCCAGCCGGGCGCGTCGAAAGCGCCTGACCCGCTGGTTGTATATGTTAAATATGGCTCTAGCCGGCGTCACGCTTGCCTAAGCAGCTATTATTTTTGTAGCAATAATCCAACCAGTGAAGTCACACTGAACGCCCCTACTCGACCCGTGCCACCGAGCTCGGCTTGAAGCCCAAATCGGCCAGCTTGCCTTTGCGCGCGCGCACCGTGCGGGCATTGTTGAGACTGCGAATCTCCAGTGTTTCTTCACGTGCTTTGCCGCCCCGGCCAAGGCCTTCGATCTTGACGCTGCGGGTGTAGGCGGCCGCGCCCGCCAGTGCGTCCTTGTCTTCCAGGTCAATCAGCATCAAGCCGCGGCCACCATGACTCATGGCTTTGAGCTCACTGAGCATGAAGGTCAGAATGCGCCCGCCGGTCGAGGCACAGGCCACATGCGTGGCGGGTGGCAAGGGTACGGCACCGGCGCTGCTGGCCACCAGCGAAGGTCGGCACAGCGTTTCGCCCTCGTTGCAGGTCACGAACGCTTTGCCCGCCTTCAGGCGCGACGTCATGTTCTCCACACTGGCAATAAAGCCGTAACCACCGGAACTGCTGAGCAACAGCGATGCGCTGGCCGGGCCGGCAAAGTAATACAACAACTGGGTGCCCGCCTCCAGTTCCAGCAAGCTGGTAATGGGCTGGCCGTCACCGCGGGCGCCGGGCAACAGCGCCACCGGCACGGAATAAACCCGCCCCTTGCTGCCAAACACCAGCAGCGTGTCGACCGTGCGGCACTCAAAGGTGTCGTACAGACCATCACCGGCCTTGAAGTTGTACTCGGGCGGGCTGCTGGGTGCCGCCGCGCTGCGCTCGCTGGCCCAGCCTTTTTGCGCGCGGACCCAGCCTTTTTGACTGACCACCACCGTCACCGGCTCGTCCACCACCCTGACTTCCAGCGCCGCCTTCGTGTCGGCCTGAATCAGGGTGCGGCGCGGGTCGGCAAAGGTCTTGGCGTCGGTCTCAATTTCCCTGATCATCAGCCGGCGCAGCGTGGCCGGGTTGCCCAGAATGTCTTCCAGCTTCTTCTGCTCGTCGCGCAAAGCGGCCAGTTCCTGCTCAATCCTGATCGCCTCCAGCCGGGCCAACTGGCGCAGCCGGATCTCAAGAATATCTTCGGCCTGCCGCTCGGACAGCTTGAAGCGTTCCATCAAGGCCGCCTTGGGCTCGTCGGCCTGGCGAATGATGGCGATCACTTCGTCGATGTTGAGCAGCACCAGCGCGCGCCCTTCCAGGATGTGGATGCGCTCCAGCACCTTGTCCAGGCGGTGTTGCGAGCGCCGCTCGATGGTTCGCTGGCGAAACGCGATCCACTCGGTCAGCATCTGGCGCAAGGATTTTTGCGTCGGCCGCCCATCGAGCCCGATCATGGTCAGATTGATCGGGCTGGAGCTCTCCAGACTGGTGTGCGCCAGCAGCGTGGTGATCAGCTCCTGCTGGCTGATCTTGCTGGTCTTGGGCTCGCACACCAGGCGCACGGCGGCGTCTTTGCTCGATTCATCGCGCACGCCGTCCAGCACCGACAAGAGCGTCGCCTTGAGCTGGTTTTGCTCCAACGACAAGGCTTTTTTGCCGGCCTTGATCTTCGGGTTGCTCAGTTCTTCGATCTCTTCGAGCACGCGCTGCGTGCTGACCCCCGGCGGCAGTTCGGTCAGCACCAGGCGCCACTGGCCGCGCGCCAGGTCTTCAATCTTCCAGCGCGCGCGGCATTTGAGCGAGCCGCGCCCGCTGCGGTAAGCGTCGGCAATATCGTCCGCGCTGCTGATGATCTGGCCGCCACCGGGGTAGTCCGGGCCAGGAATCAGCGCGAACAACTCCGCCTCGCTGAGCTGGGGCGATTTGATCAGCGCGATGCAGGCATCGGCGACCTCGCGCAAGTTGTGACTCGGGATCTCAGTGGCCAGCCCAACCGCAATACCGCTGGCGCCATTGAGCAGGTTGAAGGGCAAGCGCGCCGGCAGCTGGCTCGGCTCCTGCGTCGAACCGTCGTAGTTGGGAACGAAATCGACCGTGCCTTCGTCGATTTCATCGAGCAGCAGGCTGGTGATTTTCGCCAGCCGAGCCTCGGTATACCGCATGGCCGCAGCGCCGTCGCCGTCGCGCGAGCCAAAGTTGCCGTGCCCGTCAATCAAAGGGTAGCGCTGTGAAAAGTCCTGCGCCATGCGCACCGCAGCGTCATACACCGATGAGTCTCCATGCGGGTGAAAGCGTCCCAGCACGTCACCGACTATGCGAGCCGATTTGACCGGCTTGGCTCCCGTATTGCCGTTGGGCCCGCCAAATCCCAAGCCCATGCGACTCATGGCGTACAAAATGCGCCGCTGCACCGGCTTCTGGCCGTCGCAGACATCGGGCAAAGCGCGACCCTTGACCACGCTCAAGGCGTACTCCAGGTAAGCACGCTGCGCGTAGGTCGCCAGATTCAGCGCATCGTCACCCTCAGGCTCAGCCGGCGTCACGGCATCAAAAATAAGTTGATCAGTCATAAAAAAACAAAACCCGGTTTCAGGCATTCAAAAACATCAAGACATCAATATCAGACAAACCCGCGCAGTGGCCGGGTTGGGCGGCCGACGATTTCTGGTACGCCAGCATGAGAAGGCAGCCCAGCCCGGCTGCTGCGCAGCGAACACCATGAAGACCGCGAGCTGGGTTGTTTACTCACCAATTCATGTCGAGCTACACCTTCAGACAATGCTATAAAAATAGTAGCTACTCACGCATATTAAACGCGGGCCAGAGGCCAAAAAAGCTTAAAGAAATCTAAATATCGATCTCCACCGTATCGCCATGCAATTCCATCAACTCGCGCCGGGCCGCCGCCTCGCCCTTGCCCATCAGTTGGGTGAACAAATTTTGCGTTTGCGCCAAGTCGATACTGCCCAGCTGCACCGGCAGCAGGCGCCGGGTGTCGGGGTTCAGGGTGGTGTCCCACAGCTGCTCGGCATTCATCTCGCCCAGGCCTTTGAAGCGGCTGATGCTCCAGGCGCCTTCGCGCACGCCTTCCTTGCGCAGCTTGTCCAGAATGGCTGTCAGCTCGCCCTCGTCGAGCGCGTAGGCCTTGGAGGCTGGCTTCTTGCCGCGCGCGGGCGCATCAACGCGAAACAAAGGCGGGCGCGCCACAAAAATATGGCCGGTCTCGATCAGCTTGGGGAAATGCTTGAAAAACAGCGTCAGCAGCAGCACCTGGATGTGCGAGCCGTCCACATCGGCGTCCGACAAAATGCAGACCTTGCCGTAGCGCAGCCCGCTCAGGTCGGGCGAATCGTTGGGGCCGTGTGGATCAACGCCGATCGCCACCGAAATATCGTGGATTTCATTGTTGGCAAACAGGCGGTCACGCTCGACTTCCCAGGTGTTGAGCACCTTGCCGCGCAACGGCAAAACCGCCTGAGTCTCCTTGTCGCGCCCCATCTTGGCGCTGCCACCGGCGGAGTCGCCCTCGACCAGAAAAACCTCGTTGTAAGCCAGGTCGCGGCTTTCGCAATCGGTCAGCTTGCCCGGCAATACGGCCACGCCCGAGCCCTTGCGCTTTTCGACCTTCTGACCGGCTTTCTGCCGGAACTGCGCCGCCTTGATCGCCAGCTCCGCCAGCTTTTTGCCGTACGCCACATGCTGGTTCAGCCACAGCTCCAGCGCCGGGCGCACAAAACTTGACACCAGTTTGAGCGCATCGCGCGAGTTCAGCCGCTCCTTGATCTGGCCCTGAAACTGCGGGTCCAGCACCTTGGCCGACAGCACGTAGCTGGCGCGGGCAAACACGTCTTCGGGCATCAGCTTCACGCCTTTGGGCAAGAGCGAATGCAGCTCGATAAAGCTCTTGACCGCCGTGAACAGGCCGTCGCGCAAGCCTGACTCGTGCGTGCCACCAGCCGTGGTGGGGATCAGGTTGACGTAGCTTTCGCGCACCAAAGGGCCGTCTTCGGTGAAGGCGACGCACCAGGAGGCGCCCTCGCCTTCGGCAAAATTGTCATGCTGGGCGTCGGCAAAACCATCGCCCTCGAACACCGGAATCACCAACTCGCCCGCCAGGGTCTGCATCAGGTAGTCCAGCAGACCGCCCTTGAACAACCAGTTTTGTGTCTCTTTGGTCTTCTCGTTGACCAGCGTCACGGTGACGCCGGGCATCAGCACCGCCTTGCTGCGCAGCAGGTGCACCAGTTGCGCCAGCGGCAGCGTCAGTGTTTCAAAGTATTTGGCGTCCGGCCAGACGCGCACCGTGGTGCCGGACTTGCGCTCGCCGGGGGCCTGGTCGCGCACTCGCAAAGGCTCCATCACGTCGCCACCTGCAAACACGAGGCTGGCGACCTTGCCTTCGCGGTAGGTCGTGGCCTCCAGCCGCGTGGACAAGGCGTTGGTCACGCTGACGCCCACGCCATGCAGGCCGCCCGAGAAGCTGTAGGCACCGCCCTTGCCCTTGTCAAACTTACCACCCGCGTGCAGTTGTGTGAACACCAGTTCGATCACCGGGGCGTTTTCCGTCGGGTGCAAGCCAAAGGGGATGCCGCGGCCGTCGTCCTCAATGCTGACCGATCCGTCAAGGTGCAGTACCACCCGGATCTTCTTGCCATGCCCAGCCAGCGACTCGTCCGCCGCGTTGTCGAGCGCTTCCTGGATCACGTGCAGCGGCGTGTCAGTGGTGGTGTACATGCCCGGTCGCTGCTTGACGGGCTCCAGGCCCTTCAGGACACGGATCGAGGCTTCAGAGTATTCGTTGGTGGGTTTGAGTGCCATAGGGGCCGGATTGTAAGCTGCTGTATGGAACTACAGCTTTTGCGGCGTGCGCAACAGAATCAAAAGGTAGACGCCGCTACAAACCCAAAGTCGTCGCCGGAAATCCCGGCGTGCTGTAGCGCACTTTTTCATCCAGCAACTGGCGCAGCAGCACGCTGCGCTCGGGGTTGTGGCCCCAGATGCCGACACTGCGCTGCGAGTCAAACCGCTGCATGCACCACGCACGGCTCCAGAGCGCGCTCGGGCAATCGCCGGGCGCAGCATCCCGGCAGACGCGGCAATCGATGAGATGGCCCCAGGTCTGGCGCCACGCCACGAAACGCGGCTGCTGACGCACCACCTCATCAAAACGCGTCGCCAGCAGCGTCATGCGGCGCCCGGCCTTGGACCAGGCGTGCAGGGAATCGACCACCGCGCGCTCGCGCAAGGGCCAGTCTTCAAAGGTGGCATCGCTCAAGATCAGCTCGGGCCAGCCCTCGCGAGCGGCACAGGCCAGCGCGTCGCGCACGCCTAGCGCGAAGTCAGTCGGGCCGGAAAATCGACCGGCGGGCAAAGCTTCAGGCGTCTCAGCGTTCATGCAACCACCCCGCTTCCTGCCAATCTTGCAGCAAACAACGGGCCTCAAGACTGACGCGACGCAAGTCCTGCCCACTGAGATAGCGCTGGTCGGCCAGGCGCCGCATCAGGGTCGCATCGCGCCCGCCGGCACGGAAACTCTCGCCGTTGATGAAAATGTGTTTGGAATCAAACATCATCTTGGTGCGCCGATCCAGTTGAATGGGCCCGCCCTGCCCGGCCAGCGCCTGAGCCGTGATCGGCGCGGCGGCATCGAACCACACATTGGCCTTGGGCTCGGTCATATATTCCCCCAGGGCGCGCCCCAAGGCGGCCGGGTCTTTGAGTGCATCCTGCAAGGCGTCACGCGCAAATTCGACCAATTGCGCCGGGATTTCTCCCGGTTGCGTCACCGCCGTCTGCTTGGGGTCTCGGTACACCGACACACCGACCGCGTCTTGTGCATCTTCTGCCAGACGCTGCAACAGCTCGCGCGCCAGTTCAGCCCGGCTCGGTGACCTGAAACCAATCGAATAGGTCATGCATTCACCCACGGCAACACCGTCATGCGCGTACAACAGCGGCAGGTACAGCATGTCACCGGGTTCCAACACAAACTCTTCTTCCGGCTCAAAGTGGGCCAGAATCTTCAGGGGCATGTCGGGTTGCAGGCTGCGATCCTTTTGGCGCCCGATGCGCCAGCGCCGGCGCCCCTGTGCCTGCAACAGGAACACGTCGTAGCTGTCGAAGTGCGGTCCCACACCGCCGCCATCGGTGGCGTAGCTGATCATCAAGTCATCGAGCCGGGCGTCCGGCACAAAGCGAAATTGGTTCATCAGCGCATGCACGGCGTCATGCTGCAAATCGACCCCCTGCACCAGCACCGTCCAACCCGGGCGGCTCAAAGCTGGCAAGGCTCGGCGCGCCAAAGGCCCGGGCTTGAGTTGCCAGCCGGGCGTCTGGCCGGGCTGCTGCACCACCAGACGGGCTTGAGAGTCCTCGTGCCCGGACAGATCAAACAGTGCCGCCCGGTCCAGCAAGGGCTTGAAGTCGGGAATCGCCTGGCGGATCAGCAAAGGCTTTTTTTGCCAATGCTTTTTCATGAACAATTGCGGGCTTAATCCGCCCAACAAGGGCAAGGGCTTCGAGATATCCATTCGTTTCTCCGGTCACTTCTGGGTTGAACCGAGATTGTCCATGAGGCGGTGCTTCGCACCTGTTTGAGCGCTGGCGGCGGCTTTGCGGGCATTTTGCGCGTCTGCTCGGTGTCCATAGCGGTGCTATGAACGCCTCCCAGCCACACAAACTGCCTCGCAAATCCACTCGCCATCATCTCAAACCCTCATGGACAATCTCGGTTTAACCACTGACACATTTCAAACTGCGACAATTCTCCTATGGAAATCAATCAACAATGCGTGGTCGCGCTGACCTGGACCTTAAAAGACACCTTGGGTGAAGTGCTGGACGTGCTGACCGAGCCGGTCGAGTTTTTGGTCGGGGGCGAAGATCTGTTTCAAACCGTCGAAGACGCCTTGCAAGGTTACAAAGCCGGCGCCAAGCTGGAGTTGCAAATCGAGCCCGAGCAGGGCTTTGGCGACTTCAACGACCAACTGGTGTTTCTGGAATCACGCGAACTTTTCCCGTCGGAAATTGAGGAAGGCATGACATTCGAGGGCGCGTCACTGCCCGCTGGCTGCAACCCGGACGCGCCCAAAGACGCCTGGTACACCGTGACCGAGCTCTACCCCGAGCATGTGGTGCTGGACGGCAACCACCCCTTGGCCGGCATCGCCCTGCGCCTGAGCCTGAAGGTCGAAGGCGTGCGGGAGGCGACGGAAGAAGAAATTGGCCGCGGCTCCGCCGGCACCGGTTTTTTCAGGGTTCAGGCCATGCATGCCAACGTCTTGGGCAATGACACGCTGCATTGAGGCTTGCTTTAAATTCGATAGCTTACTTTGCAGCGATAACAAGGGCTAGGGCCGAAAATCATCCTTGAAGTGGGCTGGTCGTGCAGCGCTGGCCGCGCCAGCATCCGGGCTCAGCCCTTGCCCGTCGAACCGTAACCGCCCTCCCCGCGCTCGCTGGCCGGGAACTCGCTCACCACATTGAACTGCGCCTGCAGCACGGGCACGATCACCAGTTGGGCGATGCGCTCCATCGGCTCGATCGTGAACGCCACATCGCTGCGGTTCCAGGCGCTCACCATCAGTTGCCCCTGGTAGTCGCTGTCGATCAGGCCGACCAGATTGCCCAGCACGATGCCGTGCTTGTGGCCCAGGCCCGAACGCGGCAGGATCATGGCGGCAAACTTCGGGTCTTTCAGGTAAATGGCGATACCGGTCGGCACCAATTGCCAGGCGTTGGGCAGCAGTGTGAGTGGCGCGTCCAGGCAGGCGCGCAGGTCCAGCCCAGCGCTGCCCGGCGTCGCGTAGGCCGGCAACTGCTCCGCCATGCGCGGGTCGATGATTTTGACGTCAATTTTAATCATTCTGGCCTCTAGCCCTCGTCTTTGTTGATATGTGTGCTATTAATTTACGAGCAAGATTGATCTTTGAATCACGCACCAGTTCTTGCACGCCCGATGCTTCCACCAGAAGCAAGGCGTTGTCATCCTGGCCAAAGGTCGCCGGGCCGATGTTGCCCACCAATAGCGGTACACCTTTGCGCACCAGCTTGGCCTGCGCGTTGGCCAGCAAGTCCTGGCTCTCGGCCGCAAAGCCGACACAGAACAACTGACCCGATTGCGCCCGGGGCGACTGCGCCAGCGTGGCCAGAATGTCCGGGTTTTCCACAAAGCTCAGGGTTGGCACCACGCCTGACCCATCTTTTTTGATCTTTTGCTCGGCAGCATTAGCCGGTCGCCAGTCTGCGACTGCCGCTGTGGCCACAAAAATAGTAGCTGCTTGCACATGCTCCACAGCCGCTAGCAGCATATCCTGTGCGGAAGTCACGTTGATGCGCTGAACCCCGCGCGGCGTCGGCAGCTGCACCGGCCCGGCGATCAGCGTGACCTGGGCCCCGGCTTCATGGGCGGCACGGGCGATGGCAAAACCCATTTTCCCGCTGGATAAATTGGTGATGCCGCGTACCGGATCAATCGCCTCGTAGGTCGGCCCGGCAGTCACCAGCACGTGTTGCCCCCGCAGCAGCTTGGGCTGGAAAAAGCTCACGACCTCGTCCAGCAGCTCCTGCGCTTCCAGCATGCGGCCGTCGCCGGTCTCGCCGCAGGCCTGGTCACCAGAGCCCACAGCAAACACCGTGGCCCCGTCCGCCGTCAACTGCGCCACATTGCGCTGCGTGGCAGGATGGGCCCACATTTCACGGTTCATGGCCGGTGCCAGCAAGAGCGGCACCTGATCGATCGGTCGCGCCAGACACATCAGGCTGAGCAGCTCATCCGCCCCACCATGTAACAGTTTGGCCATGAAATCAGCGCTGCACGGCGCGATCAAGATGGCATCGGCCTCGCGGCTGAGGTTGATGTGCGCCATGTTGTTGGGCTCGCGCGCATCCCATTGCGATTCATAGACCGGGCGCTGACTGAGCGCCTGCATCGTCACCGGCGTGATGAATTGCTGCGCCGCCGCCGTCATCACCACCTGCACGGTGGCGCCCTCTTTGACAAGCGCGCGGCACAGCTCGGCCGCCTTGTAGCAGGCAATGCCGCCCGTGAGCCCCAAAACGAAGTGTTTTCCAGCAAGATCATTCATGCGCCGCAATGTAACAGAGCCCCCCGCTGGCCCTTGAGTGGGTCGCGCTGCCCCAAGCTGCCACCTATAATCTTCCTTTCCCACCTCCCCGAGCTTTCAAGCTCCCTCTGACATGACCAAATTTGTCTTCGTCACCGGCGGTGTGGTGTCTTCCCTGGGTAAGGGAATCGCCTCAGCCTCCTTAGCCGCGATCCTGGAGTCGCGAGGCCTCAAGGTCACTTTGATCAAGCTCGATCCCTACCTCAACGTGGACCCCGGCACGATGTCGCCATTTCAGCACGGCGAGGTTTTCGTCACCAACGACGGCGCAGAAACCGATCTCGATTTGGGCCACTACGAGCGCTTTGTGGAAACCCGCATGAAGAAGGCCAACAACTTCACCACCGGACAGATCTACAAGAGCGTGCTCGAAAAAGAGCGCCGCGGCGACTACCTGGGCAAGACGGTGCAGGTCATTCCGCACGTCACCAATGAAATCCAGGATTTCGTGAAACGCGGCGCCGGTTGGGGCACCCCCGACGCAGTGGATGTGGCCATTGTCGAAATCGGCGGCACCGTGGGCGACATCGAGTCGCTGCCGTTCCTGGAAGCGGTGCGCCAGATGAGCCTGAAGATGGGGCCCAACAACAGCGCCTTTGTGCACCTGAGCTACGTGCCCTGGATTGCAGCCGCGGGCGAACTCAAGACCAAGCCGACCCAGCACACCGCCAAGCAGTTGCGTGAAATCGGCATCCAGGCCGATGCGCTTATCTGCCGTGCCGACCGCCCCATTCCAAGCGAAGAGCGGGAGAAAATATCGCTATTCACCAATGTGCCGGACTGGGCCGTGATCTCGATGTGGGACGTGGACACCATCTACAAAGTGCCGCGCATGCTGCACGAGCAGGGCCTGGACGGGCTGATCTGCGACAAACTGCGCCTGAACACGCCACCGGCCAACCTGAAGCGCTGGGATGATCTGGTGTATGAAACAGCACACCCGAAAGGCGATGTCAACATCGTCATGGTCGGCAAGTATGTCGAGCTCAGTGACAGCTACAAGTCGCTCAATGAAGCGATTCGCCACGCTGGCATGAAGAACCATGTGCGCGTCAAGATCGACTACATCGACTCGGAAACCATCACGCAGGGCAACGTGACGCAGTTGGCCAAGTTTGACGCGATCCTGGTGCCGGGTGGCTTTGGTATCCGCGGCGTCGAAGGCAAAATTTGCGCCGCTCGTTTTGCGCGTGAAAACAAGGTGCCGTATCTGGGCATTTGCCTGGGCATGCAGGTTGCCACCATCGAGTTCGCCCGCCATGTGGCGGGGCTCAACGATGCCAACAGCACCGAATTTGACCCCACCTGCCCGAACCCGGTGATCGCCCTGATTACCGAGTGGAAAGACGAAGACGGTAGCATCAAAACCCGGAATGAAAACTCCGACCTGGGCGGCACCATGCGGCTGGGGGCGCAAAGTTCCGACGTCGTCCAAGGCACTTTGGCGCACCAGATTTATGGCGACGTGGTGACTGAGCGCCATCGCCACCGCTACGAGGCCAATGTGAATTTTCTCGATGCGTTGCGCCAGGCCGGGCTGGTCATTTCCGCCTTCACCCAGCGCGAGCATTTGACCGAAATCGTGGAACTACCCCAGAGCGTGCACCCGTGGTTCATGGGTGTGCAGTTTCACCCCGAGTTCAACTCAACACCCTGGGCCGGGCATCCACTGTTCAATGCCTTCATCAAGGCGGCACTGGACCATCAGGCCGCAGGCAAAGCCTTGAAGGCGGTGGCTTGATATGAAGTTATGCGGCTTTGAAGTGGGCCTGAACCAGCCCCTGTTCCTGATTGCGGGCCCCTGCGTCATTGAGTCCGAGCAATTGCAGATGGACACCGCAGGCACATTGAAAGAAATCACCACTTCTCTGGGCATTCCTTTCATTTTCAAGAGCAGTTTTGACAAAGCCAACCGTTCCAGCGGCAGCACCTTTCGCGGCCCCGGCATCGAGCGCGGGCTGGAAATTTTGGCCAAGGTCAAGCGCGAACTCGGCGTACCGATCCTGACCGACATTCATTCCGAAGACCAGATCGCCCAGGTCGCTTCGGTGGTGGACGTGCTGCAAACGCCCGCCTTCTTGTGCCGCCAAACCGACTTCATTCGCGCCGTGGCGCAGTCGGGCTTGCCGGTCAACATCAAAAAAGGCCAGTTTCTGGCGCCGGGCGACATGAAGAACGTGATCGACAAGGCGCGCGCGGCGGCGCGTGAAAAAGGCTTGAATGAAGACAACTTCATGGCCAGCGAGCGCGGCGTCAGCTTTGGCTACAACAACCTGGTGAGCGACATGCGCTCACTGGCGATCATGCGTGACACCGGCGCACCGGTGGTGTTTGATGCCACGCACTCGGTGCAATTGCCGGGGGGTCAGGGCACCAGCAGCGGCGGCCAGCGCGAAATGGTGCCGGTGCTGGCCCGCGCGGCGGTGGCGGTCGGTGTGGCCGGCCTCTTCATGGAAACGCATCCCGACCCGTCCAAAGCCATGAGCGACGGCCCCAACGCGGTGCCACTCAAACACATGCGGGCGCTGCTGGAAACCTTGGTGGCGCTCGATGCAGTGACCAAGATGAATGGTTTTCTTGAAAATGACTTTCAGGCCTGAGCTTTTGCGAAAGAGCATGGGTCTGCCTCTGAGTCAAATTCGTTCGGGCTGAGCTTGTCCAAGCCAATTGTTGATAATCCGATTCGCCAAAACCCTTCGACAAGCGCAGGGCGAACGGAACTGAATTAAAAGGAAAGAAAAAAATGAGTGCAATTGTTGACATCGTTGGACGCGAAATTCTGGATTCGCGCGGCAACCCCACCGTGGAATGTGATGTGCTGCTGGAGTCCGGCACCATGGGCCGCGCCGCCGTACCGTCTGGCGCCTCCACCGGCAGCCGGGAAGCGATTGAGATGCGTGACGGTGACAAAAGCCGTTACCTCGGCAAAGGCGTGCTCAAGGCGGTGGAACACATCAACACCGAGATTTCCGAAGCCGTGCTCGGTCTCGATGCGTCGGAGCAAGCCTTTCTGGACAAGACCCTGATCGACCTGGACGGCACCGACAACAAGTCACGCCTGGGTGCCAACGCGATGCTGGCGGTCTCGATGGCGGTGGCGCGTGCCGCCGCTGAGGAGTCCGGACTGCCTTTGTACCGCTACTTTGGCGGCATGAACGCGGTGCAGATGCCCGTGCCCATGATGAATGTGGTCAACGGTGGCGCGCACGCCAACAACAGCCTGGACATCCAGGAGTTCATGATCATCCCGCTGGGCGCGCCCAGTTTTCGCGAAGCCCTGCGTTACGGCGCCGAGGTGTTTCATGCCCTCAAGAAAATCATCCACGACAAGGGCATGAGCACCGCTGTCGGTGACGAAGGCGGCTTCACCCCCAGCGTGGCGAGCCACGAAGAGGCGATCCAGTTGATTCTGCAGGCGATCGATGCGGCCGGCTACACCGCGGGTGAGCAGATTGCCATTGGCCTGGACTGCGCTGCCAGCGAGTTCTACAAAGACGGCAAATACCAGCTGGGCGCCGAAGGCCTGAGCCTGAGCGCTCAGGAGTGGACCGACATGCTGGCGGCCTGGGTCGACAAGTACCCCATCATCAGCATTGAAGACGGCATGAGTGAGGGCGACTGGGACGGCTGGAAGATTCTGACCGACCGCCTGGGCAAGCAGGTGCAGATCGTGGGTGACGACCTGTTCGTCACCAACACCAAAATCTTCAAGGAAGGCATTGACAAGGGCATCGCCAACTCGATCCTGATCAAGATCAACCAGATCGGCACCTTGACCGAGACCTTTGCCTGCATCGAGATGGCCAAGCGCGCGGGTTACACCGCCGTCATCAGCCATCGCTCGGGTGAGACTGAAGACTCGACCATTGCCGACATTGCTGTGGGCACCAACGCCGGTCAGATCAAGACCGGCAGCTTGAGCCGCTCTGACCGCATGGCCAAGTACAACCAGTTGCTGCGCATTGAAGAAGACCTGGGTGAGATCGCGTTTTACCCGGGGCGTGCGGCTTTCTATAACTTGCGCTAAGCGCGTTCATGGGCCAGCGCGTTGTCCCGGCTATCCTGATCACACTGCTCGTGATTCTTCACGCGCAGCTGTGGTGGGGTCGCGGCAGCCTGCCCAACGTGGCCCATTTGACGCAGCAGCTCAATGCACAAAAAGAATTGAACCAGCAGGCGCAGTTGGCCAACGACCGGCTCGCCGCTGAAGTGCGGGACCTGCAGGAAGGCCTGGAAATGGTAGAAGAAAAGGCCCGCATGGAGCTCGGCATGGTCAAGCCCAACGAAATCTTCGTGCAGATGGCACGCGCTCCCGCTCCCGCAAAGGCGCGCTGATCCCCAAGCTTGTCGCCTGCTACTGGACGGTCTCGCTGGCAGGGGGAAGATCGCCGGGAATTCTGAAAATGCGATCCACGTCGATCGGGTCAAAGCGGTATTGCACGCCACAAAATTCGCAGCCGACCTCAATTTCACCGCGTTCGTCGACGATGCTGTGCGCCTCCTGGGCACCGAGTCCCAGGATCATGCGGCTGACGCGTTCCCGACTGCAGGTGCAGGAAAAATGCGGCACGGCATCCTCGGCCAATGGGGCAAAACGCAACAGCTTTTCTTCCCAGAACAGGCGCCGCAAAATCGTCTCGGCGTCAAGCTTAAGCAGTTCTTCGCGCTTGAGCGTCGACGCCAGCAGCGCGATGCGCTTGTAGTGCTCGTTGCTGCCGATCTCGTCTTCATTGGCCTGACTTAACCGACTGCCCGCCAGATTGCCAGAGCCGGCCATCGGCAGGCGCTGAATCAGCAGCCCGGTGGCCATCTTGTCGTCAGCAGCCAGCACCAGCGTGGTGTCCAGCTGTTCGCTTTGCAGCATGTAATGCGCCAGCACATCGCTGAACTTTTCCAGCTTTTCATGCGCGTCACCCAACAAGGACACCACCCCTTGGTAAGGTTGCTGACCGGGGAGTCGGGTTTGGGGGTCGAGCGTGATGGCGCATTTGCCGTGGTTATGAACGTTGACCATCTGGCTCAGGCTGGCCCCTGGCGCCACTTCGCCCGTCACCGTGGCCGTGGCACGCAAACCAAAGTCAGGCTGCACCTCGACCACCGCCAGTTTGACCGGACCATCACCGAGCACCTGCAAGATCAGCGAGCCATTGAATTTGATGTTGGACTGCATCAGGGTGGCCGCTGCCACCATCTCGCCCAGCAGGTTTTGCACCGGCAGCGGGTAACTGCCCGCTGCGCTGCTGGCGGCGCGGCGCCGCAGGATCTCGATCCAGGCTTCGGTCAGTCGCACTAGGACACCGCGCACCGGCAGGCCTTCAAATATAAATTTATGAATTTCAGACACGCAAGGTTTCTCGATCAAGTTCAAGTCATTTCGGACCCACAAGGGCCCACACAGCCCTTTAGCTTGTGCTCAACCCGTCTTTTTCAAGCCAAGTCGAAAGCGACGCGCATTGGCCATGTAATGCTGCGCGCTCAGGCGCAAACCTTCCAGCTCCTCGGCCTTGAGCTGACGCACGACCTTGGCCGGGCTGCCCAGAATCATGGAACCATCGGGAAACTCCTTGCCTTCGGTCACCAGCGCGCGCGCGCCTACCAGGCAGCCCTTGCCGATTTTTGCGCCATTGAGTACCACCGCGCCCATGCCGATCATCGAATCATCGCCCACGGTGCAGCCGTGCAGCGTGACCTGATGCCCCACCGTCACGCCCTCGCCCACCGTCAGGGGTTTGCCCACGTCCGCATGCAACACGCTCGCATCCTGAATGTTGCTGCCCCGGCCAATGCGAATAGGCGCCGTGTCGCCGCGAATCACCACGCCAAACCAGACGCTGACCCCGTCCAGCAGATCCACATCACCGATGACCTGCGCACTGTCAGCCACCCAGCTTGAGTCTGCCATGCGGGGCGCTATACCGTCGAGTTCATAAATAGCCATCATTCTTCCTGTCGTTCAATAGAGCGGGCATTGTAGGGATGCCGCCCGTTTAAGTGGGCTAGCCGCGCGGATGGTGCTGCGCATGCAGCACCTTGAGCCGTTCGCGCGCCACATGGGTATAAATGGTGGTGGTCGAGATGTCCACATGGCCGAGCAGCATCTGCACGGCCCGCAGGTCGGCCCCGTGGTTGAGCAAATGCGTGGCAAAAGCATGGCGCAGGGTGTGCGGTGACAGGGGCGCCGTGATGCCCGCACTGAGGGCATGCTTCTTCACGATCATCCAGAACATGACGCGGCTCATGGCGGTGCCGGGCGTCGCGCCACGCTGCGTCACAAACAAGTCTTCGGTCTGCTTGCCCGCCAGCAACTCAGTTCGCGCCTGCGCCAGATAGCGCTTGACCCACAGGCTGGCCACTTCGCCAAAGGGCACTAGCCGCTCCTTGTTGCCCTTGCCAAAAACACGCAACACGTTGTCCGACAGGCTGACATTGAACACCTTGAGCGTGACCAGTTCACTCACGCGCAGACCGCTGGCGTACATCAGCTCCAGCATGGTGCGGTCGCGCACGCCCAGCGGCGACTGTTCATCGGGCGCGGCCAGCAACGCTTCAACCTGGAACTCGCTCAAAGTCTTGGGCACGCGCAGCGCTTGCTTGGCGGCCTGCAATTTGAGCGTCGGGTCCATGCTGATCAGGCGCTCGCGCAGCGCCCAGCGGAAATAGCGTTTGAACACCGTCAGCCGCCGATTGGCAGTACTGGCCTTGGTGGCGCTGTGTTGCGCGGCGAAGTAGGCATTCAGGTCATGCTCCTGCGTCTCGGGCAAGGCCTTGTGGCGCGGCTGCAGCCACGCGCAATACAGCGTCAGATCACGCCGGTAGGCCGCGAGCGTGTTCCTGGACAAGCCTTCCTCCAGCCACAGCGCATCAATGAAGACGTCGATGGCGGCGGCGCCCGGCGGCGCTATGGATTGGTCTGGCATGGTAGTGGGGTGCGTCAAGTACGTGTTGGCATGAAGTCTCACGCTGCATGGTAACTGCCGGCAGTGCCAGGGTCAGGGTCATCCCGCCATGGGCCCAGCCACTGGGCGACTGCGTTTGACTGTTATTCTCAAGCCGTGAATTACGCTCAACTTCTGTTTCCTGACTTTTCCCTGATTCTTTGCGGTTACCTGGTGTGCCGCTACACCGCGCTCAACCGCACCGTGTGGGCCCAGGTTGAAACGCTGGTTTATTTTTTCTTCTTTCCGGTGCTGCTGTTTCACTCGATCATCAAGAGCCCGCTCAATATCGGTTCCGCAACGAGCTTCATTGGTGCGGGCTGGGCCTTGGGACTGGCGGGTATTGCACTGGCTTATTCAGTGCCCTATTGGCCGGGGTTGCGGCGGCACATCCAGGCGCGTCAGCATGCCGCCAGCGCCCAGGTCGCGTTTCGCTTCAACTCGTTCATTGGCCTGGCATTGGCCGACCGGCTGGCCGGGGCGCAGGGCTTGCTGCTGATCGCCTTGCTGATTGGCGTGTCGGTGCCGCTGATGAATGTGGGCGCAGTGTGGCCGATGGTGCGCCATGCCGAACGCGGGCTGTTGGGCGAACTGCTGCGCAATCCGCTCATCATCGGCACAGCGTTGGGGCTGGCGGGCAATTTGCTGGGCCTGTCGCTGCCGGTCTGGCTGGAGCCCACCGTCAGCCGCATCGGGGCGGCGTCCCTCGCTCTGGGCTTGATGGCAGCCGGTGCAGGGATGCAATTGAGTGCCCTCAACCGGGCCAAAACCCTGGCACTGGCGCTGCTGACGATCCGGCATTTGCTGATGCCGCTGGTGGCCTGGGGCCTGGCACGCCTGTTCGGGCTTGACCCGGTTCAGACCACCATCTTGCTGGCATTTTCGGCGCTGCCCACGGCGTCGAGCTGCTACGTGCTGGCGGCGCGCATGGGCTATGACGGCGCCTACGTGGCCGGGCTGGTGACGGTGTCAACCGTGCTGGGCGTGCTCAGTCTGTCATTTGCGCTGAGCGTGCTGCGGGCGCTCTAACGCAGCTACCGGGGATTGGCCTTATCGGTCAAACAGGGGCGCCGCTTGCTTGCTTTGGCCGACAACTTCCAAACCTCACCCCAATTGCGCGATCAGGGCTTGAGTAAGACCTTCAACACATTTTGCAGTCGCCGCGCCACACCAGCTTCAAAAGCACTGGCCAGCACCATGGCGGTGTCCTGGCCCCAGGTTTGTGCCGGTGCTGGATCGTTGCGTTTGGTCAGCAACTGCAATTGCAGCAGGCGCCGCTGGCTCAGGTGTTCAGCCGGCGTGGGCAACTCTGCGGCCATCTCCAGGCGCAGCAAAGCGGTGCTGGCGTCGCCTGTTGGCGCCTGTGCCAGCATCTTGGCCCAGGTGCCACGGCCGGTCGCGGTGACGCGGCTCCCCAATTCCTGCAATGAAGGCATTTGATCGGCATCACGCCGCTCCCATGCGCCCAGCAGCTGCGTCAAGGCTTCGCCGTGCGCTTGCGCCGCCAGCTTGCGCAGCGCCAACTGAGCGTGTTCCAGCGCATCGCGCTGGGCACGAAACGCGGTGTCTCCCAGACGGGGTGCTTCTTGCCAGGGACCGGCGGCAAAAGGACGCGCATCACGGGCATCACGGGCATCACGACGCGGTGCCCGATCATCGGGTCGAGCGCCAAAACTGGCATCACGCGGGCCACGGCTGGCGTCTCTGGCGCCCTCTTTGCGCTCGCCGAACTTGCCGCCACGACCCACCGGCGCCGGTTCGGTCTTCTTCATACCGGGGCGGTCATCTCCGCGCACCGCCACCACGGGACGCGGCGCGGCTTTTGGCGGTGGGGGCGGCGCGACGGGTTCAGCGGGCTCTGCCGACTCAAGCGCAGCAGCCGCCTCGACCGGCTCAGTCGCTTCAGTCGCTTCAGTCGCTGCTGGCACTTCCTGGCTAGACGGCATCTCCAACGGCTCGGTATCCGCTTCTGTATTAATAGCTACTTGCGCAGTATCTACGGGGGCTAGAGCCATATTTGACTCATTTTCTCCAGGTGTTGGCAGCGCCGCTTGCGCCGCTTTGGCCTGGGCCTGACCGCGCAACGCGGCCTCCAATGCGCTCATGGCGCTGTGAATCAGCTGCGCATCACCGGCGGCATTGGCAGCTTCCAGCGCCTTGGCAGCATCGAGCACGGTGCGGTCGCGTTCACCCAGCGCAGCATCAGCCTTTTCACGCTCGGCCGTCTTGCGGTTGAACGCTTCGTCAATCGGCTTGCGAAAGGCGTCCCACAGCTTTTGTTCCTGGCGTCGCTCCAACGGCACCACATGGGTCTCTGCCTGCCAACGTTGCTGCAGGGCCTTGACCGCATCAATATGCAGCACCGGCTCGGCACCGAGCGCGCGGGCTTCGTCGATCAGGGCGTGGCGCGTGGCCAAGCTCTGCTTCTGCAAGGCCTCCAGCGGCGCGGCGGCCTTGTCAATGGCCGCTTTCCAGAGCGGTTGCAGCTCGGCAAACATCTTCTCGCCGACATGGCCGCCGTCACGCCAACGGTCGCCAAACTGGTGCAGCAGGCGGTTGAAGCCCTTCCAATCGTCGTCCAGCGCCACCGGATTGGCAGCGGCCCACGCATTGACTTCTTCAATCAGCGCCAGGCGCTGCGCCCGATGCTCGGCCGACTCGGCCTTGACTTTTTCCAGCCACACCTCGACCACCTTGTAGGCCTCGTTGCAGGCATCGTCAAAACGCTTCCACAGACCGTGATTGGGCACACCGCCCTGGTCGGTCTGTTTCCACTGATCACGCAGTGCGCGCAGGCTCTCCTGCATCTTGCGCCCACCGATCGCCTGTCCTTCGGGGCGCTTGAGCAAGCCTTCGGCCTTGGCGACCAGTTCCTCACGCAGCTGGTCGGCACGCCAGCGTTGCCAGCCTTCCAGCTCACCAGCAGCCGCCAGCGCGGCGTGGGCCTGGTTTTCCAGCTTGTCGTCAATCATCTTGCCGAATTCCTTGAGCGCATTGCGCAAGGCGCTGGCGGCACCGGCACTCGCCTTGCCGTGGCCTTCAGCCACTTCTTGCTCTAATTTCAAGAGCGCTTCACGAACAACTGACACTGCCTGCGCCTTGATTTCAGGATCAACTTTGGCTTTTTGGGGCTTGGCTGCGGCTTCCAGCGGCACGCCACGCGCCAAGCGCAACTCATCGGCCCACACCGGTACTGGCGGCAAGGCCGCTGCCGGGTCACTGGCCGCAGCCACGGCTTGGGCCAAAGCATTCTTGAAAGCGTCCCACACCAACAGCAGCTGCGCGCGCGACGCATCGAGCAATGGCGGAAACTTGGTGTCAACACTGGGCCAATTGGCGTCCCCCGACAAGGCCAATGCCTGCGCCTGCCAGTGCTCCACGTCGGCCTGCAATGCCTCCAGAACGGTCTGCGCATCGCGCCACGGCTTGGTCGACAGAACCTCAATGCGCTGGGCCAGCAACACCGCCGCTTCGCGCTGCACCTGCACCCGATGCTGCAGGTCTTCAATCACCTTGACGCGGTCACTGAGCTGCCCTTTGAGCGTCGTCAACGGCTCTTTGCTCAATGGTGCACCTGCTTTGGCGGCATCGCGCTGCCACGCCATGGCATCGGCAATGTTAAGTTTGGCCGAGCCCATCAGGGCGTGAGCCTTGTCAGCCCATTCTTGCCCAATCGACTCCTGCGTCTTGCTGCGCTTGATCTCTTCAAGCTTTTCGCGCAGCAGTTTGGCCGCACCTTTGTCTTTGGCACTGAGCTCCTTGAACACCGCCTGGATGTGCTCGGCGCTGGGCGCCGTGGCCAGCCAGTCACGGATGCGCGCCGTACGATCACCTGACGTGTGGGCCGAAAAAGCGCCGCCGGTCATCGCATCCAGCGGATGGGGCTCATGGGCTTTGACCGGAGTGGGCGTCACGTCGGGCGCTTGAACAGTTTTGTTGAGGGCAGAAAAAGGAAACATGAATCGCACAAGCAAAGAATGGGAAAGATCCCTGCCATTTCTCGGACAGGGCTGAACCGCTATTTTCGCCGCTATTTCATGGATGTCGCAAAAAGTCTGTTAATCGAGCGCATATTGCCAAAAATCAAGCCGAGCCTAGGTCCCGGTGCTACCGTTCAACGTCGGTTATTGGCACATCTCTCCGGCTTTAACAATCGAATTTAGAATAAAGACTCAAATCATTATTGTTGACTCGATATATAAACTGCACCTAGAATCCGCCGTCCCTGCTGAAATACAGGGATAACCCGAACCCGCTGCCGAACCCGGCATAGTCAAATCTCTGCACAACACCCACGACATCCATCGCAGGATATTGATAGCGTACCAACCTAAACGAGGTGCCCCCGGTGCTGAACTGCTTGCAGTGCAAAACCGAGAAGCCCCCGCGAACGAAGGAAGAGCTATGACAGCGTCTGAGAAATTTACCCTGGGTCTACGGTCTTTTGCGACCGTCATCACCAAAGGCGTCTTTGAAATCACCCACAGCAGCTTTGCCCTGATCGGTCTGGCTGTAATTTTTGGCATCATCACCCTCACGGCGCGCCCCGAACTGCGCCAGCTTGGGGAAGTCAAGCTGTTTAGCTGGCTGCAAACGCGCCAAGTCGTCGAGACCGTTCTCCAGAGCGAGCCTGATGCGATTGATCGCGCTACCGCCAGCAACCCGAAAGATCTGCCAAAGCAGCAAGCCGCGGTGGCGTTTTGGCTGAGCAAGAAATACCGCGTGGCGCCGGAGCCGGTCAGTGCCCTTGTCGCGGAGGCCTACAAGCTCAGCGCTCGCACCAAGCTTGACCCTACGCTGATTCTTGCGGTGATGGCAATTGAATCAGGCTTCAATCCCTTTGCCCAAAGCCCGGTTGGCGCGCAGGGCCTGATGCAGGTCATGACACATGTCCACCAGGACAAGTACGCCAGCTTTGGCGGCAAACTAGCCGCTTTTGATCCGGTCACCAACCTGCGTGTGGGCGTCAAGGTACTGCAGGAATGCATCCAGCGCGCCGGCTCCATGGAAGGCGGTCTGCGCTATTACGTCGGCTCAGCCAATATCGAAGACGATGGTGGCTACGCCGGTAAGGTCATTGCCGAGCGTGCGCGCCTGCAGATGGTGGCGCAAGGTCGCGCCGTACCGATCTTCCGGCCCCAAGCGGCTCCAGCTGCCGCTCCAGCACCTATCGTGCCGGAAAACGGGCCGGAAACAGTGGCCGTACTGTTCAATTCCTGATACCCGTGGCCGGCTGAGTCGGGTCAGATGAATTGCAGCGTCAGTTAAACTCGGGCGGCACGCGACTGGCGATAGGCACTCGGGCCCCCTAAGGGCTTGAGTCGCTGAAGTGGGAACACCACGGGGAAGCGTGCCGCATTGCCCTTGTGGCCACTGTGATTAGCCGTTCGCCTGGGCAGCCCTGGGATCATGCACTTGATCCCCAGGCCCATTGTCTTCAAGGACACTGCCATGTACCACCGTAACATTCTCATCGAACAGACCGATCCTGAAATTTTTGCTGCTATTGCGGCAGAAAACGCGCGCCAGGAGCAGCACATTGAGCTGATCGCCAGCGAAAACTACGCATCCCCCGCCGTCATGGCTGCGCAAGGCACACAACTCACTAATAAGTATGCTGAAGGCTACCCCGGCAAACGCTACTACGGTGGTTGCGAGTTTGTGGACATCGCCGAGCAACTCGCGATCGATCGCGTGAAGCAAATATTTGGCGCCGATTGCGCCAACGTGCAGCCGCATTGCGGCGCCTCCGCCAACGAAGCGGTTTTTCTGGCCTTTTTGAAGCCCGGCGACACCATCATGGGCATGAGCCTGGCCGAAGGCGGCCACCTGACGCATGGCATGGCGCTGAACATGAGCGGCAAGTGGTTCAAAGTGGTGAGCTACGGCCTGAACGACAAGGAAGAGATCGATTACGACGCCATGGAGCGTAAAGCCCATGAGTCCAAACCGAAACTGATCATCGCCGGAGCCTCCGCCTACAGCCTGCGCATTGACTTTGAGCGCTTTGCCAAGGTCGCCAAAGACGTGGGCGCGATCTTCATGGTCGACATGGCGCACTACGCCGGCCTGATTGCCGCCGGCGTCTACCCCAATCCGGTGCCGCACGCCGACATCGTAACCAGCACCACTCACAAGAGCCTGCGCGGCCCACGCGGCGGCATCATCCTGATGAAAGCCCAGCACGAGAAAGCGATCAACAGCGCCATCTTCCCCGGCCTGCAAGGCGGTCCGTTGATGCATGTGATCGCCGCCAAGGCGGTGGCATTCAAAGAAGCGCTGCAGCCCGAATTCAAGGTCTATCAGCAACAAGTGCTGACCAACGCACGCATCGTGGCTGAAACACTGGTATCGCGCGGCCTGCGCATTGTGAGTGGCCGCACCGAAAGCCACGTGATGCTGGTTGACTTGCGCGCCAAGGGTATCACCGGCAAAGAGGCTGAAGCCGTGCTGGGCAGCGCCCACATGACCATTAACAAAAATGCCATCCCGAACGACCCGGAGAAACCCATGGTGACCAGCGGCGTGCGCATCGGCACTCCCGCTATGACGACCCGTGGCTTCAAGGACGAAGAAGCCCGCATGACTGCCAACCTGATTGCCGATGTACTGGACAACCCGCGCGACGAAACCAACATTGCCACTGTCCGCGCCAAGGTCAACGCACTGACCTCACGCTTCCCAGTCTATGGTTAATTGAGAGACAGACCGGGATTTACACGCAGTGAAATCTGCTCTGTCCCCAACACTTCGTTGGGTGTCTGCCAGCCCTGCCCAACAGCGCAAGAACTATCATTTTTATAGCTGCTTGCGCTTATTCTACGAGGGCTAGAGGCATAAAACACTTCAAGGAATAGCGACGAGCCATGAAATGCCCCTTTTGCAGCCATGCCGACACGCAGGTGGTGGAGACACGCGAATCTGAAGAAGGCGCCTTCATCCGCCGCCGGCGCAAATGCGTCTCTTGCGACAAGCGATTTACCACCTATGAGCGCCCGGATGTCACCTTTCCGGCCATCGTCAAGAAGGATGGCCGGCGCATCGAGTACGAGCGCGCCAAACTGTTGGCATCGATGAAACTGGCGCTGCGCAAACGCCCGGTCAGCACGGAACAGGTAGACGGTGCCGTGGAGCGCATTGAAGAACAGCTACTCAACCTGGGCCTGCGCGAGGTGCTGTCCACCCGCATTGGCGAACTGGTGATGCGCGAGCTGAAAAAGCTCGACAAAGTGGCTTATGTGCGCTTTGCCAGCGTGTACCGCAGTTTTGAGGATATTGACGACTTCAAGACGCTGGTGGATGAGGTGCGGCGGTAGGCCTCAGGAAACTACCGAGAAAATCTAACAGTGCGAGCCTACCGCCAGCACTCCTGAACCGACAACGCAGTGCTGCTTCGCCCTTTCACTCCCGTATTGGTCAACGTCAAATCTCCGCACTGCTCTGCCGCCGCGCGGGGAGCCGCTGTCAAAGTATAAGAATTGAGCGCGACAGCGCTTACTGTCAAGTCGTATTTGGGTGTGTCGGTAGGAATCGCTTGCAATCGAGTAGGAAGCGTCGGCGAGCCAGTGCCATCGGCGGCGGTACTGTAGCGGCTGTTGGCGGCGTAATAACGCTCCATGAACTGCTGCGCCTCGAGCAGGGCAGCTCGGGCCGCATTGCGATCACCACGACGAACACTATTGGTGTAACTTGGATAAGCAACCGCCGCCAAAATACCCACAATCGCCACCACGATCATGACTTCGATCAAGGTAAAGCCCGCGACGGCGCCGTATCTCGCTTGACCGACTGGGCTGCGTGCAATTTTCGTCATGGTGTGCGTCGTTCAGAGTTAACGGATGGGCGGATTGATGATACGCCGCCAGACGCGGTCCTTGACCGTTCGGGTGGCGCCAGCGCCTGGATCATCGTCTTGGATTTTCGCGCCAATCTGACTCGTGGTGTTTTGAATACTGATCTTGGTTGTGCAGATGCCCGCGGTGCAAACCGGCGTGCCCCTGACGATCGCATCAATACCGTCGGCGTTGGTACCATAACCAGAAACCAGCGCATCGCTGGCGTTGATAACGCCATCGCCATTCGTGTCAAAAAACCGATAAGTTGGGTTTACGCCCTGCTCGACCGGTATCAGCAAGTTAAGCCCAGACCCGGTGGATGATTCACAAACCAAAGCCGAACTGGCTGGTTTGACAACGCTCACCATCGCGATTTTGGAGCTGACTTTTTGCGATGGATAAACCACCCGCAATCCAGAGGAAATATCCAGATTGATGACCCAGCCGCGCTCGCCAGCGTCCCAGTCCACTGCCACGCCTGCCAATGAGTAATAGGTCGACCCGGAGGCTCCCGCAATGGCCGAGAGGGATCGCGTTTGCAGAAGTGAACGCGTCATGGGTCGGGCCACGGTATCACCGGCCTTGTCCCATACGCCGTAAATGGCCTGCACGGCAGTTGAATTGGCGTCGCTCTCGGTTGCCAAAACACCGGTGGCGAATAACACGATCTTGCCGCCCCTGGAATGATCAAAAATCACAGGGGCTTGGGTGATCGGCTGCGCCACAGCATCCGTGTGTGCTGCCGTGTAGAACGCGCTGGCGCCAGAGATTTCAAACCGGCTGCTGGCGGTGGCTTGGTAGTCAAACTTCCAGACCTTGCCCTTGAGGTCGCCGGCATACAGCGTGGTGATTTGACCGATGGCGTTGCGCACCACCCCGACCCCACCAAGCCCGTTAGAGCCAGTCGCATCCACGACCAGCGTTTGGGCCGCGCCTGTCTGCAAATTCACCACAAACAAGACGGCTTTTCCAGCTGTGCTAAAGCCCCCGTTGCCAAAGATAGCGACCCACTCGCCGTTGGGCAACACGCCCACCTCAATCGGTGCAGTCACGTAGCCCAAATCGGAGTTGGTCGAACTGCTGAGCTCCCAGCGCACCGTTGAAGCACCCAGGCTGGCGGTGTTGGTCACATCCAGGGCATAAACGGCCCTACCCCCGGCACCGAGTGATCCCAGCAGGTAATTGCGCCAACTCGGTGAACTCGCGCCTGGCGCATTGATGAAAGCATCTGCCTCGACCAAGGGGCCATCAACAAAGAATTGGTGGTAGAGCGTGCTGGAGCCATAGTTCTTGTCTGCCAACTTCGACAAATTGGCATAGGCTGCCTTGGGAACATAAGCGAACACCTCTTTGCCATCATCGGCCACCACCGCACCCAGCGTGTCCTTGAACGCATGCAACATGCCGTCGTTGGCGCCGACAAAGATGGTCGGGGTACGCGCGGCCTTGGCAGTCAGGAAAGCCGCATAGCGCGTGTCACTGCCGCCCTGCGCCGAAGGTAACGTGCCATAGCCCATATTGACCGCGTCTTTGACCAGCACCGGATTGGAGTTGATAACGTCGCCCAGCACACCCTTGCGTTCGCGAAACGCCTTGCCATCACCTTCGTTGCTGCGGTCACCCGACAGGAAATTGACCAGATCGGCTTGGGTGCTGGCTGGTGTGGTCGTGAGCGTGCCCAAACTCGTCAGGTTGCTCGAACCCATCGCAGACAGGGTGAAGAGTGCGCCGGCAGCGGTAGATAAATCGGTGTTCCAGGTCACAATATTGCGGCTGGTCCAGACCGGCATCTTGGCTTCTGCAGTCCACGTCTGCACCCCAGCTTGACCATCGGCGTCCAGAATGAAGGCCTGAATGTCACCATTCCAGGTACCCGTGTTGTAAAGAGGCACGTACTTGCGGTTGCCGGCCTGCAGAATAGTTGAGGCCGTGGCCACGCCCGCTTCGCGCAGTTCACGCTGCAAGGCTTGGCCGACTGAGCGCTGTATCGCCTGTGCCAGTTCACTCGGGTCTTTGGCGCTAATGAATTCGCCACGGCTATTCAAAGCAGAATGCCACAAGTCATCAATTTCATCGGTTCCCCAGGTCTTGGTGCCCGCGGTCAGGGCCGGCAGGTCTGAGGCCGGGTTAGGCAAGCCCCCAACAAGCTTGTCTGGCTGCAAGGTGCCACGCACACCCAAGCCCACCATGAAGTTAACCATGTGCTGCCAAAAAGCCGGGTCTTGCGCCGATGGCACCACGCCATTGGGCAGATCGGTGCGCAAATCTTTTTTCCAGTATTCCATGGCGTAGTCAGCCAGCCGGTTCTCGTTGCCGTCCTTGTAGGGGCGCACGGCCCTGTACTGGTATTCACGGCCTGCGCCAGTAATCAAAAGACCATCGGTATTGTCGGAGTTGCCCACGGCGGTGGTGGACGAATTCCAATAACCATCCGTCACCATGATCTGATAGGCGCGCCGGCAGGTCTTATCTGCCGTCGTATTGGCGCTTCCAGGCACATCTGTCCAGGGCCCCTGGTTGTCGCTACGGGAATAGTATTCACCCACCGTACGCATGGCACCCGGCAGTGGCGTGCCGCCATTGGCCGGCAGCGCATACAGCCAGTTGAACAGGCTGGTTTTGGTGGCGGCAGTGAAGTCGCGAACCCCGGCGGCAATCACCTTGGTGCTGACACCGTCTATGGATTTTGAGGATGAATCATTGATGCGCCCCCAGCCAATGCGAAAGGTATCGGTGGATTCTGCAAATGCCTCTACCAAGGAACCGCGTGCCAGCAGGTTGCGCGTGCGGTAATAGGTAAACCAATTGGCAAAGTTTTGCCGCTCTTCAACCTTCGAGCAGCCCGTTGCCCCGACTGCCCCGGCGCAATCCGTGCGCGTTGCCACTTTCGGAAACACGGTCTCTCGGTTGATGGAATACTCGGTGTAGTTAGCGGCAGTCACCGGATTCTGGTAGGCGCCTGCAGACTGGTTCAGGCGGTAATACAAACCCGGGTCATAGGATTCGTTGTTGCTAGTGCAATCAGACCGGCCATCTCGGTAGCACCAGGTGGTGTCGACGTCACGCACATTGGTTAAGTCAATCGTGCCACCCCCGCTAGGGTTCATCGGATCACGATAGGCCGCCGCAACGGGCGAATTGGCCATACGGCCAGCCGGGTTTGTGCTGGTGGCTGCAGGAAGTGGGTAAGTTACCAGCGCCCAAGGCAGGTAGCGAACCTCGGGGTTGTAGTAGATGGTGTTCGTATCAGGCGACCGCATCAACTTTTGGCGGTAGTTGCTGTTGCCGCGCTGCGCGGCGATCGTTCCTAAGAACTGCGAGGTAGCGCCATGGGCAGATCCAGGTCCCCCCAGGGTGGCGTTATCGCCTGGGTCCATGCGCACCGAGCTACCCCCGACCGGGCTATCCAGAGAGTAGGCGCCGACATAAATTTTATTTTCGGGCATGTGCTGGAACATCATGGAGCCTGAATCGTCCATGGTCAGCATGATGTTGGGCTTGACACCACCGCCGTCGCGGCTGATCAGCGGGCTTTGCGATGGCTGGGCCAGCGCGTTGTGCGTGGGCAGCAGCAAGGCAGCACAAGCCGTCAAAAGACAAGATTTGAACACTGTCTTGATGATTGAGAATGACATGATCGTCTCCTTTTTCAATTGAGCAGAATGGTTGACTGCAGCCAGACCACAGAACCGTTGATCGTCTTGCCCGTGGTGGCATCCGCCGAGTAGTCCGGACTGAAGCCGCGAGCGGTTACGACGTAGGCAATACTTGCGTCGGCCATCGTTTGCTTTTCAACAACACACTGCGGCCGGGTTGCCGGCTGAAAAGCGCTGTCTGCGGAAGCGATCCGATCGGCGGGCAAGGTGGTTCTGCTGGCAGAAGCACCGCCGGTGCCGATCCAGCTTACCGACTGACTCCAAAGTGGGGCCCCACCCACCGCTACCGTCTGGATGTTGGCCTCAGTGAGCGTTGTTGCCATGCGGCCGTTGGGCGCGGCCACCGTGTCAGACTTGCCAAGCTCTGTCTCGCAGTAGCGCAAACCCGCCTCGGCGTACTGTTGCGCCAAGTTCTGCAGCCGGATATTGTTGGTGACCTTTTCACCCGAGGTGGCGTTGCGGATGGCGGCCGCCGAGGTCAAGCCGATGATCACCAGCATGATCAATACGATGATCAGCGACACGCCGCGTTGGCCCGTGGCAGGTCGGACCAAAAAGAGAGGTTGAATTTTGTTCATGGCGGCCTCAAAAAGCCATCTTGTTGCGAAGCGTCGTGGTCGAGAAATAGGCGCGGCGCAGAAATTTGTCAGAAATCGTCTGCTCGGTTGAATCGCAGTCCAGATACTTGGGCGGATGCGTGGGATCTGGATACAACTCCATATCCAGCACGGCGTCACTGCTGCGCATCAGCAAACAAATGCGCACACTCACTACATTTGGCCAGTTGGTCACGTTACCTGCGGTTACGTAACGCGTGATTTGACGCGGATTGGCGGCTGCTGCCTCGCCGTACCAAATTTTCATGGACTCAGCGTTATCCACCAGCGGCTCAGCGCCCACGGCCGCTCCCGACACGTCCCGCGTCGCGCTGGCGCAGTGCAACTCAGACCGCCCGGTGGTGCCGGTTGCCAAATAGTAGCGATTGTGCGTAACAAAATAATCCACACCGGAAAGCGTGCCGGCGACGGGACGGATTTGGTTGCCCTTGCAGTCCGAGGGCGCGGCCCCGACTGGTATGGTGTTGGTGATGTCGGCCTCGTAGCTAATCTCAATGCCCGGCGTGCCTGCCGCCACGGCACAGGCGACGGCACCCACGGTGTTAGGGGTTGAAAAACCGTTGTCGCAACCAAACACCGCATTCCCGGAATAGGTGCGTGTGAAGGTTGAAGTCGTCGTCGTCGGAGGATTAGGTGGGGCAATCGCCGCCACCTGTGCGTAGCCCGCCAGCAACAGGTCACGCGAGAGCAGCGTCAGAGCCATTTGCGCGTTTTCATGCATCTCCGCGTAAGCCGCCTGCTGCTTGCTGGTTTTACCTGAAGACAGATAGCTCACCAGCACTGCTGCGACCACTACCATGCCGATCACCATCGACACCATGACCTCAATCAGCGACATTCCCCGCAGTTGCCGCCGTGACGCAGACCTTTTCATAAGTTGATCCTGAAATAGCTGCAGCGAATGCTCAGATCTGAGTTGCGGTTGAGTCCATCGGGGCACTCGCTGGCCAGCGCCGGCGCATCATCGGTGCTGGCAACCGCTGGGTCACGCCACACCACCCACAGGTCCATGGCCACAGCCGCATCCTGGCGCACCATGTAAGCCGAGCCCTCAGGCAACTGGTTGCGCACCAAAATGCGCCACTGCGCCACGTCCAAAGCCGCTATCTGGGCGGGCGTGCAACTGCTGGCTGCGGCACCACATAGTTCGGTAGGCAAACTGACCACGGTCGCCTGGCCGCTAAAGTCAGTAGCAAGGTCATAGTTGCCGGCAAAAAAACCGGTGGCAGTTACAGCCGGCGTGACACTTGCAGGTACCCCCTTGTTGGCGCGCATGCGCTCACCCATGTCATTGGCCAGTTGGGTGGCGGTGGCGCGGTATTGCGACATTTTGGTATAGCGTATCGACGCCGCATTGACACCGGCCAGTGCCAGTAAGCCAATCGAGGCGATCACAATCGACACCAGCACCTCAATCAAGGAGGCACCCAGCGCCAGCCTGCGCTGGAATACACGCCGTTGGCGATTCATAGTTCGAATCAGCATGTTGTTTCACCCTTGGCTCTCAAAGCGGCACGCCCTTTGATGGAGACACAAATCAATCGGGTCCCGGACCCAGAGCCGGGCGTCACAATGAACGTCTGTGTTGCTGATTGCGACCAGCCGGTGGGCTGGAAAACAAAATTGGTCGCAGAAGTTCCGTCCGACGCAGCGATCGCGCTAATGCCTGTCAACGCTTCTTGAACCCTCACCACAACATCATCTCCATCTACAGCGCCGTTTGCGTTTTCATCTAAAAACACGATCCAGCCATCTTTCCAAAGCGCACCGGTTCCAGTGCAACTGGTGCCGTTCGACGAAGCGCAAATCGTGACCCTGTTGGTCCGCTTGACCGATTCAGAGCGGGCAAATCGGAAATCGCTGACTAACATATCAGCAGCCGCGTCCACCCGCCGAGCGGCCAGCATGGTCTGAAAGCTTGGCACGGCCAGCACGGTGAGCACGACCACTACCGCCAAGGTGACCATAAGCTCGATCAAAGTGAAACCTGACTGTTGAATCTTCATAAGAATGAAGGTTAGCATCCTGTTCGCCACATAGTCGATAGTGCCTGGACGGCCGGCACGATTGGGCTGACGAGCGGAAAGTCTGTTGATGGCCTGTTACCTAGCCGCGAGTTGCTATGGTATGGCACGTGATGCGCTGGTCGTGCTGCGAACAAGGGCGACGCCCCATCCATTACTATGGACGGCCGGGCCATTAAATTGATCGGTGTAGAGTTCAGTAAAGCCGCCGCGACATGCTCGCGGCAGAGGCTTATTTGCTGCATATTTAATAGCTACTAACGCAGCAATCATAAGGGCTAGAGGCCAAAAACACTAAATAACGCAATCTACCTTTGCGCCATCGCTATTTTTACCATGAACCATTCCCACCTCGTCCAAGCCCTTGATCTGGCGCACAAGTGTCAAACTTTGACTTCGCCCAATCCACGGGTCGGCTGCGTGCTGGCAACGTGCGGACAAATCATCGGCCAAGGCCACACACAACGAGCCGGTGGCCCGCACGCCGAAATCATGGCCCTGCGTGACGCGGCAGCCAAAGGACATTGCGTCGAAGGCGCCACCGCCTACGTCACCCTGGAGCCCTGCTCGCACCATGGCCGCACCGGGCCCTGCTGCGACGCCCTGATTGCCGCTGGCATCAAAAAGGTAGTCGCCACCAACACCGACCCCAACCCGCTGGTGGCAGGGCAAGGCTTTGCGCGGCTGCGTGCCGCGGGTGTTGAGGTTGAGGTTTTGCCGCCTGACCACCCGCTGGCCCTCCAGTCGCGCGAGCTCAACATTGGCTTTTTCAGCCGCATGATCCGCCAAACACCCTGGGTGCGCCTGAAGATGGCGGCCTCGCTCGATGGCAAATCTGCTTTGGAGAATGGCGTGAGCCAGTGGATTACTTCAGAGCCAGCCCGCACAGACGGACACGCCTGGCGCGCCCGCGCCTGCGCGCTACTCACCGGCATCGGCACCGTGCTCACGGACAACCCGCGCTTGGACGTGCGGCTGGTCGACACACCGCGTCAACCCCATCTGGTGATCGTGGACAGCCGCCTTGAGACGCCGCTAGATGCTCAACTATTCATAGCTGGTCGCGCTTGCTACATCTACACAGCGACCCAAAATGATTTGACAAAAGCAGCGCTTGAAGCGCGTGGTGCCACGGTGATTTATAGACCGGGTCGCGCGCCAGGAACAGAGAACAAGGTAGACCTCGCCGCCATGTTGCGAGACTTGGCCGCGCGCGAAATCAATGAGTTGCACATCGAGGCCGGCCACAAACTCAACGGCTCGTTCATTCAGGAGGGTCTGGTGGATGAATTTCTGGTCTACCTCGCGCCCATGCTGATTGGGCTGGGCAGCGGCATGGCGCACTTTGGACCGCTCACGCAATTGAGTGATGCCGTGAAGCTGCGTTTTCACCACATTGAAGCCGTGGGCCCCGACCTGCGCATCCTCGCCCGGCCACCGGGGCGTGAAGCATTTTGAATAGTCATGGCTGATGGATTTCATGATGCTATGTATTAGATAGCTACTAACGCAAGTAACACCAGGGCTAGAGGCCAAAATGGCTTAAACTTTTACCCAAACGTCCGGATTGCCGCGTCAAGGCGAAAAGTCGCCAATTCGTTGCCCTCTGGCTGTGCCTGTTTTTGTAGACAGAACATTGGCGCCAAATCATTCTGAGACAATCGACCCATGTTTACTGGAATCATCACTGGCGTGGGGCGCATCGTCGCCGCCCACGCCCTCGGCAGCTCTTCAACCCACGGCAAGCGCTTGACCATCGAGTGCCCCCCCGCTTTCCTTGACGATGTCGGTTTGGGCGACAGCATTGCCCTCAACGGCGCCTGCATGACGGTGACCTCGCTCAATGCCGCACAGCAGCAGTTCACGGTGGATATTTCTGCTGAATCATTGGACAAGACTGCCGCTCTGGCGCAACTTGGCCCCATCAACCTCGAGAAAGCGCTTCGCGCGCACGACCGTCTGGGGGGTCACATCGTGTCGGGCCATGTGGATGGCATCGGCACCGTCACGCATTTTGCGCAGGTGGGCGAGAGTTGGGAGATGCGCCTGTTGGCGCCCAAGGTGCTGGCCAAATACCTCGCCTACAAAGGTTCGATTACCGTCAACGGCGTCAGTCTGACCGTGAACCGCATCCAGGATAATGAAGACGGCTGCGAGATGAGCATTAACCTGATACCGCATACGGTTCAGAATACGGCGCTCAATACGCTGCAAACCGGCTCCCTGGTCAACCTTGAGATTGATTTGATCGCGCGTTATGTTGAACGCATGCTAAGCGCCGACCCGCAGCAGACCCATCCGACTGCGCCTTAACGCGTCAGCCACCCAGCTCCTACCCTCACATTTAGCCATCCATGAAAGACCGCCGCATGACCGCCCCCATCCCCGTCACCATTTCCCCGGTTGAAGACATCGTGGCCGACATGCGCGCTGGCCGCATGGTGATTCTGGTCGATGAAGAAGACCGCGAAAACGAAGGCGACCTGGTGCTGGCGGCGGACCACGTCAGCGCCGACGCCATCAACTTCATGGCGCGCTTTGGTCGTGGCCTGATTTGCCTGACCCTCACGCGGGGCTTGTGTGAGCGCCTGCAACTGCCGCCCATGACGGCGCGCAATGGCGACAAAAAGGGAACGGCGTTTACCGTGTCAATTGAAGCCGCTGAAGGCGTCACCACGGGCATTTCGGCCGCCGACCGCGCCCGCACCGTG
>JBBQQX010000032.1:0-33673 GCA_038215405.1 Burkholderiales bacterium
TACATATTGTCGATCATCACCTGACCGAAGCCGGAGCAACTGACCTGGGTCGCCCCGTCCATCAGGCGAGCGAAGTCATAGGTCACCTTCTTGCTCTTGATGGACTTTTGCATCGAATTGATGATGGCATCTGCCGCTTCAGTCCAACCCATGTGACGCAGCATCATCTCGGCCGAAAGAATTTCAGAGCCCGGGTTCACATAATCTTTACCGGCATATTTGGGCGCAGTGCCATGGGTGGCTTCAAAGCAAGCTACCGAGTCGGACAGGTTGGCACCCGCCGCGATGCCAATGCCGCCGACCTGCGCTGCCAGAGCATCAGAAATATAGTCGCCGTTCAAGTTCAAGGTGGCGATCACACTGTATTCAGCCGGACGCAATAAAATCTGCTGCAGGAAGGCATCTGCAATCACGTCTTTGACGATGATTTCATTACCCGTCTTCGGGTTTTTGAATTTGCACCACGGGCCACCGTCGATCAACTCGGCACCAAACTCTTTCTGTGCCAATGCATAGCCCCAATCACGGAAAGCACCTTCGGTGAATTTCATGATGTTGCCTTTATGTACCAACGTGACGTTGGGCTTGTCATTGTCAATGGCATAACGAATTGCCTTGCGCACCAAACGCTCGGTGCCTTCACGCGACACAGGTTTGATACCGATGCCGGATGTCGCGGGAAAGCGAATTTTAGTAACGCCCATCTCGTCCTGCAGAAACTTGATGAGCTTTTGCGCCTTGGGCGACTCAGCTTCAAATTCGATGCCGCAGTAAATATCCTCTGTGTTTTCACGGAAGATGACCATATTGGTCTTTTCCGGTTCTTTAACTGGGCTGGGTACGCCCTCAAAATACTGAATGGGGCGCAAACAGACAAACAGGTCAAGCTCTTGACGCATAAAGACATTGAGCGAGCGGATACCGCCACCAATAGGGGTGGTCAACGGGCCCTTGATGGACACCACATATTCACGCAGAGCTTCCAGGGTTTCATTGGGAAACCACACGTCAGGGCCATAGACGTTGGTTGATTTTTCGCCGGCATAGACTTCCATCCAATGGATTTTCTTCTTGCTGCCATAAGCCTTGGCCACTGCGGCATCGACCACTTTGATCATCACGGGGGTGATGTCCAAGCCCGTGCCGTCGCCTTCAATAAAAGGAATGATGGGTTGATCAGGCACATTCAATGACATGTCGGCATTGACGGTTATTTTCTGGCCTGCCGAGGGAACCTTGATGTGTTGGTACATATAGCTACTTCTCCGTAAATGCGTTGAATTTGTGAGCAAATTGAAGCCAAAACCACCCGAGAATGCTCTTTCCTGGCTAGCTTGAGGCCGTCGTGAATTTTAGTCCTGAAAAATTACCGCTTTCTGTCAACCGGGGCCCAATCAGCCCCGTTACGGACATGCCTCTCAAGGTTTGGGAGGGAATTATTTGACATACCTCAAGGAAACTGAAAATGAACAAACTTCTCGCCGCTTTGATCGCTGGTCTCTTCGCTGCTGGAGCATTCGCTGCCGACGCTCCTGCTACAGCTGCCGCCAAGGCTGCTGCTCCTGCTGCGGCTAAGGCTGCTGCTCCTGCTGCGGCTAAGGCTGCCGCTCCTGCAGCAGCTGCCGCTGCAGCACCGGCCGCTGCGGCTACTGCTGCACCTGCTGCCGCTGAAGCTGCTGCAACGACCAAAGTAGATGCAAAGACCGCCAAGGCTGAAAAGGCAGCCGCAGCCAAGTTGGCCAAAGCGGAAAAAGCTGCTACTGCCAAGAAAGTCAAAGAAGACAAAGCTGCTGCCGCCAAGAAAGCCAAAGAAGACAAGGCTGCTGCTGCCACGGCCGCCAAAGAAGAAAAAGCTGCTGCCGCCAAGAAGTAATTCTTGACGACCTGAACTCGAAATGCCCGCATCTGCGGGCATTTTTACGTGCGACTTCTTCACTTGCATCAAAATCGACCCATGAAATACATTGCAGTCGCACTCCTCGGCATGACAGCCGCTTTTGTCAACCCAAGTCACGCGCAGAACGCGCCGCAGATGGATTTGCCTCGCGTCAAGCTATCGGCCGGCATGCACTTGATTGATGCCCAGATGGCAGCAACTCAGGACCAACGCTCAGTCGGACTGATGTTCCGACGGGAGATACCGCTGTCCGAAGGAATGTTGTTTGCCTTTGAACAAACCAGCGTGCAATGCTTCTGGATGAAGAACACCTTGTTGCCCTTGACTGCAGCCTTCGTTGCCAATGATGGCACGATTGTTAACCTTGCCGACATGAAACCGCAAACCACTGATCCCCATTGCTCCAAGGTGCCGGTTCGTTATGTACTGGAGATGAATCAAGGCTGGTTTGGCAAGAGAGGCATCAAGGCCGGATCTAAGCTCGATGGCCAACCGTTTGACGCCAGGTAGGAATCAGCAAGCGGTTGATTCAACGGCCATCGCCGCGAGCGCCATGCACGAGCCATGGCTCTCCGGATTGACGAGTCCGGGTATTTCGCGCGTGAGACGATTGCCGTTCTGACTGACCACTTGGCCCGCGGCCTGATTGGCCAACCAGGCAGCACGTGATTGGCTGTCGCCATGCGTTACTGAGCAAAGTTTTGAATTCGCAATGTCCTGCTGGTGCAAGGCGGTGTGGTCCAACTCAGCCGTGGCCCCCAGAAAAGTGCTCATGCTGCGCTCGGCATCTGAAGTCACCATCACCATGCAGCTGCCGGTCTGTCCCGGTGCCGGCGTCGAACGCGTGAGGTTGGTGGCTACGCCGTTGGCGATCAAATCCTGGGTATAAAACGCACCTAATTCATCATCGGCCACGCGACAAGAGTAAAACGCCCTCCCCTTAAGTTGGGCCAGCGCCACCACGGTGTTGCCCACCGAACCACCCCCAGTGCGCCGTGCCGTGCTACCCGCCAGATGACCTAGCAACTCAGCGCGCCGCGCCACATCGATCAAGGTCATGTGACGTTTGGCAACGCCCATGGTTCGCAGTGGCGCGTCCGAGACTTCCCATTCGGCGTCCACCAATGCATTGCCAATGACGTAGAGGTCGTCGGTTTTCATACTGGAGTTTTCTTGATTCGGGTTGCGCTGAGGTGCTGAAGGCTTGGCGTGCATCGGCATCATCTGGACCCTGGGTTCGGCTCAGCCTTGTTGACGGACTGACTCAGAAAGGCACCGGACTGACAAAGCGCAACGCTTTTGCGGTAACGGGGTGATCGAATTCCAGCGTGCAGGCATGCAGCAACATGCGCTCAGCCATGGCTTGCACACGCGGACTGGCGTACAACCGGTCTCCCACAATCGCATGCCCCAAGGCCAGCAGGTGCACCCGCAATTGGTGCGACCGCCCCGTCACGGGCTGCAACTCCACCCGCGTCGTTGCAGCGGATGGGCTGTGTGACAGCACGCGCCAGTGCGTCAGGCTGGGTTTGCCACGCTCGTGGTCAATGATCCGGCGTGGCCGCTCTGGCCAGTCCACGCTGATGGGCAGGTCAATAACACCCCAGGTTTGAGTTGCTGGGGTAAGTTGCCCATCGACGACCGCGACGTAGCGTTTGCTGACGCTGCGACTGGCAAAAGCCAGGCTCAAGGCGCGCTGCGGCGCCGCCCCACGCGCCATCACCATCAGACCCGAGGTCGCCATGTCCAGGCGGTGCACCACCAACGCGTCCGGGTACTGGGCTTGGGCACGCGCACTCAGGCAATCTTGCTTGTCTTCTCCGCGTCCAGGCACCGACAGCAAGCCGGCAGGCTTGTCCAGCACCAGCAGGGCTTCATCTGCGTACAGGACTTTCAGCTCTTCAGGGTGCATCGGCACCCTGCAAAAGTCGCTGTACCGTCTCACACAGTTCGTCGACATCATTGGGCTTGTGGATCAGGGCACGGGCACCCACGCTGAGCGCACTTTGCTCGATCTCTGCCGTCACATAGCCCGACGCCAAGGCCACCGGGAGATCAGGTCGAATCAGGCGGGTTTCCCGCAACAGCTCAATGCCGCTGTAGCCTGGCATGTTGTAGTCCGTCACTAACAGGTCAAAGTCAAGCGGGTGGGCGCGCAAGGCCGCTGCGGCCAAACGTGGATCGGTAAAAGTGCTGACCGAAAACCCCTTGCGCTTGAGAACGCGTTCGACCAAAAAGACCAATGCTTCGTCATCGTCCACGTACATGACCCGCTTGCCCCTGCCCAGCACCGCTGGCGCCTGCAACAGATCCACGGCTACTGGCGTGCCGGGCAATGCTGCAACGTCGGCAGCCGGGAAATAGAGCGTGAACACACTGCCAGTTTCAGGCGTGCTCTGCACGTCCACCGTGCCCAGGTGGGTGCGCATGATGCCATGCACCACCGCCAGTCCCAAACCGGTACCCTGGCCCACCGGCTTGGTGGTGAAAAAGGGTTCAAAAATGCGTTGCAGCGTCTGCGTGTCGATACCGCTACCCGTGTCGCGCACCGCCAATCTCACGTTTCGGCCGCGCGCACCAGCGCGGCGCTCGCGCAGACCCGAGTCAGCGGCCAGGTTGTGCCCGAGTTCAATGCTCACCGTCCCACGCAGCTCGCCAATAGCATGAATGGCATTGGTGCACAAGTTGAGCAGCGCTTGTTCCACTTGGGTGGCATCGGCGAGCACCAAGGGAGTGCTCGGATCAATGCGCACCTGCATATCGACCAACGGAGGCAGCGTCACCTTGATCAAATTCACTGTCTCCAGCACCACGTCAGCCAATTGAATCGGAATCCGCTTGGGTGATTCATTGCGACTGAAGGTCAAGATTTGACGCACCAGATCGCGCGCGCGCCGCCCTGCCTTGTCGATCTCGCCTAGGCTGACAAGCGCCGGCGACCCTGCACCTGCATCTTGTTTGGCGAGATCCACATTGCCCAGAATGGCACCAATGATGTTATTGAAGTCGTGCGCGATGCCGCCCGCCATGGTGCCCACGGCTTGCATTTTTTGCGATTCCCGCAGTTGCGATTCCAACGCATTGCGGTGCGCCTCAATTTTCTTGCGGCTGGTCAAGTCGCGCGCGAAGACGGTAGTGGTGTCGCCATCCGGGTACCGTTCATAAGACACACTGACTTCAATCGCGACGCTGTTGCCACTTGCCGTCAAGCCCGTCATTTCACCCAATTGCGCATGCGTGGTGAGATTGTTGTAACTGAGGGTATGCCTTGCATCGGGCAGAAAACGAGCCAACTGGCTACCCAGCGCCTCCGACGATGGGCACTGAAACAGCGCTGCCGCTGTGGGGTTAAAAATCGTGATGAGGTAATTCTGATCGATGCAAATGATGGCGTCGAGCGACGAATTGATGATCGAGGCAAGTCTGTTCTTGCTCAACTGAAGCTCTTCATTGCGCTCCTGCAGTTCCGCCGCACTGACCTGCAAGGCTTGCCGCTGGGTCAGCAAAGGACTTTGATCAATGACCGCACAAATGAACTGAGCCAGATCGTCCTGAAAGGACTCCATGCGGGCAATATGCAGGTCGCCGGTGAACACACCGCTGGAACCGCACGAAAACACGACCTCCGTCGCCTCATTGGTTCCGGTCTCTTTGGCGCTGACAAACGCCCTCGCGACCGTGTCACGGTGCTCGTTGTTCACCAGCGGCAACAAAAAATTCAGTGGCGGATCAACTTCCAGAGGGCGAAAAAGCCGCAAGGCCATGGCATTGCTCTCCAGCACCAACCCGTTTTCATCGACCACCAGCAATGCCAGTGGCACGTTTGAAAAAAGAGTGAGGAATCGCTCTGAAGCGCCCTCAGCTGCGATCTGACTGTAGCGCAGCGCCTTGTTTTGTATTTGAAGCTCGGTCTGATAGTTGCGCAGATCCTCGACCATCTGCGCCAGGGAACGACCCCTGGCAAGCATCGCCTGTTTGTGGCTATTCGCGTGCCCACGAAAAACGGCTCTTGGCTTGAGCACCGGCAGCTTTCTAGGCTTGGACAAAATCTTCATGCGCGCACTCTCTTCCCGTCCACGCCCTCAGCCACATGCGGCGCCGACCTAAAGCGGGTATTTAAGTCCGTGATGGCGCATTCTTCAGTTTTCCCCGCACCGGCACCACGGTCGTGACGGTGGGGCGCACCGCGTCTGGAGACACCGGCTTGGGTGGTGCAGTGTCCTTTTTCGGCTTCTTCACCATCTTGTTGCTTTGCTGACCTTTTGCCATTTTTTGCTCCTGAGTTAGATGTCCGGCCATTCGAATTGAACCGGGCGCGCTAGATTATCTGCCTGCAAACGCCTGATTCAGGGCTCTTTCAAAAAACCAGAATAATTTTCGCGCGGCAGACCAGGAATGACGGAGCCCCAAGCTACCCTGTCCTGACCTCCGCCAAGCAAGAACGGGCACCAATTTCTTCAAGCGTGTCTCAAAACAGGTTTTCAAGACGAACGCGGGTGACGACACCGAGCAGACGGACGCTTCGCGTCGTCGCTTCATAACTTTGCGGGTTAGCGCGTACGAAAATTTTACACATCGGGGGCTCCTTTGCGTTTCCAAAAATGCAGCGCAAAGCATAAGCCCCGATGCCCTCAATGGCTAGTGCGAGATTTTGATCCCCAGCAGAACCATGCACTGCGACAAGCATGCGGGGTGTGCCGGCCAAGCCGGCGCAGTGACGTATTGACCGTCGGTGACGGCGGCGTCGATGGCAATCTGGGCAAACCGGGCGCCCGCCAACTCGACCACAGGACGGCAGGCCGGGTAGGCGCTGATGCGCCTGCCTTTGATAATGCCGGGCACGGCGGCCAACAATAGAGCGCCGTGGCAGGCCGCAGCAATCGGCTTGCCAGCATCGGCAAACTATTTGGTCGTCGCCAGCACACGGGCGTTGCGCCGCAAATACTCCAACCCGCGTCCACAGGGGATCAGCAGCGCATCGTAATTGGCGGTGTTGAGGTCGGCAAAGCTGGCATTCAGGGTGAAGCGATGACCCGGCTTTTCGCTGTAGGTTTGCGCACCTCCAAAGTCGTGAATCGCCGCCATCACGTAGTCACCCGCTTTTTTGTCCGGGCATACAGCATGCACGGTGCAGTCGACGGCCAGCAGAGTCTGGAATGGCCCATAGTTTCATAGTCTTCATCATAATCACCACACAGCATCAAAATCTTCTTGGCCATTGCCGTCTCCTCAGAAATTGAATGTCACAGTCTGCTACTTGGCTGCTCGGGTCGGGTAACAGCGCACTGCTACGGCACTACGTGTTTTCCCCAGGCACCCGGGCGGATTGCGGCGACAATCTAGCTCCAATTTTCATTACTTGCTTGCTTGCCCAAGCATTCCCCATGTCCAGCACCATCAATTTTGAAGTCCGGCCCGCCACTGCGCGCGAGGCCAAGGCGATTGCCGAAATTCATGTCAGCGCCAGTCAGGCCGCTTTCAAAGCCTTGTTCCCCGGAGAAAAGTCGCCCGAAATGACCGTCGCCAAGAGCCAGACCTACTGGTGTGACGCAATTGAATTCAGCGAACCCCAGGTTCTCGTGGCCCTGGAAGGGGACCAGATTGTGGGTTTTGTCGGCTTCGACCGCTCACGGGATAAAGGCACGCCATCTACCACCGGTGAAATCTGGGCCATCTTTGCCGCCACTTCACATTGGGGTCGGGGCGTTGGGCTGGCGCTGTGGGACGCAGCACGCGAAGGCTTGCTGGAAGAAGGCTGCACCAAAGTCACGGTGTGGATCCCCTTGGGCAACGAACGCGCCCTGCACTTTCATGACCTGGCGGGCTTCAAGCGTGAGATGACCAGCATCAAAACCGTGCCCGTGGGCGCGGTCAAGGTCGAAGAAATTCGCCTGAAACGCGATTTGAACTAGGGCGCGACTCGAATCACAAGCGACGCAACACCGCGCTGCCAATCGAATAACCGGCCCCAAAAGAGCAGATGATCCCGACCTCACCGGCCTGCATGTCATCGTGGTGCCGGTGAAAGGCAATGATCGAGCCGGCCGATGCAGTATTGGCAAATTCATCCAAAATCACCGGTGCCTCATCGGCCGTGGCGTCACGCCCCAGCAGTCTGCGGCTGATCAGCTGGTTCATGGCCAGGTTAGCTTGATGCAGCCAGAAGCGCCGCACACCAGCAGGCGCCAAGCCAAACGCTGCCAGATGGCTGGTCATGTGCTCGGCCGCCATCGGGCACACATCCTTGAAGACCTTGCGCCCTTCCTGGTAAAAAAGAAGATCGCGGTCTTCGGGGTTGCGGTCTTCGCTGCGCCACATATAACCGGCATTGTTGCGGATCGTATTGGAAAACGAAGTCAGCAGGCGGGTGCCCAATACTTCGAAAGCACCGGCCGGCGCGCTTTCCAGCCGCTCGACCAAAACAGCGGTGCCAACGTCGCCAAAAATGAAATGGCAGTCGCGATCTTGCCAGGCCAGGTGCGATGAGGTCACCTCCGGGTCAACCACCAGAATGGCCCGGGCAGAGCCGGTCTTGACCGCATTGACCGCCATCTCAATGCCAAAGGTGGCCGACGAACAAGCCACATTCATGTCAAAGCCGAAACCCTGAATGCCCAATGCGGCTTGAATTTCAACGGCTATGGCCGGGTAGGCACGCTGCAAATTGGAGCAAGCGCAGATCACGCCATCAACATCTTTTGCCGCCTTACCGGCGCGGGCCAGCGCATCACGCGCGGCGGCCACACCAATTTCGGCCATCAGAGAAATCTCGCTATCGGGGCGCACGCGCAGACGCGGACGCATGCGCTGCGGGTCCAGAATGCCAGATTTTTCCATCACATAGCGCTGCTTGATGCCCGACGCTTTTTCGATGAATTCAGTGCTTGACAGCGGAACCGGCTGGCGTGTGCCTGCCGAAATGGCGTCGGCATGCACGGCATTTTCTTGCGCGGCAAAGGAATTGAACGAGGCGACCAACTCTTCGTTGCTGATGATGTACGGTGGAATGTAGAGTCCGGTGCTGCTGATGGCGACACGATGCATAACGTTTATCCTGAAAAGTACGGGGCTGGAGTGGTCCAGCAAGGCCGTGATTATCGGCGGACTTGCGCGCGGACACCTTGGCGCTCGAATTCAGTCACCCTGCAGACTGCGTTGAACCCAAAAATTGACAGACTCCGGAGACTTGAAGACGGTCTAGCGATCAGGCGTTTTGGTGAGCACCCAAATGCACGCCGGAGGAAAATTTATCAGCACCCACTTGACCTGCTGCCACTTGAAGTCTGCAGGTGCGCTGAAAGGCACACTCAGGCCATAGGTGTATTGGATCAACTGTGAGCCAGGCGATGATTTCAGGAAGGCCAGCAGGCTCTGCACAGTCAGGTGCTTCATGGCAGGCGGCAGTGACCGAAATGGCAGGCTCGACACGACGGCCACTGAACCGCACCGTCGATAGTTGTCGAGCGCAGAGTGCGCCGACGAATGCACCACTTTCAGATTGGGATAGCGGCTCTTAAGAGAGGCCACCAACTTCTTTTGCAGTTCGACAACCTCCAGCTTCTCGCCATTGACAACCTGGGAGAGCGCTTGCGTGATCGCGCCCGTGCCAGCGCCGAGTTCCAGAACGTGCTCCGAGCCTTTAGCCAAATTGGCAAGTTCCCGGGCAAGACGGGCAGACGATGGCGCCAGCGCGCCGGTTGTGCGCGGGTCTTTCAGCATTCGGTATAGGAATGAATAGGGCATGGCGAGCTTTGAGGCGTGCTCAATTCTTGAAAATCAGGACTCAGGTCAACGGCAATAACCTGATCTAGCATCGGACAGAGACGCACCGATGATCGTCAATCACACAGCACTTGCGTTCATTGACGATACGCAACGGCCCATCATCCATAGTGAGGCCACAGCTGGGCTCGGCCAGAGCAGCCTAGGGTGAGCAACAGCGACAATGACCGCTCTCCCAATGACGAAATTAACCCAGAAAGACCAGCCCCATGGCCACCAGCCTGCTCGCACTGCTTGACGATATCGCCAGCGTGCTCGACGACATCTCCGTCCTGACCCAAGTGGCGGCCAAGAAAACTGCTGGCGTGCTGGGCGATGATCTGGCACTAAATGCGCAGCAGGTGTCCGGTGTCAAAGCCGAGCGCGAGTTGCCCGTCGTCTGGGCGGTGTTCAAAGGCTCAATGATCAACAAGGCCATCCTGGTCCCGGCCGCCCTGGCCTTGAACGCGTTCGCGCCGTGGGCGGTGATGCCGCTGTTGATGCTGGGCGGCGCTTTTTTGTGCTTTGAAGGCTTTGAAAAACTGGCGCACAGATTCCTACAAAGCGAGTTTGAAACGGCGGCGCAACGTGCCAAGCTGGTGCAGGCGCTGGCAGATCCTTCGCTTGATCTGGTCGCACTGGAAAAGGAAAAAATCAAGGGCGCGGTGCGTACCGACTTCATTTTGTCGACCGAAATCATTGTCATCACGCTCGGTACCGTGCAAGCCAGTGCGCTCATCACCCAGGTCAGCGTGCTCAGCGGCATCGCCATTCTGATGACCGTCGGCGTCTACGGCCTGGTGGCGGGCATCGTCAAGCTCGACGACGGCGGACTCTACCTCAGCCAGCGAACCGGTACCCGCGTGGCCGCGCGCGTGCAGCGCCGCCTGGGCCGCGGGGTGCTCAACGCTGCGCCCTATTTGATGAAGTCGCTGTCGGTTGTGGGCACCGCGGCCATGTTCCTGGTGGGCGGTGGCATCCTGATCCACGGCACGCCGGGCGCAGGAAACTTGATCGAGCAGTGGAGCCTGGGCGCAGGGGCGATGCTGCAACCGGTGGCGGCTTTGTTCCTGAACGCGCTGGGCGGCGTCCTGGCCGGCGCGCTGGTCTTGGCGAGCGTGACCTTGGGCAAGCGGCTGAAACAGCGGTTCACTTGAATCATTCTGACCGCCAGCCCTTATGATATATAGACTAATCGCTATAAAAATAGTACCGAATAGTTCTTAATGCTTTAAATCAAGAGGTTCGTAATTTCTGCCATACGTTAGCGCAATACGCCGGGTATCAACAAGAGGACGTTTGATCATGAAGATGCTGCGACTACCGCGCTCCAAGGTCCAGATCGGAACGCCGCTGCCGTGGAGCGTGCGTGACGCCCAAGGTTGGCTCTTGTTGTCGCGGGGGCACATGGTGGAGAGCGAGCATCAACTGGACCAGCTACTCCAGCGCGGTGCCTATGTCGATGCGGAAGAAGTCAGGGCCGTCGCCCAGGCGAACGCCCCCGAGTGCTCCAAGGCGTTTGTGCCGCCACCCAATGTTTTTGGTTTGTGGGATCAATCCACCACTGACTTGAAAAAACTGCTGGACGGTGCAACCCAGCCGGGCGACTTCGCCGCGCAAGTAGAGCAATTTGCGCGCCACCTGCTGGAACTGCTGGACTACAACCCGGACATCGCTATTTATCGCTGCGTGCGCCAGGAGAACGCCCAGCATTTCTACTTCGGCTACACCCATGCGGTGCATAGCGCCGTCCTGTGCATCTTGCTGGCCCGCCATCTGCAATGGCCCGATGCCCGCATGCTGAGTCTGGTCAAAGCGGCGCTCACCATGAACATGAGTATTCTTGATCTGCAGGGACAAATGGCGGCGCAGGACTTGCCCATGAAAGACAAGCAGCGCGCGGCCATTCACGCGCATCCGGCCGAGTGCGTTGAACGCCTGGAGCAGTTGGGTGTCACCGACATCGACTGGTTGGAGGCCGTGGCACAACACCACGAACGCCCCGACGGAACGGGTTATCCGCTGGGGTCAACCGAGGTCTGCGAGCTCGCGATTGCCCTGCGCGTGGCGGACACCTTCATGTCAAAAATAAGCCCACGCGTCATGCGTGAAGCGCTATCGCCCCAAGAAGCCGTGCGGCAACTGTATCAAGAGGACAAGGGTGGGCCGCTGTCAACCGCCGTCATCAAGGAATTAGGAATCCATCCACCCGGTGATTTTGTCAAGCTCGCCTCAGGCGAACTGGCCATCGTGGTGCAGCGCACCGGTAACGCCCGCGCGCCCATTGTTGCCTCGATTACCGACACGGCCGGTCACCCGGTTCCGCATACCGTGCGCCATGACACTGCGCAAGCCGAATTTGCGATCCAGGCCACTGCAAACGACAAGGCCATGCTGAAGCGTTTACCGCCTGAGCGCTTGTTCGGCTTTTCACTGGCACCACCGCAACAAGGGGTGGCGCCACGACCGGCGCGCTAGCGCAATGGCCTGAAGGCCACAGGCCAAGGCCGCCCGGTCAGACCTCGCCGCCAAAGCGCTTGCTCAGATTCTCCACCCACTGGTCGGTCATTTTTTCAAACTCCGACTTCACCAGCGGGGTGATCACCATTTTCAACAGGCCGGGCACGGGCAGCGTGAGCTCGCCGGTGATCGCCAGCACGATCTTGGTTGATTTCTTCTTGTCTGTCAGCTTCCAACCACCTTCGATCAAGCCGTTGCCTTCGCCCTTCACAGGCGTCCAGTTGATCGTCCCTTTGGCCCGGTTGGATGCGTATTTGCAGGCAAAGATGGTTTGCAGGTAAAACTGGGCGATGCCAATCTTTTCAAATTCCCAGCGGTAGGTGTCATTGCCCAGGTCGACCAGCTTGTCCACCTTGGGGTAGAAGGTCGCGGCGGTAGGGATGTGCGACAGCACATCAAAGACTTCCTGGATACCGGCTTTGACTTCGAATTCATAGCCAAGATCGACATTTACGTTAATGGTCATGGAAAACTCACTGAATTGTTGAGGGAGGGTCGCAAACAGCGCAAAGTATAGTGGCCGATTCAATGCCCCAGCGCGGCGATCCCGGCGCGGGCAATCTGGGCGTCTTCATTCGACTTCACACCACTGACGCCAACCGCGCCCAGGCACTGACCGTCTTTCATGACGGCGACGCCCCCCTCGAGCAGCCCCTTGATGTCAGGTGCGCTCAAGAAAGAGGTACGTCCACCATTGACAATATCTTCATAGACTTTGCTGTCGCGCCGGCCCAAGGCCGCCGTGTGCGCCTTGGCCGGAGCAATATGAGCCGAAATGGGCGCTGCACCGTCCAGCCGCTGCAACCACAACAAATGGCCACCATCGTCGACGATGGCAATGGACACAGCCCAGTTATTTTTCAGGGCTTCGGCTTCCGCCGCTACCGCGATAGTCTTGACGTCAGCGAGTTCGAGGGTGAGTTTGGTTTTCATGGATTGAGGACCTAGGTTGGAAGAATCTTGAAGCATAGCGGCTACGCCGCACGGCGTGGATGCTTCGCAGTGGCGAGTATCCCTACAAACTGTGGGCACCCGGTCCAAATCACGCGCCTGGTCACAGTTGACTGCCCCTAGAATGGTCGCCTTGGGTACAGTGAGTACAGTGCAGACTAACAAGGAGCTTGACGATGACTGACAACGTGCAATCGATTGACCGCGGCTATGGCTATGCGGTCTCAGCCGAGCAGCGCAACAAGGTGCTGCGCAACACCTACTGGCTGTTGGCCCTGAGCCTGGTGCCGACCGTGTTGGGGGCTTGGCTGGGCGTGGCCACGGGCATCACCCGTGCCTTGGGCGGCGGCCTGGGTATGGTGGTGTTTCTGGGCGGCGCCTTTGGCTTCATGTACGCCATCGAGAAGACCAAGAATTCGGCCGCGGGCGTGCCGGTGCTGTTGGGCTTTACCTTCTTCATGGGTTTGATGCTCTCGCGCATGATTGCCATGGTGCTGGGCTTCAAGAACGGTCCCGAGTTGATCATGACCGCCTTTGGCGGCACAGCCGGCGTGTTTTTTGTCATGGCCAGCCTGTCCAGCGTCATCAAACGCGACCTCTCCGGCATGGGTAAATGGCTGTTTGTGGGCGCCATAGCGGTGATCGTTGGCGGCATCATCAACGTATTCGTCGGCTCCACCGCGGCCATGATGGCGATCTCGGTGGCTGTGATCGGTATTTTCAGCGCGTACATGCTGTATGACCTCAAGCGCATCGTCGACGGCGGCGAGACCAATTACATCAGCGCCACGCTGGCCTTATACCTGGACGTCATCAATGTGTTTCAGGCTCTGCTGGCCCTGCTTGGCATCATGGGCGGCGAGCGGGACTAAAACCACACGCCACACCTGCCAAAAAAGACCCTTGCCGGGTCTTTTTTGCGTCATGGCCTGGGCCATCTGCTTCAGTAGCGGGCCAAATGAGCCGATAACTAGCTTAGATCACTACCTCGCACCATGACCGCACGTCTGCTCCTCACCCTTGTCACCACGCTGTTGCTGGCGGGCTGCGTCATTCCTGGCATGGAGCCTGACCCAAGAATCGCCCAGCGCATTGCAGAGGCCAAGGCGATTGGTGGCGCCTGCCGATACGGAGTACGCGGCATTGAGGACTGTTACAGCCTAAATGAAGATGCGTCGAAGGCCTCCATCTTTGAAGGCTGGAAAGACATGGACCAATACATGCGCGAAAATAAGATTGAAGGCGTTCGCGCCGCCATCGCCAAGTCAGCACCGGTTGAGGTCATTCTGGAGGATAAGAACGCCAAAGCTGTCGTCGCTGATAAGGCCCCAGCAAAAACAAACGGCAAAGACGCGACCGCATCAGCGCACTGATCGCGTCCGACTGGGCCCGAGCGCTCAATCCTCCAAGTCAAACACCGCCATGCTCTCCACATGCGCGGTGTGAGGGAACATGTTCACCACCCCCGCCAAGGCGCAGCGATAGCCGCCCTGGTGCACCAGAATATCGGCGTCGCGTGCCAAGGTGGACGGGTTGCAGCTGACATAGACAATGCGTTTTGGCGGCGTCCAGGCTGCTAAGCCGGCCATGGCCGGATGATTGACGGGGTCGCGCCTTTGTTGATGCAAGTCCGCCAGGGCCTGCACCAAGGACATCGCGCCCTCACGCGGTGGATCGACCAGCCATTTGTCCGCCACGCCATCCTCAATCAACAACTCCGGCGTCATCTCAAACAGGTTTCTTGATTTGAATTTAGTAGCTGAAAGCGCTTTATTGGCGGGGGCTAGCGCCTGATTTAGCTTGAAATTTTCGCGAGAGCGGGCGACCAGCGCCTCGCTGCCCTCAATGCCCAAGACCTCGCGGGCCAGAGTCGCCAACGGCAGGGTGAAATTGCCCAGCCCGCAAAACCAGTCGATCACCCGCTCATGGGCTTGCACATCGAGCAATCGCAAGGCACGCGACACCAGCACCCGGTTGATGTGCGGATTGACCTGGGTGAAGTCGGTCGGCTTGAACGGCATGTGGATGCCGAATTCCGGCAGGTCATAGCTCAGTTCCTCGCCGCCCTCATCGAGCAGATGCACCGTTTCCGGGCCTTTGGGCTGCAGCCACCATTGCACCTCGGCATGGCGGGCGGCAAAGTCGCGCAGCAGCGCCAGGTCGCCCTCGCTGAGCGGCTCCATGTGACGCAGCACCAGCGCGGTCACGCGGTCGCCACACGCGAGTTCGATCTGCGGGCAAGTCTCGATCGCGTCCATCTGGGTGATCAAGGCCCGCAGTGGCAGCAGCAAAGCGCTCACATGGGGCGGCAACACCGGACACTCTTTCATGTCGGCCACATAGCCGCTCTTGCGTTCATGAAAGCCGACCAGGACCGTGCCTTTCTTGCGCACATGGCGCACTGAAATTCGGGCCCGGTAGCGGTAACCCCAGGCCGGGCCTTCGATCGGGCGTAGGATGTTGTCAGCCTTGACCTTGCCCAGATGCCACAAGTTGTCCTCCAGCACGCGCTGTTTGACCGCCACCTGGGCACTGGCGTGCAGGTGCTGCATTTTGCAGCCGCCACAAGCGCCCTCATGCAAACCAAAATGCGGGCAGCCCGGCTGCACGCGCTGCGAGGACTCGTGGTGAATCGCGCTCACCATGCCCTGCTCCCAATTGTTCTTCTTGCGGTGCACGTTGACACTCACCCACTCAAAAGGCAAGGCGCCCTTGATGAACACCACCTTGCCATCCGCCCGGTGGGCGACGCCCTGGGCCTCCAGATCGAGCGATTCGACCAGCAGCCAGTCGGGTGGGAAGTTGTCAGTGGCTTTGATTTCGTCAGTCATGGCGCAGCAATAGTTTAAGCTACACAATAGATAGCTAATAAGGCAATGCCCACGCGGGCTAGAGGCCTATTTTATATAAATTAGTGGCATTTTCTGCGGCGGACCAACGCCAACGACGCGGTCGCAGACAGCTCAGCGCGGCGGCAGGTACTTGGCCGGGTCAACCGGTTTTCCCTGGCGTCGAACTTCAAAATGCAGCTTGACGCGGTCGGAATCACTGTTGCCCATTTCGGCGATTTTTTGCCCCTTGCGCACCGACTGATCTTCCTTGATCAACAAGGTCTTGTTGTGGGCATAGGCCGTCAGGAAGGTGTTGTTGTGCTTGAGGATGATCAGGTTGCCATAGCCGCGCAGACCGGCGCCTACATAAACCACCCGACCGTCAGCCGCAGCCACGACCGGGTCGCCGACCACGCCGCCGATGTCCAGGCCCTTGTTCTTGGCCTCGTCAAAGCCGGCCAGGACCGTGCCGTTGGTCGGCCAGATCCAGTCGATGTCATCGTCCGCGGTCGGGGCCGGGGTCGACGCAGGCGCCGAACTGACCACTGTGGCAGACGAAGCCGCCGCCGAGGCTGGTGCAGCGGGCAACGGCGTGACCGTGCCTGCGGTGACCGGCTTGGTGACCACTGCGTTGGCTGCATTGATGGCGGCCACTGGCGGCACCACTCGCAGCACCTGGCCAACTTCAATCCGGTTGGGGTTGTCTATAGTGCTCCAGCGCGCAATGTCCCGGGCCGATTGCCCATGATCCAGACCAATTCGGATCAGGGTGTCACCGGGTTTGACGGTGTAGTAACCGGGTTTGCCGGCATTCTCGAAACCCGGCAGTTGCTGGACCGCTTGGGTCGCCGGATCCATCACCACCGATTCAGGCGGGCCCATGCGCGCCCCGCGGTCTTCCACCGGCGCCCGATTGAGCGTTCTCGATCCACAGCCAGCCAGCACCCCGCTGATGACAACAACAAACACCAAGCTCAGGCGAGCACTCAAACCAAACATACGATACCCCTTCATGCGACGCCCGATTTTAAAGGCACAAAGTGAACCGCCTCCAACACCGTCTGCTGCAGACCTTGTGGCGTTCTGTCAATCACCACCAACGCTTGCCTTCCCGGCGATCCGGCGCCTGCCGCCACCGGCGCCACCAGGCGCCCCCCCATGGCCAGCTGATCCACCCAGGCTTGGGGCACGGCCTCGCCCCCGGCAGCGGCGATGATGGCGGCGTAGGGTGCGCCTTTGGCATAGCCCACCATGCCATCGCCAAACAACAGATGCAGGTTGGGCAGCGCCAAATGCCGCAGATTGTCACGCGCTTTGTCATGCAAGCCGCGCAGGCGCTCAATGCTGTAGACCTCCCGCGCGAGCTGGCTCAGGACGGCGGCCTGGTAGCCGCAGCCGGTGCCGATCTCCAGCACGCGCCCCAATTTGCCGCTCGCGCCGTTGCGCAGCAACTCCAGCATGCGCGACACGACACCGGGCTTGGAGATGGTCTGACCCAGGCCAATCGGCAGACTGGTGTCTTCATAGGCCTGGTTCACCAGCGCCGTGTCGACAAAACGGTGGCGCTCAATCGCCTGCATCGCCGCCAGCACCAGCGGGTCGCTGACGCCTTGCTGCGCCAGCTTGCGCACCATGCTGGAACGAACCGCACTGGAGTCCATGCCCAGCCCGCGTGAGGGTGGGTTGCCCAAGGGCTTGGCGCCCGGGCTCTGGCTTAGACCAGTGGACCGCGGGACCGAGCGTCGGTCAGTGGGCCCGCCCGAGGAGAAATCCAGCCGGGCCGGAAAAGCGGGGCGCTCCTTCATGCGCCGGTCAACTTGGCGGCGGTCTGAGCCCAGTAGCCCAAATTGTCATGGTCGGTTAAATCCACCTTCAGCGGTGTCATCGCAATATGGCCGTGGCTGGTGGCGTGAAAATCAGTTCCCTCCGCCTCGTCTTTGGCCGGGCCGGCAGCACCGATCCAGTACATGGTCTCGCCGCGCGGACTCATTTGGGTGATGACGGCCTCGGCCGCGTGGCGCCGCCCGAGCCGACACAGCTTCACATGGGCGATTTCGTCAAAAGTCAAATTAGGAATATTCACATTGAGCAGCCAGGGGTTGGCGCCAATCAGGTTTTGCTGCGCCATCTGCAAGACCAGGTCTCGGGCTTTGCGCGCGGCCGATTCCAAGTGGCTCCAGTTTTTCTCCACCTGGGAAAACGCGATGGCCGGTATGCCAAACAGGTAGCCCTCCATCGCCGCACCCACGGTGCCCGAATAAATCGTGTCGTCGCCCATATTGGCGCCATTGTTGATGCCGGCGATCACCAGGTCGGGCCGGTAGCCCAGCAAACCGGTCAGCGCAATGTGAACGCAGTCAGCCGGCGTGCCGTTGATGTAGCGAAAGCCGTTGCTGGCCTGGCAGACATACATGGGCGTGTGCAGGGTCAAGGCGTTGGATTTGGCGCTGTTGTTTTGCTCCGGCGCGACCACCTCGACCTGCGCCACGTCTTTCAGGGCCTCATACAGCGCCACCAGGCCCGGCGCCTGGTAACCATCGTCATTGCAGATAAGAATTTTCATGTTCAAGCCCAGTTGATATTTATTGTAGGTGGCGCCGGACCCTGGCCGGAGCGGTCACGAGAGCGACATTTTCCGAAGTTGCGAGCCACTATCATCTACGCAACTAATTAGGAGACTTCCCTCATGCATGCCTGGCTTTGTGAAAACCCCGTGGGCGTTGATGCCCTGACCTGGAAAGAATTGCCCACCCCAAGCCCCAAACCGGGTGAAGTCCTGATCGAGATCAAGGCGGCGAGTCTGAACTTCCCCGATCTCCTGATCGTGCAGAACAAATACCAGATGAAACCGCCCCTGCCCTTTGTGCCAGGCTCCGAATATGCGGGCGTGGTGCAGGCCGTAGGCGATGGTGTTACCCACCTCAAGGTCGGCCAGCACGTGGCCTGCCTGTCGGGCACCGGCGGCTTTGGCACGCACACGGTGGCGCCCGCAGCGCTGTGCCTGCCGCTGCCCGATGGTTTTCCATTTGTGGATGCCGCGGCCTTCATCATGATCTACGCCACCTCGCACCACGCGCTGGTGGACCGGGCGCAACTCAAAGCCGGGGAAACCGTGCTGGTGCTCGGTGCTGCCGGCGGCGTCGGCACCGGAGCGATCCAGATTGCCAAGGCATGTGGGGCGAAAGTGATTGCGGCAGCCTCGACCGATGAAAAATGTGCGCTGTGCCAATCCATTGGCGCCGATGCCACCATCAACTACAGCCGTGAAAATCTGCGCGAGTCGGTCAAGGCGCTGACTGCGGGCAAGGGCCCGGATGTCATTTACGACCCGGTCGGGGGCGACTTCGCCGAGCCGGCCTTTCGCTCCATTGCCTGGCGCGGGCGCTATCTGGTAGTCGGTTTTGCGGCCGGGCCTATTCCCGCCCTGCCGTTCAACCTGGCCCTGCTCAAGGGCGCGTCCATCGTGGGCGTGTTCTGGGGCGACTTTGCCAAGCGCGAGCCCAAGGCCAACGCCGCCATGATGATGGAGTTGGCCCAGTGGTACGGCCAGGGCAAGATCAAACCGGTCATCGACAGCACCATGCCGATGGCAGAGCTCAAGGCCGCCTTTGCCCACATGGGATCACGCGGCGTCAAAGGCAAACTGGTGATGGTGAACTGAGCTGAGCGATCTGCAGGTCGGCTTTCAAGACCTGCGCCAGGTGTGATAGCGCGCCAGCCAGGCCAGCGTCTTCTGCGGTGCATGGGCCCGCTTCCACTCGCCCGCCACATATTTATTGGCCTCGGCCAAGGTCGGGTAAGTGTGAATGGTGCCCAGTATCTTGTTCAGACCCAAGCCATGCTTCATGGCCAAGACAAATTCGGCCAGCAGGTCGCCCGCGTGCTCGCCCACGATGGTGACACCCAGAATGCGGTCTTTGCCTGGCACGGTCAGCACTTTGACAAAGCCTTGCGAGTTGCCGTCGGCAATAGCCCGGTCCAGGTCGTCGATGCCATAGCGGGTGAGCTCGTAGGCGATGTTCTTTTCTTTGGCCTCCTGCTCATTGAGGCCAACGCGGGCAACCTCCGGCTCGATGAACGTGGCCCAGGGCACCACGGAATAGTCGACCTTGAACTTCTTGAAATTGCCAAACAGCGCGTTGACCGCCGCGTACCACGCCATGTGACCAGCAGTGTGGGTGAACTGGTAAGGCCCGGCCACGTCACCGGCGGCAAATATGTTGGGGTAAAGCGTCTCCAGATACTCATTCACCGCCACGGTGCGCTTGGTCGCAATACCCAAGTCTTCCAGACCATAGCCCTGCAAGCGCGCCACGCGGCCGACGGCGCACAGCAGCGCATCGAACTCGATGCGCTGCTCGGCCCCCTGATACTCAACAACGATGAACTTGCGCTCAAGACCGTCAATGAGCTCGCGCTCGCAGCGCAAAGCGTTGTGCCCCGTCAGCACGTCGATGCCATCGCGGGCGAATGCCTGACGCACCAGCTCTGAGACTTCTGGGTCTTCCCGGCTCAAGATGCGCTCGCCTCGCTCCACTTGCGTCACCTTGGAACCCAACCGGGCAAAACATTGCGCCAGCTCACAGCCAATCGGGCCACCGCCCAGCACCACCAGGCGCGCGGGCGCTGCGTCGAGCTTGGCGAATTCGTCCCACAGCGTGTCGCTGGTGACATAACCCACATCATCGAGCCCAGGCAGCGCCGGCACAAAAGGGCTCGCACCGGCCGCAATCACGATGGCGCGGGTGCTCAAACGCTGCGTACCGCCGGCATTGAGCTTGATTTCAACCGTCCACGGGTCAACGATGCGGGCGTAACCCTGCAGCACCTCCACGCCCAGGTCGGTGTAACGCTGCACGCTGTCATGCGGTGCCACGGTGCGGATCACCTGCTGCACGCGCGCCATCACCTTGCGAAAGCTGAACGCCGGCGTGACCGCACTCAGGCCGTAATGATCGCCGTGGCGCATCTGGTGGGCCATGCGCGAGGATTTGATCAAGGCCTTGCTCGGCACGCATCCGTAATTCAAACAGTCGCCCCCCATCTTGTGCGCCTCCACCAAGGTCACTTTGGCTTTCACTGCGGCTGCAATGTAAGACGTGACCAAGCCTGCTGCGCCACCACCAATGACCACCAGGTTGCGGTCAAATTGTTTGGGTCGTTGCCATTTGGAATAGACACGGCGAGCTTGCAGAAAACTGATGAACTTCTTGGCACCCACCGGAAAGACGCCCAGCAGTACAAAGGAGAACACCAGACCGGGCGACACGATGCCCGACAAACTGGTGACTTTGGCCAATTCCGTGCCCGCATTGATGTAGACCAAGGTACCAGCCAACATGCCCAATTGGCTAATCCAGTAATAGCTGAACGTGCGAATCGGGGTGAGCCCCATCAGCAGGTTCACGAGAAAGAACGGAAACAGCGGCACCAGGCGCAGCGTGAACAGGTACATAGGCCCGTCTTTGGCCATGCCGTCGTTGATGGTTTTCAGGCGCTGACCAAAGCGGCTCTGAATGGCATCGCGAAACAGAAAGCGCGAAGCCAGAAATGCGAGCGTGGCACCGATACTCGAGGCAAAGGACACCAGCAACATGCCCCAAAATAAGCCAAATAGAGCGCCAGCCGCCAGCGTCAGGATCACCGCGCCGGGCAAGGACAGCGCCGTGCTCAGCACGTAGATCACAAAGAACACCAGCGCGACCCGAACCGGCGACTGCACGCGCAGGGCTTCAAAGCGGTCCATGCCAGCCTTGAGGCCATCAAGGGTGAGCAGTTGGTTCAGATCAAAGACAAAAAATGCCGCCACCAGCGCGGCGATGAGCAACAGAAGCACTGTTTTTTTCATGAAGACCCTGCGTGTTATGGGGGCTGGATTCGGTGTAGATCGGTCAATTTTGCGGTTGTATAACGCTATAAACCATATAGCTGCTTACGCATTAAACACGAGGGCTGGAGCCAGATTGGTCTCAAAAAGCTGGGCGCTGCGCAAGGCGACGGACAGATGCGCCAGATCAGCGGGCTGGTCAATGTCGTGCAAGGGCGGCGCCTGCCACACACGCAATTGGAGCGCAGCCATGCGACGCAGCGTGTCAAAGGCCACGGTGGCGGTGCTCCAGCGCATCTGCGTGAAGAGCGCCGGGCACGGCGCCTTCAGTCCCATCAGGACGTAGCCGCCGTCAAAGGCGGGAATCAGCACCGCGTCATGCGCCCGCAGCTGCTCGGCGGCTTCGGACAGCCGCGCGGCGCTCAAGCCCGGGCAGTCGGTGCCCATGAGCAGCACGCTCTGGCGCTGCTGCGTGGTGACGCGCAGCACAGCGCGAGCCATGCGCTCGCCCAGGTCACCGCCGCCTTGGGCGCTGCGCCGCACGGCCTTGGGCACTTCCACGCCGCGCCAGGCCAGGTCGTGTGGCGCCGGGCTCATGCACAACTCGACCGGACCGATCTGCGCGGCGAGCGCCTCGCGCAGGGTATGGCGCAACATCTGGCGCGCCAGCACCGCTGCGCCCTGGGCGCCCAGGGCCGGGATCAGCCGCGTCTTAACGGCCCCAAGCTGCGGCGCCTTGGCAAAGATCACCAGCCGAGCTGGGTTCATGGTCATCAGTGCCCGCCTCAAAGATACAGTTGCGCCAGCCGTTCAGGCGCCGCGCCGCGCCAGTAGGCCAGGCGCATCCACCACATCAGCAACACGGTACGCCAGACGCCGCGACTTTCCCAGCGCCGGCCCGAGGTGATGACGCGCGCGCGCAGGCAGGCGGGGCGCGACAGGGTGAGCAAGCGCTTGGAGAGCTCAATGTCTTCCATCAAGGGCTGGGCCGGGAAGCCGCCCACGACCTCAAAAGCGGCGCGCGTCATGAACATCGCCTGGTCGCCAGTGGCAATGCCCGACCAGCGCGAGCGCACGTTCATGAAGGCCGCGATCACACGGAGCAACCGGGGCTTGCCGGTGATACGCACGTCAAAACGGCCCCAGATCTGCGGCCCAGCGGCAAGCGCCTGTTCAATCAGGGCATCGGCCTGGGGCGGCAGCAGGGTGTCGGCGTGCAGGAACAGCAGCAGGTCGCCGCTGGCCTGGCGCGCCCCCGCGTTCAATTGCAGCGCGCGACCGCGCGGTGCGTGGATAAGCTGCGCGCCACCAGCCTGCACGCGGGTGGCGGTGTCATCGGTACTGCCACCATCAACGACGATGAGTTGCGCGCCGCGCGCCAGCAGCGGTGCCAGCGCCTGCAAAGCAGCGTCAATGCCAGCCGCTTCATTGCGCACGGGCATGACGATGGTCAGCATCGGCGTTCTCATGATTGGATCAAGCTGCCAGCGCGCCGCCGCAACTGCTGCCCTGCCCGGCCGTACAGCCAAAACAGTGGCCGGCCACGCGGATAGCTTGTTCGAGCAAGCCGGTCGTCAGCAGCTCGCGCAGGTGGCGGCGCAGGCCGGAGGTGCCGAGCGACAGGCCCAGTTGCTGGTTGAAGTCGCAGTCTGACAGCCAGCCCTGCCAGTCGACACTGACGGTGCTGCGGCACATCACACCGGGCAGGTTGTGCGGCTGGAAACTGCGCTGCAGCAAGTCCATGTAAGTGTCAAAGGTGCCCTTGGACACCAGCGTCGAGCCAAAGCGCTGAATCGGCATGTTGGTCAGGGTAAACAGCAAGTTGAAAACAATGCCGAAATGCGCAAACAGCTCGCTCTTGTAGTCGGCTTGCAACTTCTGCTGATCGGGCGGCAGCGAAGCGCCTTGCGGGTTGTAAACCAGATTCAGGCTCAGGCCCGAGCCTTCACGACCGTAACCCAGGGCATTGAGTTGCTGCAAGGCGGCGATGCTCAGGTCAAATACGCCGTCACCGCGCTGCTTGTCAACATTGGTCGCCAAATAGCAGGGCAAGGACGCCACCACCTCAACCTGCTCTGCGGCCAGAAAGTCGGCCAAACCATCCTGCCCGGGCTCAAACAAGATGGTGAGGTTGCAGCGGTCGATCACCCGCACGCCCATGCGTCGGGCCGCGCGCACCAGCGCGCGAAAGCCATCATGCAACTCGGGTGCACCGCCAGTCAGGTCCAGCGTGCCGATGTCGCGCGCGGCCAGTACCCGGGGAATCAGCGCCAGCGTGGCAGCGTCCATCATCTCGGTGCGGTTCGGCCCGGCGTTAACGTGGCAATGCAGGCAGCTTTGGTTGCACTTGTAACCCAGATTGACTTGCAGCGTGTCAAGCCGGGCCCGATGAATGTCCGGGAAACGGGTTTTCTCCAGCAAGGGAAGGGTATCGTGCATTACGGGGCCTGTTGTTTTGATAAGCGTGAAATGGCGGGCTGGGGGTTCAGACAATGTGCAGCAGCTGCCCTGTTTGTCGTCGATATCGGTATTTTCTTACAGCACGTGCGCACAAGGCCTCACGTCAAACCCGGCTTTGCGTATTAAACCCGGCCCGGCGACTGGGCCATGCGCATGCGGTTTTGGGGTGAAAACACATGCGAAATTGAAGCTGCTGTATGCAAGCGTTTGTCGGCGCGCGCCTTTCACCCCAAAGCCCGGTCGCATAGCCCAATCACCGTGCCTGACGCCGTCGAAGTCAAAATTTCTGCAGTAAAAGACGCACATCAATTCGCGCAACATCCAACTCCGGCAGCTTTTGAATTTCCCCCTGTCAGCGCACCTGAGCACTCGCAAAATCAGCCGGGTAATACGCATTGCGCAGGTAAAGGAGGAGCCCGCGCAGCGGGCGGGGGACACATAGCAAAGCGTATCGCCCGGTTGATTCACCCACCACCGTGATATCAGCCCCGACCTAATAGACGCACCTGCGTGCTTCGGAAAAGAACCATTGATCTGAAGCCCACAACACTTTGAATCGCTCCCGGTTGTCCCGCTTCACAGCGGGGCGGGCCTCATTTCAATCCCCTCTTGTACGGGTGGTTTTCTCCTTCAAAGTCACAAACTCTTCAGCCGATGTAGGGTGCAACGCCACGGTGGCATCAAAGTCAGCCTTGGTGGCGCCCATGCGCAGCGCAATAGCGAGCCCTTGAATGATTTCTGCGGCGTCCGCACCCACCATATGGGCGCCCAGCACGCGCTGGCTGGCGCTGTCCACCACCAGTTTGACCAGCGTGCGCTCATCCCCGCCCGCCAGGGTTTGGCGCATGGCACGAAAATTGGCGCGGTAGATGTCGATTTGTCCATAGGTGGCCAAGGCCTGGGCCTCGCTCAAGCCCACTGTGCCAATGGGCGGCTGACTGAACACCGCCGACGGTACCGTCGTCAAATCAGCGGCCGTTGGCTTGGGGCCGAACAAGGAATTGGCCAGCGCAGCCCCTTCGCGGATCGCCACCGGGGTCAGCGCAATGCGGTTGGTGACGTCACCCACCGCATGAATGCTGGGCAGGTTGCTGTGACCGAAGTCATCGACCATGACCCCGCCGCTCGCGTCCAGCACCACGCCGGCCTCAAGCAGGCCCAGCCCCTGCGTGCTGGGGACACGGCCAGTGGCATACAGAACGGTGTCGAACACTTCCTGCCTGTTATTGTTTTCTGCGGCACTGCGCAGACCGACTTGGAGCGCGCCATCACTCAGACGTTCGATCTGGGTCACCTCACTGTGCAGCAGGATGCGAATGCCTTTCTTGGCCATTTCGTCGTGCAGATGGACACGCAAGTCGTCATCAAAGCCGCGCAGGATTTGCTCACCGCGGTAAGACAAGGTGATGTCGGAGCCCAGCCCGTTCAGGATGCCGGCAAACTCGACGGCGATGTAGCCGCCACCCACAATCAACACCCGCCTGGGCAACTGTGGCAGGTCGAAAACCTCGTTGGAGCTGATGGCATTTTCAATGCCGGCAATGGCAGGCAAAAACGGTTGACCGCCGGTGGCAACCAGGATGTGCTCGGCACGGTAGCGTTGGCCATTCACCTCCACCGTGTGCGCGTCCACCACGCGCGCGGCGCCTTGCAGCACCGCCACACCCGAGGCGCGCAGGTTTTTCTCGTACATGGCGCTCAGCCGACTAATTTCAGCATCCTTGGCGGCAATCAATTTGGGCCAGGAAAATGTGGGCGGCGCTACGGTCCAGCCAAAACCTGCGGCGTCTGCAAAGTCTTGTGAGAAATGCGACGCATAAACCAGCAGCTTCTTGGGCACGCAGCCGCGGATGACACAGGTGCCACCATAACGAAAATTCTCGGCAATCGTCACGCTCGCGCCCAAACCCGCCGCAATCCGGGCGGCACGCACCCCGCCTGAACCGCCGCCGATGACGAAGAACCGGGTATCAAAAGTGGTCATGTGCAGTCCTGTTGAATGATCTGAAAAAAAATAGCGCCCATGGCATACCCCTTCTTGTTGGGTGAAGCGTTGGACCGGCAACTTGCCCGACATCGGGCCATTTTGCAGGCCACACGACCGTTGCCATAGTTCCAAAGAACTATGGCAGCGAGTTTGACCCTAGTTCTATTTTCAACCCGCACCAGTTCCACAGAGGGATGGCGCCGTACCGTCGCAAAACCTAAAGTCATGTCAATCCAAAAAGGAGTTGTTGATATGACCAAGAAAGGGCAAGCCCTCTCCGTGCTGATTGTCAGCACATTCGCCTTTACCGTGTGCTTCATGGTGTGGATGATGTTTGCGGTGATCGGTATTCCGATCAAGAAAGCACTCGACCTGAACGCCACCCAATTTGGTCTCCTGACCGCCATGCCGGTGCTGAGCGGTTCTTTGATCCGGGTGCCGCTGGGCATCTGGACCGACAAATACGGCGGCCGCATCGTGTTGACCGTGCTGCTGGCGCTGACGGTGCCAGCCATTTGGATGTTGACCTACGCCACGGCCTATTGGCACTTCCTGAGCATCGGACTGATGCTTGGGCTTGCCGGAGGCTCGTTTTCGGTCGGCACGCCTTATGTCGCACGCTGGTTCCCTAAAAGCCAGCAAGGTTTCGCCATGGGCATCTTTGGCGCTGGCAATTCGGGGGCAGCTGTCAACAAGTTCGTGGCGCCTGCTCTGGTGGTCGCTTTTGGCTGGACCATGGTGCCTAAAGTTTATGCCGCCATCATGCTCGGCACGGTGCTGCTGTTTTGGATGTTCAGCCACAGCGATCCGGCGCATCTGGTACCCAGCCATGTCAAGTTCAGTGACCAGCTCAAGGCCCTGAAGGACCCCAAGGTCTTGAAATACTGCCAGTACTACAGCATTGTGTTCGGCGGCTACGTGGCATTGTCGCTCTGGATGGTGCAGTACTACGTGGGTGAGTACGGGCTTGACATTCGAGCCGCCGGCCTGCTGGCGGCCTGTTTCGCATTGCCCGGTGGTGTACTGCGTGCGTTTGGCGGCTGGATGTCGGACAAATTCGGCGCCCACTCGGTCACTTGGTGGGTGCTGTGGGTGAGCTGGGTTTGTTTGTTCCTGCTGAGCTATCCGCAATTTGACTTCACGGTTGCCACGGTCAACGGCCCCAAGACCTTTCACGCTGGCTTGAACGTCTATGTCTTCACCGCTCTGATGTTCATCCTGGGCATTGCCTTCGCATTCGGCAAAGCCAGTGTTTTCAAGTACATCAGCGATGACTACGGCGGCAACATCGGCACCATCAGCGGCATTGTGGGCCTGGCTGGTGGCATGGGCGGCTTTATCTTGCCCATCATGTTCGGCGCGCTGATGGACATCACCGGCGTGCGCTCCAGCGCCTTCATGCTGATGTATGGGGTGGTCTGGGTCTCCTTAATCTGGATGTACTGGACAGAGGTACGCAAGTCGGACTACATGGGCGCTAGCAAATCATCGCCACTCCCGCAGCATTGATTTCAATAACTGGAAGAACACTATGAGCAATCAAAAAACAAACGGCGTTGACATCGCCGACTGGCGCCCCGAAGACGAGCAGTTCTGGGAAAGCACCGGCAAAAAGATCGCCTACCGCAACCTGTGGATATCCATTCCAGCGTTGTTGTGCGGCTTCGCCGTCTGGGGCATGTGGGGCATCATCACCGTGCAAATGATGAACCTGGGCTACCCGTTCAGCCAGGCTGAGTTGTTCACGTTGACCGCCATCGCTGGCTTGGCAGGGGCCACAATGCGTATTCCGGCAGCTTTTCTGATCCGGATCGCCGGTGGCCGCAACACGATTTTTCTCACCACGTCGATGCTGCTGGCCCCCGCCATTGGAACCGGTATCGTGTTGCAGCACCCCGAATGGCCACTGTGGTCGTTTCAGCTCATGGCCTTGTGGTGCGGTGTGGGCGGCGGCAACTTTGCCAGCTCGATGTCCAACATCTCCACCTTCTTCCCCAAGCGCTTGCAAGGCACAGGCCTGGGTCTGAATGCGGGGCTGGGTAACCTCGGCGTAACCACGATGCAGATCGTGATCCCGCTGGTGATGACCGTGGGCCTGCTGGGCAGCTTTGGCGGTGAATCGACCACGCTGGTGAAAGACAGTGGCTGGATTTTCGGCAAAATTCCAGCCGGCACACAGACCTGGATTCAAAATGCCGGCTTTGCCTGGGTGCTGTCACTGGTGCCGCTGTCCATTCTGTGCTGGTTTGGGATGAACAACCTCAAGACCGTCTCGCCGAATATCGGTGGCACGATCCCTGCCTTCCTCAAGATCACCTGGCTCTACACCCTGTCTTTCATCCCTGCCGGTTTCGGCCTGTACCTCTACTTGCCGGCACCCAGCGGCCTGGGAGTCCTGAACATGTGGGTGGCCATGCCGCTGATCATCGTCAGCACGCTGATGGTGATGAAGCTCACGGCCTTTGGCCCAATGAAGGACAACGTAGCCAAACAGTTCGCAATTTTTAGCAACAAGCACACCTGGTCGCTGACCATTCTGTACATCGTCACCTTCGGTTCTTTCATCGGCTTCTCGATGGCGCTGCCGCTGTCGATGAAGGTGATCTTTGGCGTGAGCCATGTGCTCGATGCCAACGGGGTCATGCAGCACACTTTGAACAATCCGAATGCCCCTGCGGTGTTGGCCTTTGCCTGGATTGGTCCCTTTGTGGGCGCCGCGATTCGCCCGGTTGGTGGCTGGATCTCCGACAAACTGGGCGGCTCTATCGTCACCCAATGGGTGTGCGGCGTCATGGTGGCCGCTGCGGTCGCGGTGGGGTATGTGATGAATCAGGCTTATCACTCGGCCACGCCGGAAGAGTATTTCTTTATCTTCCTCGCCTTGTTCGTCGTGCTCTTCGCTGCCAGCGGCATCGGCAACGGTTCGACCTTCCGCACCATCGGCATCATTTTTGACCGCCAGCAGGCCGGCCCAGTGCTGGGCTGGACTTCGGCCGTGGCCGCCTACGGCGCCTTCATCGCTCCGGTGGTGATTGGCGCCCAGATCAAGGCCGGCACACCGCAGATGGCGATGTATGGCTTTGCCGTGTTCTACGCCCTGTGCCTGATTCTCAACTGGTGGTTCTACCTGCGTGCAGGCTCGGAGATCAAGAACCCCTAAGCCACCAATCCCGTCATTCATCACGTCATGCAGCTATTAATTAAATAGCTACTCGCGCATGATAGACGTGGGCTAGAGGCGGTTTTTATATAAATTTTCCCTTTTTTGACGAGGTATCCCATGAGCCATTTTCTGGATCGACTCAGTTACTTTTCACAAGCCCGGGAGTCCTTCTCCGGCGACCACGGCGTGACCACGGGTGAAGACCGCACCTGGGAGGACGCCTACCGCGACCGCTGGGCGCACGACAAGATCGTGCGCTCCACCCACGGCGTGAACTGCACCGGTTCCTGTTCCTGGAAGATTTACGTCAAAGGCGGCATCGTCACCTGGGAAACCCAGCAGACCGACTACCCGCGCACGCGCTGGGACATGCCCAACCACGAGCCGCGCGGCTGCTCGCGTGGCGCCAGCTACAGCTGGTACCTGTATAGCGCCAACCGGGTCAAATACCCGATGGTGCGCGGGCGCTTGCTCAAACTCTGGCGGGAAGCCCGCACCGTCAATGACCCGGTCGATGCCTGGGCCTCGATTGCCCAGTCGGAGCCTAAGCGCAAGGAGTACCAGAGCGTGCGCGGTTTGGGCGGCTTTGTGCGCTCCAGCTGGGATGAAGTCAATGAGATGGTGGCGGCAGCCAACGTCTACACCATCAAGCAGCATGGACCGGACCGCATCATCGGCTTCTCGCCGATTCCCGCCATGTCGATGATTTCCTATGCCGCCGGTAGCCGCTACCTGAGCCTGATCGGTGGCGTCAGCATGAGCTTCTATGACTGGTACTGCGACTTGCCACCGGCTTCCCCCCAGGTCTGGGGTGAACAAACCGACGTGCCCGAATCGGCCGACTGGTACAACTCGAGCTACATCATTGCCTGGGGCTCGAATGTGCCGCAAACCCGCACACCCGACGCGCACTTCTTCACCGAGGTGCGCTACAAAGGCACCAAGACAGTGGCGGTGACACCTGACTACTCCGAAGTCGCCAAACTGTCCGACATCTGGATGAAGCCCAAACAGGGCACCGACGCTGCGGTTGCGATGGCGATGGGCCATGTCATTCTCAAAGAGTTCTATTTCCCGGATGGCGGCAAGCCGCGCAGCGCCTACTTCGACGACTACGTGCGTCGCTACACCGACATGCCGATGCTGGTGATGCTCAAAGAGCATCAGTTGCCCGGCGGTGAAACCGTGATGGTGCCGGATCGCTATGTGCGCGCCTCTGACTTCAACGGCAAGCTCGGGCAAGCCAACAACCCCGAGTGGAAGACTGTCGCTTTTGACGACACCGGCAAAGTCGTGCTGCCCAACGGGGCCATCGGTTTCCGCTGGGGCCCAGACGGCCGCGCTGACGAAGGTCAATGGAACCTGCAGGCCAAGGAAGCGCGCCACGGCGGCGAGGTCAAGCTCAAGCTCTCAGTCATGGAAGGCGAGAATGCCAGCCTTGAGACCGCCAAGGTCGGTTTCCCTTACTTTGGCGGCATCGTCAGCGAACACTTCCCGAACAACGCCACCGGTGCTGGCGCCAACAACGTGCTGGTGCGCACGGTGCCGGTGCAACGCATTTCGCTGGGCAAGGAAGGCGACCAACGCGAGGCGCTGGTGGCCACCGTGTTTGACCTGCAGGTCGCCAACTATGGTGTTGCCCGTGGCCTACCCGGCGAACTCGCGGCCAAGGACTTCAACGACGACACGCCTTACACCCCGGCCTGGCAGGAGCGCATCACCGGCACACCGCGCGAACAGCTCATCACCGTGGCGCGCCAGTTTGCCGACAACGCCGACAAGACCTATGGCAAGTCGATGGTCATCATCGGTGCCGCCATGAACCACTGGTACCACGCCGACATGAACTACCGCGGCGTCATCAACATGCTGATGATGTGCGGCTGCATCGGCCAGAGCGGCGGCGGCTGGGCGCACTATGTGGGCCAGGAAAAGCTGCGGCCCCAGACCGGCTGGACCGCACTGGCCTTTGCGCTGGACTGGATTCGTCCACCGCGGCAGATGAACTCCACCAGCTTCTTCTACGCCCACACCGACCAGTGGCGTTATGAGAAGCTGGGCATGGAAGAAGTGCTGTCACCGCTGGCCGACAAGAAACTGTACGCCGGCAGCATGATCGACTACAACGTGCGTGCCGAGCGCATGGGCTGGTTGCCGTCTGCGCCGCAGCTCAAGACCAACCCGCTGCAAGTGGTGCGCGATGCGACCGCCGCCGGCATGGATGCTAAAGACTATGCGGTCAAGGGGCTCAAAGACGGCTCGCTCAAGATGAGTTGCGAAGACCCCGACCATCCCGCCAACTGGCCACGCAACATGTTTGTCTGGCGCTCCAACATCATCGGCTCGAGCGGCAAAGGCCACGAGTACTTCCGGAAACACCTGCTGGGCACCAGCCATGGCGTGCAGGGCAAGGACCTGGGCAAGGATGAAGCCAAGCCGACCGAGGTGGTCTGGCACGACCAGGCGCCCGAAGGCAAGCTGGACTTGCTGGTCACGCTGGACTTCCGCATGAGCACGACCTGCCTGTACTCCGACATCGTGTTGCCGACGGCGACCTGGTACGAGAAGAACGACCTCAACACCAGCGACATGCATCCCTTTATCCACCCGCTGTCCACCGCGGTCGATCCCGCCTGGCAGTCGCGCAGCGACTGGGATATCTACAAGGGCTTCGCCAAGAAGTTCAGCGAAGTGTGTGTTGGTCATCTGGGTGTCGAGCGCGAAATGGTGCTCACCCCCCTGATGCACGACTCCCCTGCCGAGCTGGCACAGCCCTTCGGCGTGCAGGACTGGAAGCGCGGCGAGATCGACCTGATACCGGGCAAGACCGCGCCCAACATGGCGGTGGTGGAACGCGACTACCCCAATGTCTACAAGCGTTTCACGGCCCTGGGACCACTGATGAACAAGGTCGGCAATGGCGGCAAAGGCATCAACTGGAACACCCAGATCGAGGTCAAGCAGCTGGGCGAGCTCAATGGTCTCGTGACGGACGAAGGCGTCACCTGCGGCATGCCAAAAATTGACACCGACATCGACGCCTGCGAGGTGGTGCTGCAACTGGCACCCGAGACCAATGGCCACGTTGCCGTCAAGGCCTGGGCAGCACTGGGCAAACAGACCGGGCTGGACCACACCCATCTGGCGATCCACCGCGAGGACGAGAAGATTCGCTTCCGCGACATTCAGGCGCAGCCGCGCAAGATCATCAGCTCGCCGACCTGGAGCGGCATCGAGAGTGAAACGGTGTCGTACAACGCCGGCTACACCAACGTGCACGAGTACATCCCATGGCGCACCCTCACCGGGCGCCAGCAGTTCTACATGGACCACCCGTGGATGACCGCCTTTGGCGAGGGCTTCAGCAGCTACCGGCCACCGGTGGACCTGAAAACGACGTCCGAGATCCAGGGCATCAAGCCCAACGGCAACAAGGAAATTGCGCTGAATTTCATCACACCGCACCAGAAGTGGGGCATCCATTCCACCTACAGTGACAACCTGATGATGCTCACGCTCAGCCGCGGCGGTCCGGTGGTCTGGCTCAGCGAAGACGACGCGAAGAGCGCCGGCATTGTCGACAACGACTGGATCGAGTTGTTCAACATCAACGGTGCTATCGCGGCGCGCGCCATCGTCAGCCAGCGGGTGAATCCCGGCATGGTGATGATGTACCACGCGCAAGAAAAGATCGTCAACACACCCGGCTCCGAGATTACCGGTGCCCGCGGCGGCATTCACAACTCGGTCACCCGCATTGTGCTTAAGCCGACTCACATGATCGGCGGCTACGCCCAGTTCAGCTACGGCTTCAACTACTACGGAACCATCGGCACCAACCGCGACGAGTTTGTGGTGGTGCGCAAGATGAACAAGATTGATTGGCTGGACGATGAATCCAGTGCCACAACTACCCACGCCTGAGGAGACCCCACATGAAAATACGCGCGCAAATCGGCATGGTGTTGAACCTGGACAAGTGCATTGGTTGCCACACCTGTTCCGTCACCTGCCAAAACGACTGGCCCAGCCGCCCCGGCATGGAATACGCTTGGTTCAATAACGTCGAGACCAAGCCCGGCATTGGTTACCCCAAGGAATGGGAAAACCAGGACCGCTGGAACGGCGGCTGGCATCGCCTGGCCAACGGCAAAATCGAACCGCGCCAGGGAGGCAAGTGGAAGCTGCTCATGCGCATCTTCGCCAACCCCAACATGCCCGAGATTGACGATTACTACGAGCCCTTCACCTTCGACTACGACCATCTGCAATCGGC
>JBBQQX010000033.1:0-33579 GCA_038215405.1 Burkholderiales bacterium
GACAACCTGCTGCTGATCCGCGCTGACGGCTCGGTCGAAAGTAGCGCACGTCGCTCCATGTTCTGGGGCAGTGGCTTGCTGAACAAAGAAATGAACCCCGGCGACTCCGTCTATGTGCCCGCCTTGATAGACCGTCGCACCGCCTACACCCAGTTCATTGAAGGGGCCAAGGACTGGACCAACATCCTGTACCAGTTGGGCCTGGGCGCGGCCGGCATCAAGAGCCTGCGCAACTGAGCACCAAGGCAAGCAGGCAGTCGCAATCAACTATTTGTGCTCAATTGACTTCCTGACCGGACGGTGCTGTGCACTTTATTTGCAATAAGAGAATATTGACATGATGTAGCTCCTACATCAGGGAGAGATGATGATCAACCAGATAGCCGAACCTTTACTCAAACTGACGCGCCCCGTCAAGCGACTGCTGGCGATGACGGTGGATGTTTGTTTGTGTGTCTTTACAGTCTGGCTGGGTTTATCTTTCAGTTTGGAGCGCTGGGTTGTCCTGCAAGGTAGCCAGTGGTTGGCGGTAGCGTTGTCGCTGACACTTGCCCTGCCCATTTTTGTCAAGATGGGGTTGTACCGGGCGATCTTCAGGTACGCCGGCGTGTCTGCCTTGACAACCGTGACCAAGGCGGTGTTCTTCTATGGAGTGGCTTACGCCGCCTTGCTGGCCACGCTGACCTTGCCGGGGGTTCCGCGCATGTTGGGTTTGCTGCAACCATTGCTGCTCTTGCTGGCAGTGGGTGCCTCGCGCGCTCTGGGCCGCTATTGTCTGAGCGGCGAATACCTGAACCACCTGCAGCACCGAGCCTTAAACAAAGTACTTATCTATGGGGCAGGCTCCGCCGGTCGCCAATTGGCCGGGGCCATGGCCAACGATCGATCAATGCGGGCAGTAGGTTTTTTTGATGATGATGAGCGCTTGCACGGCCAGGTGCTCAATGGCTTGCGCATCTACGACCCCGCCGAGCTGATCCAATGGGTGGCCAAGCTTGAGGTTAGTGATGTGCTGTTGGCGATGCCTTCCACAACGCGCCAGCGTCGAAATCAGATTCTGGAAAAAATGCGCAGCGTCGGTGTGGTCGTGCGCACGCTACCTAGTTTGACGGATTTGGCGCAGGGGCGCGTGCAGGTTAGCGATTTGCTCGATCTCGATGTTGATGATCTGTTGGGCCGTGATTCTGTGCCTCCCAATGCGCTGCTTCTGGGTAAGAACATCCACAACAAGGTGGTGCTGGTGACGGGTGCCGGAGGCTCCATCGGCAGTGAGTTGTGTCGCCATATCCTCCGCTCAGGGCCGGCCAAGTTGCTGCTGGTGGACTCAAGCGAGTTTGCTCTTTACACCGTCTACCATGAATTGATCAAACTGTTGCCTGACGAAGGTCAAGCGGGCGGGCGCTTGGTGCCCCTGATGGCCTCCGTCCGTGACGAAGACCGCATGCGTGAGATCTTTCAGACCTGGAGACCCAATACCATTTATCACGCAGCGGCTTACAAACATGTGCCCATGGTGGAACACAACCCGGCTGAAGGCGTCAAAAACAACGCACTAGGTACCTGGACAGTGGCCCGACTGGCGCTGGAGTCAGGTGTGCGCGATTTCGTGCTGGTCAGCACCGACAAGGCAGTGCGACCCACCAACATCATGGGCGCCAGCAAGCGTTTGGCCGAAATGATATTGCAGGCGATGGCTGGCGCAGCGGCAGCGCAAGGTGCCAACACCCGTTTTGCCATGGTGCGCTTTGGCAATGTACTGGGCTCCAGTGGTTCGGTGGTCCCGCTGTTTCGCAAGCAGATCAAGGCCAACGGCCCCATCACTCTGACCCACGCAGATATTACCCGCTATTTCATGACCATCCCCGAGGCGGCGCAACTGGTGATTCAGGCGGGCGCAATGGCCAGTGGCGGCGATGTGTTTGTGCTGGACATGGGCGAACCGGTGCGCATTATTGATCTTGCGCGCCGCATGGTGGAACTGTCGGGCTTGTCGGTGCGTGACGAGGCCAACCCAGCGGGTGACATCGCTATTGAGATCACCGGCTTGCGCCCGGGCGAAAAGCTCTATGAGGAGTTGCTCATCGGCGACAACCCCTTACCCACCAAGCACCCACGCATCATGAAAGCGCATGAAGAATTCTTGCCCCTGGCAGATTTGACCAGCCGCTTGCAGGTGTTGACGCAGGCGTTGAATGAGAACGACGTCCCGCTGGTACGGACTTTGCTGAAAGACCTGGTGCCAGGCTACCAGCCCGATGCAGAAGTGGTGGATTGGGTGCATTTGGCGCGGGCAGCAAGGCCGGTGTTGGCTCCCAAACCGTCCCTCCCGATTGCCTTGGGCGCTTTTAGATTGAAGTAGCGACTTCTTGAAACCATTGTCCGCGATGCAAGTGGAGAGCGGCCAAGCCGTTTGCCAACACGGACAAATCGGACAATCCGCGGGTGCGCACATGCCATGCAAGCATGACTCAGGCCGATTTTCTTGCCGCAGTGGTGACTGACAGTCGGTATAGCCAACAAGGTGTCGTTGAACTTGACTGCTACACTTTTCAGATTTCAACCGACTGCCACAAAAGCACCGCCTTCATGACTTCCGTCTTCAACTTCACCTTTGTACCCTGGTTTCGCTCGGTGGCGCCTTACATCCATAAGTTTCGCCATCAAACCTTTGTGGTCGGGATCGCGGGTGAGGCGATCGCGGCCGGCAAGTTGCAGCACTTGGCGCAAGACCTGGCGATGATCCAGAGCATGGGCGTCAAGATTGTGCTGGTGCATGGTTTTCGGCCACAGGTGAACGAGCAACTCAAAGCCAAGGGACATGCAGCACGCTATTCCCATGGCATTCGCATCACGGACGAAGTCTCGCTGGACTGCGCGCAAGAGGCGGCCGGCCAGTTGCGCTACGAGATAGAGGCCGCGTTCAGCCAGGGCCTGCCCAACACGCCGATGGCCGGGGCCACCGTGCGCGTGATTTCAGGCAATTTTTTGACGGCGCGCCCGGTTGGTATCGTCGATGGAGTGGATTTTCAACACTCGGGTGTGGTGCGCAAGATTGACACCGCCGGCATCATGCGATCACTGGACATGGGCGCGCTGGTGCTGATGTCGCCGTTTGGCTTTTCGCCCACGGGCGAGGCGTTCAACCTGACCATGGAAGAGGTCGCAACCTCCGTGGCCACTGGATTACAGGCCGACAAGCTTATTTTTGTCACGGAGATCGCAGGAATTCCCACTGATGTGACACAGCCGGTTAGTGAGGACAACCCAATTGACACCGAGTTGCCACTCGCCACTGCAGAAAAGCTGTTGGCCCAATTGCCGGCGGCCACCAGGTCCACTGATACCGCGTTCTACCTGCAGCACTGCATCAAAGCCTGCAAGAACGGGGTTGAGCGCAGCCACATCATCCCGTTTGCTGTGGATGGCTCGATCTTGCTGGAGGTGTATGTGCACGACGGCATTGGCACCATGGTGGTGGACGAAAAGTTGGAGAGCCTGCGCGAAGCCACGGTCGATGATGTGGGCGGCATCCTGCAACTGATTGAGCCGTTTGAAAAAGACGGCACGCTGGTCAAGCGCAGTCGCACAGAGATCGAGCGCGACGTCGGCAACTACACGGTGATCGAACACGACGGCGTGATTTTTGCCTGCGCCGCGCTGTACCCCTACCCGGAAGCACGCACCGGCGAAATGGCGGCTCTCACGGTGTCGCCCCAGGTGCAGGGCGAAGGCGATGGCGAACGCGTGCTTAAACGAATTGAGCAACGCGCCCGAGCGACCGGGCTAGAGAGTATTTTCGTGCTGACCACGCGCACCACGCATTGGTTCCTTAAACGCGGCTTTGTGCTGGTCGACCCGGAGTGGCTACCGGAAGCCCGCAAGCGCAAATACAACTGGGACCGCAAAAGCCAGGTGCTGGTGAAGAAACTTGCCAAGGTTTGAAGGTGACGAGTTGACGCGATTCAATGTATTGAACCGACGCCGACTTACCGCCTTGGTATCAGGCCGTGCCGCGGCGGGATAGCCGCCAGATCAGCGCCAAAGACAGCAGGACAATCAGACTGAAAACAACAAATGACCAATTGGCAATGGAGCCACCCAAGAAGCGCCAATCGACCTTGCTGCAGTCGCCACTTCCCTTGAAAATCATGGGAATGGCGCGCTGTAGCGGAAAGGTCTCGATCATTCCGTAAAAGTCACGGCCACAAGTCGACACCTCAGGCGGATACCACTGCAACCAGCTTTGCCGGGCGGCCACATAAGCACCAAAGCCGCTGGCGACCAACATCAGAAAAGTGCCACCAATATTTAAGCCTTTTCGGCCGCTAGCCCCCGTCAATGCTGCAATTACAGCTACCAAAACAAGAGCATAACGTTGGACGATACACATCGGGCAGGGCTCCAGGCCCACGACATGCTGCAAATACTGGCCGAATGCCAGCATGCCGACGCTCGCCAGACAAATGAGCGCAAGAACGCGGCGCGGAAAATTGTCCAACCAATTGTTTAGAAGCTGAGCGCTCATCACGGTCCTTCAAGGAAAGAATCACGGGCTGAAACGCCCGATGATTTGGGCTGACTTAAGGGAATAAGTCCCCGCGCCCCTGCAATTCAGTCTGCACTCAGACCATCAACCCGCCGCAGCCTCGTCTGCTGCCTTGCAGGAAGGTGAGCACACCGCCTGGGATTTTCCAAGTATCTTGCGCGTGACCATCTGTGAGCGAGCGCGATGCTTGCCACACAGGAAGCACGACATGGTCGCGGCCCCGAACGACGTCGCCGCCGTGAAGGGCGACCCTGATACTTTGGATTTGTAACGCAGGCCATCGGCCAGCATTTTGGTTTTTGTGTCTGCTTTTGCCATAACTTGTATTTTACTTCAGTGTCAGAAGACGCGGTAAATCACGTCTGATTCAAACCAGACAAAGGCAACGGCCTCTGAAAGCTTGCTAAAGTGGCAGCTTCGTCAAAAATTTGGAAAAAGGCTCAAATGGCACGCACTGTGAACTGTATCAAACTCGGCAAAGAAGCCGAAGGTCTGGATTTTCCGCCCTACCCTGGCGACTTGGGCAAACGTATTTGGGAAAGTGTCAGCAAACAGGCCTGGGCCGACTGGCTGAAGCACCAAACCATGCTGGTCAATGAAAACCGCCTCAATCTGGCGGACGCCCGGGCGCGGCAGTATTTGGCGCGCCAAATGGAGAATCACTTTTTTGGCGGCGGCGCCGATGCCGCCCAGGGTTACGTACCGCCCAGCGCTTGAAGGTGATTGTGCGGGGCTGAACCCATGGCGGCCAATTACCTGCAAGGGTGTGCTCTTCCCCAGGCTTGGCGCGGGAAAGAAGCTTGGTGCATCCTGGAAACCCATTTCGCCCATGGGTTCAATTTTTTGAGCACTTGGCAGGCTTGGAGCGACGATCCGCACAGGCCCGCAATGCTTCACTATGTTGCAGTGACTACCGCACCGCCGGGCATCGACCAATTGCTGGCCTGTACGCAATCATTCCCCGAACACCTGCCGCTGGCCAAAGAGTTGGCGCTGCAGTGGTCGGGCCTGTTGCCCGGTTTTCACCGCCTGACGTTCGCTGGGGGCCATGTCTTGTTGACACTGTGCGTGGGCGACCTGACCGCGATGTTGCGGACGCAGCAGTTTTTCGCTGATTCGGTTTACCTGGTTGCGCAGCCAGACCACGAGCCGCACCGCACCGCCGCCTCCAACTGGAATATCTGGACTGCCAAAGCCTTGGCACGTTGCTGCCGACGCGGCACGACACTGGCAGGCGCCCCAAATCAGCCGCACGTGGATGCTGACTTGACCCAATGCGGGTTCGAGATGATTTCTGACCCGGCAAACGTGCCAACAAGTTCCTCCAACGCGGTGCTGCGCGCATGCTTCAATCCGCGCTGGGCCATAAAGAGCACGCGCACGACATTGCCCGGGCGCGCCATGTCGGTTGGCAACTGTGCCGTCATTGGAGCGGGCATCGCAGGGGCCAGCGTGGCCGCCTCGCTGGCACGACGCGGCTGGCAAGTTCAGGTACTGGACCAAGCGCAGGTGCCGGCCACTGGCGCGTCCGGTTTGCCGGTGGGCCTGATGGCACCCCATGTATCGGCTGACGACTGTGTGCTCTCGCGACTGTCACGCAGCGGTGTGCGGCTTATGTTGCAACAAGCGCGCAGTCTTTTGCGGCATAGACAAGACTGGGAGGCCACCGGCGTCTTGGAGCGCCAATTGGATCGCTCGCCGGGCTCGCCCGACATCTGGCACCCGCAGGCGGCCTGGCTCAAACCAGCCCCACTGGTGCACGCCTGGTTGGCACATCCCGGAATCACCTTTCAGGGTGGGGCGAAAGTCGTCTCCGTTCGTCAATGCGGGGATGACTGGGAGTTGCTGAACGAACAAGGCGATGTGCTACACCGTGCTAACCGGGTGGTTTTCGCTAACGCGGGTGGTGCCACTTCGTTGCTTGAAGCGGTGCAAGTGGACCTGCCGGCCTTGGGGATTTGTGTCAGTCAATTTCCTGACATGCAGGGGGTGCGCGGCCAAGTATCGTGGGCTTTGCACAAGGAACCGCCGCACGCCGCGTTCCCACCCCATCCGATCAATGGTGTCGGCAGCATCGTGCCACGCGTGTCAATGGAGACGAGCGGCATACAGGACTTGGCGTGGTTTGTTGGCGCCACGTACCAGCCCGAGAGCCAGCCCGCCGTGCCTGACATAGTAAATCATGCAGCCAACCTGGCGCGCCTGCAAAAGCTGCTACCTAAACTGGGGCAAGCCCTGGCGGGAGAGTTTTCCGCCGGAGCTGTCAACACCTGGAAGAGCACGCGCTGCGTCACTGCTGATCGCTTGCCCGCCGTAGGCCCGCTGCAATCGAATGAGAACCCGACCCTGTGGCTGTGTGCTGGTATGGGATCAAGGGGCTTGAGCTTTTCAGTGCTTTGTGCCGAATTGCTGGCGGCACGCTGGAGCGGCGAGCCGCTACCGGTTGACTCAGGGTTAGCCCGCGCACTCGAGGCAAGACGTGACAAGGACTCAAATCGAATTCGGCTTGACAGATCGCCTGGACTGCCGGTATCCTGCGCGCCATGAGAATTGCCACCACCCTTGCCTTCCTGATTGCTTTTTCGTTTACTGCCAGTGCGCAGGCCAGTCCTTCCGGGTCGAGTGATGACCTCAATGAATTTTTGCTCAACAGGGGGGTGATCGCGCGCTTAGATCAAGTTCGACAGTCGGTCAGCTTGAAGGCATCTGGATTGGTCTACACGGCCATGGGCTTTCTGGGTGTACCCTACCGGCGCGGTGGCAACACGGCAGAAACCGGCTTTGACTGCAGCGGTTTTGTCCGAGCCATGTATCAGCAAACAGTTGGATTAATCTTGCCGCGCAAGGCGGAGCAGCAGGCAGCAGCCACCCAAAAAATTGAACGCACCGACCTGCAGCCTGGCGATTTGGTCTTCTTCAACACCATGCGCCGGGCCTTTAGCCACGTCGGCATTTACATTGGCGAGGGCAAATTCATCCACTCCCCCAAACCAGGCTCGCAAGTGCGAGTGGAAGACATGGGCTTGGCCTACTGGACCCATCGCTTTGATGGCGCTCGTCGCGTGCAAACCGCAGTGCCGCAGATGCCTGCACTTGAGGCTTTGGCGCCGGTTGAGCCAGCTTTGCACTGAGCAAGTTGGCTCTCGGGAGGCCGGGGCAACCGACACTGCTCACAGAGTCGCATCAGCGACTCTGTTTCGATAGAGCGCTGAACCCACCCGGTAAATTATCGTCATTTAAAAAGCACCGGAGACTCGGCGAACGGCAGCCTGAACATCCGTATTGTCACCGGTGAGTTTTAACATAAAGCCCTGTGCGAACTTGACTGTCCCAATGAGCATTTCTTCCCAAAGAATTTCCACAACGCAGATGCTTCTGTGCGGCGCTGCCATTGTGACGCTGTCGATGGGCATACGCCACGGTTTCGGCCTGTGGCTCCAACCCATCACGCAGGCCCAAACCTGGAGTCGGGAAATTTTTGCGTTTGCCCTTGCAATCCAGAATCTGGTCTGGGGCATCACTGGTATTTTTGCTGGTATGTTGGCTGACCGCTTCGGTGCGTTCAAGGTCATTGTGGCGGGGTCTGTGTTGTATGCATTGGGCCTGGTGGGTATGGCGACTGCCACCACCCCACTGCTATTTGCCATGACGACGGGCGTGTTGATTGGCATGGCGCAGGCGGGCACCACCTACGCCGTCATTTACGGCGTGATTGGCCGTAATATCGCGCCCCACCGACGCTCGTGGGCGATGGGTGTGGCGGCAGCGGCCGGGTCGTTCGGGCAGTTCCTGATGGTGCCAACCGAAGGTTTTTTGATCAGTAGTTGGGGCTGGCAGGAAGCCCTGCTCGTGTTGGGGGCGGCCTCACTGATGATGATCCCACTGGCTTGGGGTTTGCACGAACCGGCATTGTCAGGCAACTTTGCCACGCGCCGGGAGCAAAGCGTCCTGCAGGCCCTGAAAGAAGCGTTCAAATACCCGAGCTTCCAGTTGCTGATGGCGGGCTATTTTGTTTGCGGCTTCCAGGTGGTGTTCATCGGGGTACACATGCCGAGCTATTTGCGCGACAAAGGTCTGTCTCCCCAGGTGGCCGGCTATGCACTGGCGCTGATCGGCTTGTTCAATGTCTTCGGCACTTATGCCGCCGGCGTGCTGGGGCAACGAATGCAGAAGAAAAATATTTTGGCGTTCATTTACCTTGCGCGTGCTTTTGCCATCAGCGTTTTCTTGTTGGTGCCCCTGTCACCGCTGAGCGTTTACCTGTTTTCCAGCATCATGGGGCTGCTGTGGCTCTCCACGGTGCCTCCAACGAACGCCACCGTGGCGCAAATTTTTGGCGTGGCCCATTTGTCGATGTTGAGCGGTTTTGTTTTTTTCAGCCATCAAATCGGCTCTTTCATGGGCGTCTGGCTGGGCGGCTACCTGTATGACCGCACCGGCAGCTATGACCTGGTCTGGTACATCGCCATCGGATTGGGATTGTTGGCGGCGTTGGTCAATCTTCCGATCAAGGAAGCCTCCATTGTTCGAGGTCCGGCCATCCGGGGCACGTAATTCATCATGAAACCGAGCCGAGAAATTTTGCTATTTGCAGGTGCCATTCTCTTGTTACTAGCCGTGTTTTCGCTGTACGCCCGCCCTGACTTTTTGCTCACTCTGGCCAATCAGGTTTGGGCCTGTTTTTGAAAAAGGCCAGCATTTTTAATTCACTGCCACCAGCCAAAGTGCACGGCCGAGGGCCCGCATCGAGGTGGGTGCAACGCTGGTCACATCTCGTTCGGCCCCAGGGGACAGTGCTGGACATCGCATGTGGCCCGGGCCGTCACATGCAATGGTTTGCCGAACAAGGTCACGAGGTGACCGGCATTGATCGAGCGCCTGAGGCTATTGAAGCAGCAGGCTGCTTTGGCGAGGCCGTGCCGGCGGACATTGAAAACGCATCGTGGCCGCTGACGCACAGTGACCACACCCGCCAATTTGACGCAGTGATTGTCACCAACTACTTGTGGCGACCGCTGTTTGAGGTGATGGTTCAGAGCCTCACTCCCGGTGGCGTGCTAATCTACGAGACGTTTGCTCAAGGCCATGAAACCGTCGGCAGACCCTCTAACCCTGCATTTCTGTTGCAGCCGAATGAGTTGTTGACGGCGTTCAAGAGCCTGCACATCGTGGCTTTTGAAGATGGCTTTCTGGATCACCCTGCTCGCTTCGTGCAACGGCTTGCCGCGGTGCGACCTGACTCAGGCAATCAAACCCACCACACACCGGTGCGCTACCCGCTCTAGGTAGAATGCACGTTTACTGTTAACTACCCCTCTGACATGACATCCTCAACCAGCCAAATTACCGGCAGCATCGTGGCGCTTGTCACCCCTATGCATGATGATGGCAGCGTGGACTACCCCGCCCTGCGCAAACTCATCGACTGGCATATCGTAGAGGGCACTGACTGCATTTGCGTGGTGGGTACCACCGGTGAATCGCCCACGGTCAACGTGCAGGAACATTGTGAAATCATCCGCGTCGCGGTGGAGCAGGCCGCGGGACGTGTGCCAATCATGGCCGGTTGCGGCGCCAACTGCACCGCCGAGGCGATCGAGCTAACTCAATTTGCCAAGAAAGTCGGCGCAGATTGCCAGTTGCAAGTGGTGCCCTACTACAACAAGCCGACCCAGGAGGGTCAGTACCTGCACTTCAAAGCGATTGCAGAAGCGGTTGATCTGCCGATGATTCTTTACAACGTTCCCGGTCGTGCCGTGGCAGACATGGCGCACGATACCGTGCTGCGTCTGGCTCAGGTGCCTGGCATCGTTGGCATCAAGGAAGCCACCGGTCAGATTGACCGGGCGCAGTGGTTGATTCGTGAAGTTCCCAAAGGCTTTGCCGTCTATTCAGGCGATGATGCAACGGCGGTGGCCCTGATGCTGTGCGGTGGCCAGGGCAACATCAGCGTCACGGCCAATCTTGCACCCCGGCTCATGCACCAACTGTGCGTGGCGGCAATGGCAGGCGACACCAAACGTGCCATGGAAATTCAGTTCAAATTGCTGCCGTTGCACAAGAACCTTTTTATTGAAGCCAACCCGATCCCTGTCAAGTGGGCGGTAGCGCGGCTCAAACTGTGCGGCGGGACCCTGCGTCTGCCCATGACGCCGTTAACCTCAGCCAACGAAGGTGCGCTAGAGGACGCTTTGCGCGCCAGCGGTTTACTTTGATCAATCTGGTCGGCCTTTATTTATCACCCTTGGGAACCTATTTGTGAATCATTTTTCCAGACTCTCACTTTTGAGCCTTTCAATTACCCTGGCAGCATGCTCCGTGCTCGATGGCGATAAAATTGACTACAAAAGCGCCAGCAAAAAAACCTCCTCGCTTGAGGTCCCGCCAGACTTGACGCAACTGTCGCGCGAGACCCGTTATGCGGTGCCCGGCGCCGCCGTATCGGCGTCAAGCTTCCAAATAGGTCAAGTAAGCCAGACAGCGCAAACCGCAACCGCAAGCACCTCGATGGGTGACGTGCGCATCGAGCGGGCCGGTAACCAGCGCTGGCTGGTCATCAACCGATCCGCCGATCAACTTTGGGAGCCAGTACGCGACTTCTGGCAGGAAAATGGTTTTCTGCTGGCCATGGACCAGGCCAACCTGGGCATCATGGAAACCGACTGGGCCGAGAATCGGGCCAAACTTCCGCAAGACTTTATCCGCAATGCGTTGGGCAAGGTGCTTGACTCCTTGTATTCGACCGGCGAGCGAGATAAATTTCGCACCCGTCTGGAACGCAATGCGAGTGGTGGCACCGACGTTTTCATCAGTCATCGAGGCATGATTGAGGTCTACAACAGCAACGACAAGAACTCGACTGTATGGCAACCCCGCCCCGCTGACCCTGAGCTTGAAGCCGAGTTCTTGCGCCGGCTTATGGTCAAGTTGGGCGTGAGCCAGGAGCAGTCAAAGGCCCTGTTGGCCGCGGGCGCAACCCCGAGCAGTTCGCGCGCGACGGCGGTCAATGGACAACCCGTGGTGCAAATTGACGACGGCTTCGACCGCGCTTGGCGCCGTGTAGGCTTGTCGCTTGACCGGACCGGATTCACTGTAGAGGACCGGGATCGTGCTAAAGGTGTCTACTTTGTCCGCTATGTCGCACCTTCTGCAGACAAGGCAGAGCCAGGCTTCCTAGGCAAGCTCTTCGGTGGCTCAAAAACCGATGACGCGCCATTGAAATACCGCATCGCGGTCGTCAGTCAAGGACCATCAACCACGGTTTCGGTACTCGATGCCAACGGCAAACCTGACACATCCATCAACGCGCAGCGGATCGTGAACGTTATCGCGGCTGACCTCAAGTAAAGACAGTGCCGCAGGATCACCCCGCGATTCGATCGAGGATCCAGCCTGCGGCACACTGACCAAACGTCGCGGTCACACTGACCACGGAGCCGTAGCCATGGCAATTGAGTGTGCCGTCGCCTTCGACCGCACAGGAGGCATCTGGCGCCTTGACTGACTCTCTGCTAAATACACAGCTAACCCCGATTTTTTTGCCTTGGCGCGGCGCATCGTGCGCCTTACGCAACCGGTAGCGCAACTGCGCGAGCAAGGGGTCATGGGTTGTGTGCGTGAGATCATCAATCTCAACCAGATGGGCTTGCCTCTTGCCCCCGGCCGCACCGACCGAAATAAAGAGAGTTTGCGTGTCTCGCGCCCACGCAGCCATCGCCGTCTTCGCCTTCACCTGATCACAGGCATCAATGACCGCCGTGACGCCCTGGGGTAACAACGCAGGCCAATTGCAAGAGTCCACAAACTCCTCGATACACGTGACCTGACATGCGGGATTGAAGGAATGAATGCGATCGCGCATCGCCAGCACCTTCGGCTGGCCCAAGCTGGCCTCGACCGCTTGTATTTGACGGTTGATGTTGGATTCGGACACATGATCGAGATCAATCAAAGCCAAATGCCCTACACCGCTGCGTGCCAGCGCCTCGGCTGCCCAAGAGCCGACGCCACCAATCCCCACCACGGCGATGTGTGCGTCAACGATGCGCTGCGCCCCCGAAAGACCATACAGACGCGCCAATCCTGAGAAGCGCCGATCCGTCATTGTCATCGCATAGCCCACAACCGGTCACGGCGCCCTATTTGAGACGTGGGAGTCTTTCTTTGGCAGCCATTGCCGCCTCTGATTGCGGATAGGCCTTGATCAAATCATCCAATGTTTTGCGGGCACCGCGGGTGTCCTTGAGTTCAATCTGACAATTGGCGATGGACAACACCGCCTCGGGCGCCCGCACATGCTCGGGTTCCCTGGCAATCAGGGAGCGGAAGTTGATCATCGCCTCTTTGTAGTCGCGGGTCGCATACTGCGCATTGCCAAGCCAAAACAATGCCGACGGGCCATAGCCCGTGGCGGGATAACGTTTGAGAAACTCCAGGAAGACGTTTTGTGCCGCAGGGAAATCGCCTTTTCTGAAGACAGCCAGCGCGGCATCAAAGTCCCGCTTTTCAGCAGGCTCCGCCATAAACTCCCGACCGTCAACGGTGACCTTGGTGGGTTCAAACTGGCGCAGGCGATCATTGACCCCTTGGGCTGCATCCTTCTGTTGACGCTGCAACTCAGCTACATCGCGCACCAACTGTTCATTCGATCCCCGCAGCGTTGCCATTTCTGCGCGCAAGGTTTCAATCTGATTCTGGAGGTCGAGCAAACTGCGCCGAAATGAAGCCGTGTCGTCATTAACGCGGCTCACACCCTGCGCGGACTCCACGCGCACAGCTTCAATACGCTGGCGCACGTCGAGGATGGCCCTGCGCGCTTCCTCATCATCAAACAAGCCTGCGTTGACCGAGGCTACGCCCAAGCCCAGCAAGAAGAACGCGGCAACGCGAAGAAACACTTTCACAACGCCCATTTCCATATCGGCTATTTATACCGAATTTCAGCACGACGGTTTTTAGCCAGCGCTGCCTCATCGCTGCCTTGAACGGCCGGCTTCTCCTTGCCGAAACTGACCGCTTCAACCTGGTTGTCGGCAACCCCGAGCAGCCCCAACGCACTGCGCACCGCCTCTGCCCGCTTTTGACCGAGGGCCAAGTTATATTCGCGCCCGCCCCGCTCGTCCGTGTGTCCCTCAATTGCCACCCGGCGGCTCTTGTCAGCATTGAGATAACGGGAATGAAGCTCAATCACAGACTGGAACTCAGGCTTGATCACATAGCTGTCGTAGTCAAAATAAACCACGCGCGTGCGCCCAACATTGGCCGCATCTTGCGACGAGGTACCTATGTCCACCTTGGTCACATCGCCTTTACCAACCGCACTCCCGGAACCTTCAGCGCCAGGCTGCAGCACCGACGTCCCGGCCTTATCGACGACCGGCACCTCGTTAAGATTCGTGGTCGAACCACAGCCTGCCATCAAGGCAGCCACAACGAGAATCAAAAAAATACGTTTCATCAAAAATTACCTCAAAAATTATTGTTTCTGGAACGGACCCCAGTCCGGCTCACGAATGTCACCATTCTGGCCGGCCAGCCGAGCCTTGATTTTACCGTCCAGGGTCGTCGTCAAGAGTGACTCCCTCCCCTGACTCTGGGTTGCATAAACGATAAGGCGACTGTTCGGCGCAAAGCTAGGACTCTCATCCGCGGTGGTGTCAGTAATCGCGTTCACTGTGCCGCTTGCAAGTTCCATGACATGAAGTTTGAAGGCACCACTCACTCGGGAAATATAGGCCAGCCAGCGACCATCTGGGCTGATGGCAGGAGAAATGTTGTAAGTGCCGGTAAAAGTCACGCGCTCGGCGGCACCACCCGTTACGGGCATCTTGTAGATTTGCGGCGCACCACCTCGGTCACTGACGAAGTAAAGAATTTTCCCATCCGGCGCAAAAACCGGCTCCGTGTCGATACTGCTGTTTTGTGCCAACCTGCGCGGCTCCCCACCACCGGCGTCAATCGCATACAGCTGAGATCCCCCGTCGCGACTCAGGGTCACGGCCAATGTACGCCCATCAGGCGACCACGCCGGCGCACTGTTGGATCCCCTAAAATTGGCAATCAATCGGCGTTTGCCGGTAGCCACGTCATGGGTATACACAACGGGCTTGCGGGATTCAAACGACACATAAGCGATTTGACTGCCGTTGGGCGACCACGCCGGTGAAATGATGGGCTCGGGACTGACCAACGCCGACTGGGCGTTGTCGCCATCGGCATCTGCCACCCACAACTGATACCGCTGCGCGGCCTTGGTGACATAGGTGATGCGAGTTGAAAAGGCGCCTTTGTCCCCGGTCAATTTTTCATAAATAAAATCGGAAATACGATGCGCTGACAGGCGCAAATCAGCCGGTGTAACGGCGTAGCTCTGGCCACCGAGGTCTTGCCCACGCACTACATCCCACAGGCGAAATCGCACGTCGTAGCGACCGTCGGCCAAACGACTGACGCTGCCTGTCACCAGCGAATCAGCCCCCCTTTGCCGCCATAGCGCCACATCGGGACGAGCACCCTCGTCGAGGGTCGCTCCAGCCGCATCAACGCCGCGAAATTGCCCGCTGCGCTCCAGATCCGCTTGCACAATGTCAGCAATCTTCTGTGGCGCCGCATCTTGACCACGGAAGGCCGAGACGGCGATTGGCAATTGGGTCATGCCTACGCCGGAGACTTCTACGCGGAACTGGGCAAGAGCCGAAAGACAAGCCATAGCCGCCAACAAACAACACAAAATCTGCTTTTTCATCGTTTGCATCTTATCCCAGCTTCACGATAAAAAATCGCCACTTACACGAGTTTACGAACACACTGAAGCAACTGCCTGTTCAGCTCCAGACCCCGTGGTCATCTTAAACTAGACTATCGCAAATCATATCGCTTGGGCCGGTAAACATTCGTGGGCCAGGCGCAACCCTTTTCAAATACGACCAACGCCAATGAGCAAGATATCTGTATACATAATTGCCTACAACGAAGTCGAAAAAGTCACAGCGACCATTGAAAGCGCTCGTTGGGCAGACGAAATTGTGTTGATTGATTCCTGGAGCTCAGACGGCACACCCGAACTTGCCATCAGTCTTGGTGCCAGGGTAGTTCAGGTCGATTTCAAAGGATTTGGCGATCTACGCAATCAGGCTATTGCAGCCTGTTCTCATGAATGGATATTCAGTCTCGATGCAGACGAAAGATGCACTGAAGAAGTTGCAATGGAGATTCGTAGCCTCATCGGCGATCCGAATTCAGCCGACGTTTATCGTGTGCCCAGGCGGAATTTTTTTATGGGACGCTGGATCAAACATTCAGGCTGGTACCCGAACTATCGTCAGCCGCAGTTGTTTCGCAAAGGTCACATGAGCTACGATCAAAAGGCGGTGCACGAGGGCTACCTGCTCAACACGTCAAAGCCCGTCAGTCATCTCAGAAATGCGATTTGGCAGTTCCCGTTTAAGAATATGAGCGAGGTGATGCACAAAGCCAACCGCTACTCCACATTGGGTGCACAGCGCATTGCGGAACGTCGGCTATCAATGGGCACCGCCTTGTCTCATGGCATTTGGGCGTTTGTGAAGCACTACCTGTTCAAGCTCGGATTTATGGATGGTTGGGCCGGTTTTGTCATCGCACTTCAGAGTTTCGAGGGAACTTTTTATCGCTATGTGAAAGCCGTCGAGATTCAAAAAGGCGCCCAATGGCAGGCGCCCAGGCAAATCAACAAATGACGAAACCGACTTCTCTGAGCAATCGCGCCTTGTATGCCCGGTTGCTGTCGTATGTGCGGCCCTACTGGAAAGCAGTTTTTCTAGCGGTCATAGGAATGGTGGGAACTGCGGCTACCGAACCTGTGTTTCCAGCCATCATGAAATACCTGGTGGACAACGGTTTTCAGGCCAAAGACTCGCGAATGATTTGGCTCATACCCGTTGGCATCGTGACTCTATTTTTGGTGAGAAGTGTCATTGTCTATTGCACCGGCTACTTGATGATGTGGATATCCAGTCGACTCGTCACCGACCTGCGACGGACCATGTTTGCCAAACTCCTTGCGCTACCGACCCATCACTATGACGAGCATTCGGCAGGGCAACTGGTCTCGCGGTTGGTGTATGACGTGAACAATGTAACAGAGGCTGCTACCAGCGCTCTGATTACGCTGGTGCGAGAATCATTAACGGCTGTGGCTCTGATAGGATATTTGCTCTACTTGGACTGGAAGTTGACGCTAATCACTTTGGCCCTCGGGCCCGTGATTGCCTTCACCGTTAAATCATTCAGCAAACGAATGAGGGCGGCAAGCCAAAAAAGCCTGCAGGCGATGCGTTTCATCGCGCACACCATTGAGGAGACGATTTCGGCCCAGCAGGTAGTCAAAATCTTTGGCGGGCAGGAGCAGCAGCAGCAACAATTCTTTGAGGCCACCGAACAATTTCGCCGTGCCCAGATGCGTGAAGCCATTCCTGCGTCGGCGATGACGCCCATCACGCATATCGCAGCATCGGTGGCGATTGCGATCATTGCCTTTCTGGCGCTGAGCCAGTCTACGGGGCAGGCTGGCGCATCAGCGGGCAGCTTCATCTCGTTTATCACGGCCATGCTGATGCTGATTTCACCAGTCAAGCAACTCGCGACCGTGAATCCTACAATCCAGCGCGGCCTCGCGGCATCGGAGAGCATCTTCGAGCTGCTGGACACAGCACAGGAAGAAGACCGGGGCAAACGGCAGTTGCTTCGCAGCAAGGGGGAAATTTGTTTCGACAATGTCAACCTCCGCTACCTGGGCGCAGAGCGGTTTGCCTTGAATGACATCAGTTTCCGGATTACTGCAGGCCAAACCGTGGCACTGGTTGGCGCTTCCGGCAGCGGCAAGAGCACGATCAGCGCCTTGATTCCGCGCTTCTACCCGGTCACATCGGGGCGAGTTTTGGTTGACGGCATTGACATCAATGACATCACCCTGGTCAGCCTGCGCCAAAACATCGCGCTAGTCAGCCAGGATGTCATCCTTTTTAACGATTCCATTGAATCCAATATTGCGTACGGGTCACTGAAGGCCTGCAGCCGGGACGATGTGATCAAGGCCGCGCGCGCGGCCAACGCTTGGGACTTTATTGAGCAGTTGCCCAATGGCTTGGACACGCCTATCGGGGAAAATGGCGCCAAGCTCTCCGGAGGTCAACGTCAACGCCTGGCTATTGCACGCGCTTTGCTCAAAGACGCCCCGATTCTTATCCTTGACGAAGCCACTTCGGCACTTGACACGCAGTCCGAGCGTCAGATACAGGCGGCCCTGGCCGTCCTCATGAAAGGCCGCACGACTTTGGTAATCGCCCACCGTCTCAACACCATCGAGCACGCTGACCGCATCCTGGTGCTGCACCAGGGACGGATTGTTGAGAGCGGAACCCATGCAGAGTTGTTGCGTGCATCGGGCTATTACGCCAACCTGAACCAACTGCAGACGTAAATATTCCGATTCTCATGTACCCGCAGATCGATGCGCCGCCACTTCGTGGGCTTGTCGTTTCGCCCGGCTCGTTTGCCCGACAGATGTTCTTTCTGAAATGCCTTGGCTACAAGGGCTTGTCCATGCGCAACCTTGAACCCTACCTGAAAGACGATCTGGGCTGGGGCAGGGGGTAACTCCTGTCCCAGCCGCATCATTGATCGATATAAATTTGAGCCTGGCCCCTAATTTGCTTTTTGGCATTTTTTTCGTTGCGTGCAGGGGTGGCGCCTTGGTGCACAATCTGTGCTTGTGCTGGGCACAATTGCGCCCCTCCCGCCCCGTAACACGCCTGCGCCGCCATGCTCCCTATTCTTAAACTTGATTTCTGCGACTTTCAAGCAGGATTCTCCAAAACCGACAACTATTTTGTAAGACTCTTATCAAAGCATTACAAAGTCAATATTTGCGACAAGCCTGACTTCATTATCTATTCTGATTATGGGCATATCCACCGCCTGCACAGCTGTGTAAAAATCTATTTCACCGAAGAATGCTGGATGCCTGACTTTAACCGGTGCGATTATGGTTTGTCATTTTTCCACTTAGATAATCCACGCCATTTCAGACTACCCAACTACGTTCCCATGACCGCGCCCCACTCCCTGCACAAAAATGCAGGCGACGCGCAGGCCATACTCCAATCCAAAACCAAATTCTGCGCCTTTGTCGTTGGCTACGCCGACAAAACAGTGCAACACAGAACCGATTTTTTTCACCAACTGTCCCGCTACAAGCATGTGGACTCAGGGGGAAAAGGCTTAAACAACATCGGCGCACCCATTCCAGCGGGCTACGACCAAAAAATTGCGTTTCTCCAGCCCTATAAGTTTCATATTTGTTTTGAAAATAATTCAAAACCTGGCTATACCTCTGAAAAAATAGTACAAGCCATGCAGGCCCACACCATCCCTATTTATTGGGGCGACCCGCTGGTGCACCAGCATTTCAACCCCAACAGTTTTCTCAACCTGGCCAATTTCACATCCGAAGCCGCACTCATTGAGAAAATAAAGGAACTGGACCAAAATGATGCCGCCTATATTGAAATGATGCGCCAGCCATGGATCAGACCCGGCCAATCCAACCCCTTATTCGAAGAAGACCCATTACTCGCCTTCTTTCACCGCATCATCACCGCCCCACACCACCCATTGGCATCCCAGAAAAAACCATTCCGTTTCAACCGCTGGAGATTGGCGAAAGTCAATAAATAAGCGGGGCCAAGCGCGAATTACATGGGGCTCGAATTGAATGATCCTTGCTGATCATGCCGACCAAAATCAGATGCTAGCTATGTTTTCAATAGCTTACTACGCTTATTCCACGAGGGGCTGAAGGCGCTTTTTGGTTGGGAAAGCAGGTGACAGCGGCATTTGGGCACTCAATCCAAACCGGCCAAACCCAACTGATGGGGGTTGTCCCTTGGTTCGAGTACGGGGCATCTTCAACGCACCCGATGCCAATGGCACAACGCATGTGCAACGCTGCACTTCTATAAATTTGATAAAAACGTGATTGCTCACGACGAAGAACCTGTCGCAACGTAACCGGCGGTCTTGCATACGGAAAAATAGATCTCTTCTTGCTGGCGGGCTATCGCTGGCCACCGATGCAAACGAGCAAAAGCTACTGCGGCTTCACCTAAACGGTGTCGCAGTAAATCGTCTTGAAGCAGTTGATTCAATGCTCTTGAAAGTTTTTTTGTGTTTTTGGGGTCATCGAGAATCAACGCATTCACTCCGTTCGTCAGAAGCGCCGATATTCCGCAATACCGCTCGTCACTCACAACGACAGGCAGTCCGTGTGCCATAGCTTCAAGCACCACCATGGCAAAGGTGTCTTCCAGCGTCGGATGTGCCAGGCAATCCGACGCAACATAGGCGTCGTGGACATCGTTCATGGAGCCCAGAAAAGTAACCTTGCCCTCAATGTCAGCCGCCTGCGCCTGCGCCTTAAATTCAGGAATTTGCGAAGCATTCCCCACAACGGCCAGCCAAGTGCTGTTGGGTAGCTGCCGCAATGCCCTGAACAGAGTTTCCAGCCCCTTCTTCCGATAATCGTTCCCCACAAACAGAATGCCATACCCGGCTTCGGGCAAGCCCAGTCTTTGGCGCGCCGCGCGTTGCAGTACTGGTGTCGAGCTATCGCCTACCATCGCGACACCTGGCGTCACAACCCTCAGTGCACGAGCGGTCACAGGATAGGTGCTGGCCATCTGGGTCATCAGAATGTTCGATGTGACCACGATGCAGCGACCGTGCAGGCCTGAAAAACGCACATGTTCCAGCCAGAGGTAGGTCAGCAGACGCGGGCTCGTCAACACTTTCATCCAACGCATCACCAATCGCCAACCGGTTCTCCCATGAAACAGGTTGTACTTCACTGGCAAAACATGCACGGTCTGAACCTGCCCGTGCCATGTGTTCTCATGCGAATGCACAACATCAAAACCCTGGCGGGTGGCCAACCACGTCGCTGTCGCATACCAGAGTTGGTTGATCCAGCGCGGCTTGAGAAATGGTGCAGAAATCCTATGGTAGGTGACACTCGGCCATTGATGGTCGATCTGCTGAGCAAAGACATGGATTTCGTGTCGCTGTGCCAACTGCTCCACCAATGCGATGGAGTAACGCTCCGCTCCACCGCCGGTGGGTGAAAAAACCCGATTCAGCACGGCGATACGCAGACGCTTTTCAATGCCAGGCGCCGCCTCTGGGTCAGGCACTGACTGGCACGGCGTCTCGCTGCACCCCTGTGCTGTCGACGTCACATGCGCCGCCGATCTTCGTAGCGGGTCGCCACCTTAAGCCACAGCAATAGCAGATTGGTGGAACGAACGACAGGTATCCGCGGCAATTGCATCGTATCCTCCTGCGCCTTGCAACGGCTGCGCTGCGTAGTGGTCACGGAGTCAAAGCCAGCCGCGCGCGCCATCGCCATATGATCTGCCGTGTAGTCGCCATAGGGATAACAAAAATGCAACACAGGAGAATCCGTCATATGTTCCAGTTCCGACTTGCACAGGGTAATTTCCTCCATGCAGGTCGACATATCGGTTTGCGTCAGGCGCACATGATGACGGGTATGGGCTCCCACTTCCTGCCCGCCGGCCAGCCACTGCCGCAGCTGCGAAGCATTCATTAGCGGTGCCTGCGCGATGCCAACTTTTCGGTCCCACTCGTTGGTCTTGCCAACTTGCTGGCTTACTGCATAACAAGTCGATGAAAAACCGTGTCGGCTCAGAACTGGAAAGGCATTGGTCAAATTGTTCAGGTAGCCATCATCAAACGTGAGTCCCACCACTTTGCCCGTCTGCTTACCAGTCAAATAGGGCATCAATGCCGACATGGAAAGTCCACGGTAGCCAAGAAGGTCCAATAGAGCCATCTGGCGGGCGAAGTCGCCGGGTGAGACGTACAGGCTTCGAAAGATTGCGCCCTTGGGCGGCGCAGTCTCAATCTGGTGGTACATCAGAATGGGAATCGACGACAGATTGGCAGTGAGAAGATTTGACATAAAAAAACTGTAGTGTCCCAACTTTCTTCATAGGACTTGCCTTGTCCTCGGAAAAAAGCACGGACCAAGCACAAGCTCAAAACAACGACCAACTCGGCGCATAACCTTCCAGTGGCGCCCAAATTTATGGGGACAATTGCGAGTCCAACACCTTGAACACCAATGCCATTACATCCAGTCCACGAACGCACCGTTCGTGATCTGTAATGAGCCAGCGTCTGTCACCGTCTCCAGGCCTTGCCCGGTGCGACAGGCAGCGTACCAGTCGGCGGCGCCATGACCATGCAGGCTGACCTTCGAGAACTCCGGCTTAGATTTAAACATTTTGTGTGCCGGTGGCACGAAAATCTGGGTGGGACGCCCAAGCATGTTGGCCGCATAGTGAGTAAAAGTAGAACAAGGTGAACCGATCAGCGTGTCGCAGCAGCCCAGCGCAAACAGGTCTGCAGCGGGGTGACGGGCTGAGACATGGCCAGCGCCAAAATGGGTGTAAGGAGATTCAGCGGGCATGTCAAAGATATCAAAGTTTTTCTGCAGGTTGGGGAAAGCGTCGAGGCTTCCTGAGCACGACACAAAAAAGGCCACGTTGGGCACAACCTGCTGAATCTGCCTCATCACATGCTCATACCACCAATCGGGCACGGCGGGCCAGGCGACGGCATTCACGTCAAACATGTCGGGGCTGATCAATGGAAAGTCGCCACGCCGAATGTGCACACCCACCAGCGGGCGGTTTTCGTACCGGCTGAACGTGTCGCGTATCACTGCGATCAGGTCCGGGCGCAGCTTCACGCGCTGGGCCGTTGGCAGGTACAGTTTGCGCAGCAGATGGCGCGGACCGTGATGCGTGCGTACGTTAACGTTGGCGTGATTTTGGACGCGGTCTAGACCTTCCGAGACGTCACCGAGTAGTTTGAGGCTGTTAAGCCGGCCCAACAGCCCACGACCGCGTCTGCGCGCTCCCACCACGTGTAGCGCATCGAGCTCACGCCAATCGAGGCATACCTCGTGGCCAAAATATTCCGAGATCAGGAAGGCCATCGCCAGCGCTTCCAGCCGTGTGCTAAGACCAACATATTCGGTAATGAATACTTTTTTCATATATTGAGATTACATTATTTCGTAGGTTTTTGAGCTTTGATTGTCTCTCGTACGACTAGTGGGAAAGCCGCTTTCCTTGTGCCCAGTCAAAGCAACACAATGTCGTACTGTTCCTGCCCTATGGCACTCTCGCTCTGCAGCGACACCGGCTTGCCAATGAATTCACTCAAGCCCGCCAAGTGCTGGCTTTCTTCATCCAGAAACAGCTCAATCACCTTGGGTGACGCTATCACCCGAAATTCGCGCGGGTTGAACTGGCGTGCCTCGCGCAAGATTTCACGAAAGATGTTGTAGGCCACCGTGCGTGCGGTTTTGACGATGCCCTTGCCTTCGCAAGTGGGGCACGGTTCGCACAGCATATGGGCCAACGATTCACGGGTGCGCTTGCGCGTCATCTCGACCAGGCCGAGCTGCGAGAACCCGCCGGCCATGGTCTTGACTCGGTCGTGTGACAGTTGTTTGCGGATTTCTGACAGCACCGCCTCGCGATGGTCTTCTCGCACCATGTCAATGAAATCGACGATGATGATGCCGCCAAGATTGCGCAGCCGCAGCTGACGAGCAATCGCCTGCGCAGCTTCCAGGTTAGTCTTAAAGATAGTCTCGTCAAAATTGCGCGCACCGACAAAGCCACCGGTGTTCACATCCACTGTGGTCAGGGCCTCGGTCTGGTCCACGATCAGATAACCACCCGACTTCAACTCAACCCGGCGCCCCAGCGCCTTGGCGATTTCTTCGTCAATGGCATACAGGTCAAAGATGGGGCGCTCACCCTTGTAGTGCTGCAACTTGCCGGCGGCGGCCGGCATGACCTCAAGGCCAAAGGCTCTCAAGGCTTCAAACTGTTCCCGTGAATCGACCTTGATGGCTTGGGTGTTTTCGCCCACCAGGTCGCGCAAGACCCGCTGCAACAAACTCAAATCCTGGTGCAACAAAGACAAGGGCGGCAACCGCACCGAAGCAGCTTTGATGCGGGCCCAGGCTTTGCGCAAATAGCCAATATCTTCGGACAGCTCCAGGTTAGACGCGTCTTCTGCGTTGGTGCGCAAAATGAACCCGCCACCTTCCAAGCCCACCAACTGCTGCAGCCGCATGCGCAGTTCGTCACGCTGGCCCTGCGGGATTTTTTGAGACACGCCCACATGGTCATCCTGGGGCAAAAAAACCAGCATGCGCCCGGCGATGCTGATCTGCGTCGACAAACGCGCGCCTTTGGTGCCGATCGGGTCCTTGATGACTTGCACCATCAGCGCCTGCCCCTCAAACACCTGTTTTTCAATCGGAATTTGCGGCTGCGTATTGCGCACCAGGCTCGGCGGTTCACCCTCTGGTTGGCGATGCCAGACGTCGGCCACATGCAAAAATGCAGCGCGCTCCAGCCCGATATCGATAAACGCCGACTGCATGCCCGGCAGCACGCGCGCCACTTTACCCAGATAGACGTTGCCCACCAAGCCGCGCTCCAGCGTTCGCTCCACGTGCAGTTCCTGTAGCGCGCCATTTTCAACAATGGCCACCCGGGTTTCCTGCGGCGACCAGTTGATCAGAATATCTTCTTGCATGGTGGGCCTGTTCAAATCTTGAAGCCGAATGACTGCAGCAACTGCGCCGTCTCAAACATCGGCAGCCCCATGATGCCCGAATAGCTTCCACTCATGTGCAAAATCAACGCCGCCGCCGCCCTGCCCTGCACGGCGTAGGCACCGGCCTTGCCCAAGGGCTCACCGGATGCGACGTAGACTTGTATCTGGCGCGCACTCATCGCCGCAAACGTGACGCGCGATTCGCTCACAACTTGCTCACGTTTGCGGGCCGTGCCCAACGCCACCGCCGTCAAGACCCGGTGCGTCGTACCAGAGAGTTCTGTCAACATGCGGATGGCGTCAGTGGCATCGGCCGGTTTCCCGAAAATACGCCGCCCCAGAGCCACCGTGGTATCCGAGCAAAGCACTGGCGCTGGCGGCAAACCCCGGCGTTTGAGTCGTTGCAGCGCCGCGTCCAGCTTGAGCTGCGTCACACGTTTGACGTAAGCGGCGGGCGCCTCGTTCGCCAGCACCGCTTCCAGCGCTTCGGCGTCTTCTCCAACATCGGGCAACAGCAGTTCATGGCGCACACCCAACTGCGCGAGTAACTGGCTGCGTCGTGGGCTCTGGGATGCCAGGTAGATGAATTTACTCACGTCAAATACCTTGAAACATCATTCACGATGGTAGGGATGGTTGGCATTGATCGACCAGGCACGGTAGAGCTGCTCAATCAACAGCACCCGCACCATGGCGTGCGGCAGGGTCAGGTCGGACAGGCGGATGCGCTCATGCGCCGCCTGCTTGAACGCCGGGTCCAGCCCATCGGGCCCGCCAATGACCAACGCGACATCGTCGCTCTCCAACTGCCAGTTTTGCAGCTTTGCCGCCAGCGCCACTGTGGTCAACGCCGTGCCGCGCTCGTCCAGCGCGACGATACGGCAGCCTTTGGGCAATGCCGCCTCGATGCGCCCCCGCTCAGCCGCGCACAGGGCCTCGACTGTCTTGGAACCGCGCGTCTCGGTCTTGACGGCTTTGAGTTCAACCTTGATTTCATGGGGAAAGCGCTTGGCGTAGTCGTCCCAAGCCGTCTGCGCCCAGTCCGGCACCCTTTGGCCGACCGCAACAATGACCAGCCGCACGAGACTGCGTCAGGCTTTGCGCACGGCTGCCTTCTTGGCCGGTGCCTTTTTGGCAGGGGCCTTTTTGGCGACGGCGGCTTTGACCAGCACTTTTTTCGGGGCGACTTTTTTTGCCGGATCGTTCACGATGACTTTTTTGAGCGCAACTTTTGGCACCGCTTTGGGAGCGGTCTTTGGAGCAGCCTTGGTAGCAGCTTTGGGCTCGACGACTGGCGCGCTCACTTTGGCGGTCGCTCTCTTGGCGGCCACCTTCTTGGCAGGTACCTTTGCTAGCGCGGACTTGGCTGCCAGCGCCGCCTTCTGCATTTGGGCTTTGGAGGGGAAGGCCTCGGCCACGCCCTTCTTGGCGGCGTTGGAACGCCTGATATCCGCTATCGGTTGAGCCGCAGCTTTAACCGCCTTCACTTCTTTGACCGGCTTGACGGCTTCTTTCGCGACCGGTTTCACCGCGCCAAGCTTGAGACGCACCGGCTTGTCGCCCCACAATTCTTCCAGGTTGTAGTACTGGCGAAAATTGGGCTGCATGATATGGACCACAGCCTGGCCGCAATCCACGATGATCCACTCGCCATTGGTCTCACCTTCCATGCGCGGCTTGGGAAAGTCGGCATCGCGCACCGCATCGCGCACACTGGCGGCCAGCGCTTTGGTCTGCCGGTTCGACGTGCCCGAGGCAATGATGACCCGCTCAAACAGGGCGGACAGGTGCTCGGTATCGAACACCACAATGTCCTGGGCTTTGACGTCTTCAAGGCCATCGACAATGGCGCGCTGCAGTTTCTGAATGTCTTTTTTGGCGATGGTGGAGGAGGTAATGGTAGTCATCAAGCAGTTTGGTAAAGGTGGTGGTGGGCAATATAACGTGCAACCGGCTCAAAAACCAGATCGGCAACGCTTAGATGTGCGGCAATTCGAGCCCGAATGTCGGTGGCGCTGACGTTCAAAGCGGGCATCGGCAGTCGCCGAAATCTCGATAGGTGCGCAGTTTCCAGATCAAATTTGGTGCTGGCCCGCGTCGAATAAGCACGAGTAGCTACGCAAATTATAGCAAGTTCCAAAATCTCCTGCCAATCATGCCAACTGGGCAGCGCGTGCGCCTGGTCTTCACCCAGAATCAAAAAAAGCTCGGCCGTCGGCCACAACGCCTTGAACTCGCGCAAGGTGTCCACCGTGTAGCTCGGGCCGGTACGCTCGATTTCTCGCGCATCAACCACCACCTGGGGCAACTCGGCAAACGCCAGCTGTGTCATGGCCAAGCGGTGCGGCGCCGGGCTCAGCACGCGCGTCTTGTGCCAGGCTTGGCCGGTTGGCAGCACACGCAGCTCATCAAGCTGCAACTCGGCCAGCGCCGTCTTGGCCAGCGTCACGTGCGCCACGTGCGGCGGGTCAAAAGCACCGCCAAGGACACCAATACGTTTCAAATCAAACCCAATCCCGGCGCACCAGAAAGCGGGTGGACAGCTCGGCCTCGGGCGTGCCCGCGGCGGGCACGTTTTGATACGACCAGCTGGCCAGCGGCGGCATCGACAGCAAAATCGATTCCGTGCGCCCGCCCGACTGCAGGCCGAAGTGCGTGCCCCGGTCCCACACCAGGTTGAACTCGACGTAGCGGCCGCGCCGATACAGCTGGAATTCGCGCTCGCGCTCGCCGTAAACCATATTCTTGCGGCGCTCGACAATCGGCAAGTAGGCTTTCAAAAACGAATCGCCGACTGCCTGCATCATAGCCAGACTGCCCTCAAAACCGAGTTCAGAAAAATCATCAAAAAAGATGCCACCGACGCCGCGCGGCTCGGCGCGGTGCTTCAGATAAAAGTAGTCGTCGCACCAGGTCTTGAAACGCGGGTGCTTGTCCTCGCCAAAGGGCGCCAGCGTGGCTTTGCAGGTGGCGTGGAAATGCACCGCATCTTCCTCAAAACCGTAATACGGCGTCAGGTCCATACCGCCGCCAAACCAGCACACCTGCGCGCCGTCAGCCGTCTTGGCCGCCAGCATGCGCACGTTCATGTGGACGGTGGGCACGTACGGGTTGCGCGGATGAAACACCAGTGACACGCCCATCGCGTCAAACGGGGCGCCCGCCAGCTCCGGGCGATGTTGCGTGGCCGAGGGCGGCAGCTTGGGGCCACTCACTTTGGAAAAGCCGCAGCCGGCCCGCTCAAACACCGGGCCGCCTTCCAGAATCTGCGTGATGCCCTTGCCCTGCAGCAACTCGCCCGCTGGCTTCTGCCACGCATCCAGCAAGAACGTCGTGCCATCGATGTCAGCAATTGCGCTCGTGATGCGCGCCTGCAAGGCCTGCAGATAGTGGCTGACCGCTTCGGTGCGCGCGCTGCCCGCTGCAGGCGCCGTCACGCCGCCGCTCCCTTGATGGCGCGGTGACCAATGTCCTTGCGGTACTGCATGCCGTCAAAGTGAATCCCCAGCGTCACTTCGTAGGCTCTAGCCTGGGCCTGGCGCACGTTGTCCGCCAGCACCGTCACACACAAGACCCGGCCACCAGCGGTCACCACGTCCTCGCCCCGCAGCGCGGTGCCGGCATGAAACACAACGGCGTCTTCGTCTTCCTTGGGCAGGCCGGTGATCACATCGCCTTTGCGCGGCTCAAGCGGGTAGCCTTGCGCCGCCACAACCACGCCCAGCGCGGTGCGACGATCCCATTGCAGGTCGATCTGATCGAGCTTGCCGTGCGGACCCGGCTCGGTCGCGGCCAGCATCACATCCACCAGGTCGGACTTGAGACGCAGCAAGATCGGCTGCGTTTCGGGGTCGCCCATGCGGCAGTTGAATTCGAGTGTCTTTGGGTGGCCCTCGGCATCGATCATCAAGCCGGCATACAAGAACCCGGTGTAGGGAATACCGTCTTTTTCCATGCCGCGGATGGTCGGCATGATGATCTCGCGCATGGTGCGGGCATGCACATCGGGCGTCACCACCGGCGCTGGCGAATAAGCGCCCATGCCACCGGTGTTCGGGCCCTGGTCGCCTTCGAGCAGGCGCTTGTGATCCTGGCTGGTGGCCAGCGCCAGCACGTTCTTCCCATCCACCATCACGATGAAGCTGGCTTCTTCTCCAGCCAAAAATTCTTCGATGACGACACGCGGCACCGCTTGTCCGTCCGCGCCCGGGTTGTGAGCAACAGCCAGTGTGTTGTCTGCCAGCATGAAATCGACCGCGGCATGCGCCTCAGCCAGCGTCAAAGCCACGACCACGCCCTTGCCTGCGGCCAGGCCGTCGGCCTTGACCACAATGGGCGCGCCCTTTTGATCGATATAGGCATGGGCAGCGACCGGGTCAACAAAGGTTTCGTACTCGGCCGTCGGGATGCCGTGGCGCTGCATGAAGGCCTTGGAGAAGGCCTTGGAACTCTCCAGTTGCGCGGCAGCCTGGGTTGGCCCGAACACGCGCAGGCCGTGTTTGCGAAACTCATCGACCACGCCAGCGGCGAGCGGCACTTCCGGCCCGACCACGGTCAGCGCGATCTTTTTATCAAGAGCCCAGACCCGCAGTTGCTGCACGTCGGTGATGTCGATGTTTTCAAGTTGCTTGTCCAGCGCGGTGCCGGCGTTGCCCGGCGCCACAAACACCTTCTGCGCCTTGGGCGACTGCGCCAGCTTCCAGGCCATGGCGTGTTCACGGCCGCCGCCACCAATCACGAGAATATTCATAGATCTTCGTCGTCAATCTCGGCGTTGTGATAAATCTCTTGCACGTCGTCCAGGTCCTCCAACGCATCGAGCAATTTCTGCATCCGCACGGCATCCTCGCCAGTGAGCTCAATCGGGTTCTCGGCGCGCATGGTCACGTCGGCCATCTCGGGCTTCAAGCCCGCGGCTTCCAGGGAATTCTTGACGGCCTCGAAATCCGGGTACGCCGTCAGCACCTCGATGGCGCCATCGTCGTCGGTGATCACGTCTTCGGCGCCCGCTTCCAGCGCCACTTCCATCACCTTGTCTTCATTGGCGCCGGGCGCAAAAATCAGCTGGCCGCAGTGTTTGAACTGGAACGCCACCGAGCCTTCCGCACCCATGTTGCCGCCAAATTTAGCGAACGCATGGCGCACTTCGGCCACCGTGCGCACCTTGTTGTCGGTCATGGTGTCCACCAGGATCGCCGCACCGCCGATGCCGTAGCCTTCGTAGCGAATTTCCTCGTAATGCACGCCTTCGAGCGTACCGCTGGCCTTGTCAATGTTGTATTTGATGCGGTCTGCCGGCATGTTGGCCGCCTTGGCGCGCTCCACTGCCAGGCGCAGACGCGGGTTGGTCCCCAGGTCAGCGCCGCCGGCGCGCGCCGCCACCGTTATTTCGCGGATGATGCGGGTCCAAATCTTGCCGCGCTTCTCGTCCTGACGGCCCTTGCGGTGCTGAATATTGGCCCATTTACTGTGTCCTGCCACGGGGAATCCTTCAAAAGTTCGTTACGCTATTGGTTCAATTGTACTTTTAGGGAATCTTATGTCTGATCCGATTCTGATTGCCCAGCATGGCACCACCGAATGCTTTCTGCGCCCTGACAAGGCCAACCGCCACGGGCTCATCACGGGCGCCACCGGTACCGGCAAGACCATCACGCTGCAAACCATGGCCGAGGGCTTCTCGCGCATCGGCGTGCCAGTGTTCATGGCCGACGTCAAGGGCGATCTGACCGGTCTTTCCCAAGTCGGCGTTTTGGGGTCAAAACTGGCGAAAGTCCTGACCGAGCGTGGGATTCAAGCACCTGAATTTGCAGCGTTCCCGACCACCTTGTGGGACGTCTTTGGCGCGCAGGGTCACCCGGTGCGCGCCACCGTCAGCGATCTGGGCCCCTTGTTGCTGGGGCGCATGCTCAACCTCAATGAGACCCAGGCCGGTGTGCTGCAGCTGGTGTTCAAGATCGCCGACGACGACGGTCTGCTGCTGCTGGACATGAAGGACCTGCGCGCCATGTGCCAGTTGGTGGGGGACAACGCCTCGGAATTCACCACCGAATACGGCAACATCAGCGCCGCCAGCATTGGCGCCATCCAGCGCGGCCTGATGCAGATCGAGCAGCAAGGCGGCAACAAGTTCTTTGGCGAGCCGATGCTCAACATCGCCGACTTTCTGCAAACCGATGCCAAGGGGCACGGCATGGTCAACATCCTGGCCGCCGACCAGCTCATGAACGCACCGCGCCTGTACGCCACGTTTTTGCTCTGGCTGCTGAGCGAACTGTTCGAGAATTTGCCCGAAGTGGGCGACCTGGACCAACCCAAGATCGTGTTTTTCTTTGACGAAGCGCATTTGCTCTTCGCCGATGCACCCAAGGTGCTGATCGAGCGCATTGAGCTGGTGGTGCGGCTGGTGCGCTCCAAAGGCGTCGGCGTTTTCTTCGTGACGCAAAACCCGCTCGACATCCCGGACTCGGTACTGGCCCAACTGGGCAACCGCGTGCAGCATGCCTTGCGCGCCTTCACGCCACGCGACCAGAAAGCGGTCAAATCAGCCGCCGACACCATGCGCCCGAACCCTGCCCTTGACATCGGCGCGGCCATCACCGAGCTGGCAGTGGGCGAGGCGCTGGTGAGCTTTCTGGACGAAAAAGGCCGCCCCGGCATCACCGAGCGCGTCTACGTGCTGCCGCCAGCCAGCCAGATCGGACCGATCACACCGGCGCAGCGTCAGACCCTGCTGGCCGACTCGATCGTCGCCGAGGTTTATGAAAAGACGCTGGATCGGGAATCCGCCTTCGAGAAGATCAAGGGCCGCACCGTTGAAAAGCTGGACGCCGCCCGCGAGAGCGAGCCACGAAGCAACGGCCGGGCCCGGGCGCAACCCGAAGCACGCGTTGAGGCCGGCGCAGCGACACCAAACGGCGGAGGCCTGCTTGACAGCCTGGGCTCCATTTTTGGCGGCGGTGTGCGCAGCACCCGCACCTCGGCCGGCGAGCAACTCATCCGCAGTGCCGCCAGCTCGGTCGGACGCGAAGTCGGACGCCAGATCATCCGCGGCGTGCTGGGTGGCATTTTTGGCGGCAAGCGCTAGTGCACAGGCGCGCACAATAGGGCCCCTGAAGCCCTGACAACCGCAAGTCAGTCACGAATGTTTGAGAAAATGACGCCCATGAGCAGCCCCAACACCGACCCTTTCGTTCACCTCATCGACCACCCGCTGGTGCAGCACAAGCTGACGCTGATGCGCAAAAAAGAGGCCAGCACCACCAGCTTTCGCACCCTGCTCAATGAAATCAGCATGTTGATGGCTTATGAGGTGACGCGTGACATGGCGATGCAGGAAGTCGAGATCGAGACGCCGCTGGAGAAGATGACCGCCAAAGTGATTGACGGCAAGAAACTGGTGCTGGTGTCGATCCTGCGCGCGGGCACCGGCATTCTGGACGGCATGCTCAGCGTCGTGCCGGGCGCGCGCGTCGGCCACATTGGCCTGTACCGCGATCCCGACACGCTCAAGGCGGTGGAGTACTACTTCAAGATGCCCAAAGACATGCAGGAGCGCGACGTGGTGGTGGTCGACCCGATGCTGGCCACCGGCAATTCCGCCGTGGCGGCGATTGAACGCGTCAAGGCGACGCACCCCAAGTCGATCAAGTTCGTCTGCCTGCTGACCTGCCCGCAGGGCATCGCCACGCTGCGCCGGGCGCACCCGGACGTGCAGATCTACACCGCGGCCATCGACCGCGAACTCAATAGCCACAGCTACATCCTGCCTGGCCTGGGCGACGCCGGCGACCGGATTTTTGGCACCCAGTAAATTATTTTTATGCCAAATCGGGCTCTAGCCCACGTCCCTACTGCGTTAGCCGCTACTAATTTAGAAATGGCCTGTTTTGGCGAATTGGTGGTTAATGGCTCACGCCCGCTGCGGCGCGATCATTTCGGCATAGTCATACAGCGCACCCAGAATCGCCTCGCCGCGCTCATCGGCGGATTCCGCCAAGCTGTCTAGTTCTTCGAACAGGCGCTCAATGTTGAGTGCGCCGCCGGCGCCGTCAAACAAGCGTGCGCTGCGGTGGGCTTCCCAGCGCGCCTGTTCCTGAGCACTCAGACTTTGCGGGAAGTTGCGCGCGCGGTAGCGCCACAGTAGCTCGGGCAGACGCGCATCGTCAAACGCAGGCCGGGCGCTGGCCAGCTCCTGGGCCTTAAGCTGACGCAACTCGTTCAAGCGACGCCGGTCGGCGTTGCCGACAAAGCCACCGTAGAGGTCCTCGTCCACATCCGGCGGCGCCGCTACCGGGCGCTTGAACACCGCCGGCCAGATCGCGCTCATGTCGGGCAAGGCTTGCGCCTGCGCGGCGTTGGCCAGTTGCGCGTCCAGATTCAAGCCCCAGCGCTGCGCCATCGCGGCTGACAAGGTCTTGGTATTGCCAATCACGCTCGGGGACTTGTTGAGGTGAATCGACTTGACGGGCAGGCGCTGCAGCCCCTCGGGCAGATCGGCCGCTTTGGTGAACAGGCGCAGGCGAATCTGCTCGGCGTTCAGGCCGGCCAGCTCACGCGGGTCAAAGGCCAGGTCCCACGCCAGCAACTCGTTTTTGTTGGCCGGGTGCATCGCCAGCGGCCACATCAGCGCCAGACAGCCGCGCTCGGGCCCGAACATGCCCGAGATGTGCAGAAATGGCTTGGCATTGGCCAAGCTGGTAGGCAGGCCCAGCTCGGCCATCACGCGGTCTTTTTTGTGCAGGCCAAAACAGAAGTCAAACAGCTTGGGCTGCGTCGTTTTGAGCAGCCGCGCCAGCGCGATGGTGGCGCGCACGTCGCTCAAGGCATCGTGGGCGGATTCATGCAGCAGACCATTGGCCGCGCTCAGGTCGGTGAGCTTGAAGCTGGGTCTGCCCTCGCCGTTCAGCGGCCACTCGATGCCCTCGGGTCGCAGCGCGTAGGCGGTGCGCGCCACGTCCAGCAGGTCCCAACGGCCGCAGTCGTTTTGCCACTCGCGCGCGTACGGGTCAATCAGGTTGCGCCAGAACATGAAGCGCGTGATCTCGTCGTCAAAACGAATGGTGTTGTAACCCACGCCAATGGTGCCGGGCAGGCTGAATGCCTGCTCGATGGCAGCGGCAAACTGGTGCTCCGGCACGCCCTGCTCCAGGCACTGCTGCGGCGTGATGCCGGTAATCAGGCAAGACTGCGGGTCGGGCAAAAAATCCGGCGCGGGCTGGCAGAACAGCATGATGGGCTCACCCAACTCGTTCAGGTCCGCATCGGTGCGGATGGCGGCGAACTGCGCTGGACGGTCACGCCGCGGCAGGGCGCCAAAGGTTTCGTAGTCG
>JBBQQX010000034.1:0-33388 GCA_038215405.1 Burkholderiales bacterium
CTGCTGTCACGGGCTTGACCGGCTAAGCCCGGCGCTGGCCGCAAAATCCGGCCATGATTGAAATTCTCTCCCCCCTTCAGGCCCAGATCGTCCAATGGCAAGTGCAAGTCGGTGACCACGTCCAGGCCGGTGACCTGCTGGTGATTCTGGAAGCGATGAAGATGGAGCACGAACTGCGTGCCAGCGACGGCGGGCGCGTGAGCGAGCTGTTTTTTGCCAATGGCGAGCTGGTGGCAGAATCCGATGCACTCCTGAAAATAGAGCTACTCACGCAGGCAGGACGAGGGCTAGAGCCTGATTTGGCATATAAAAGTGCTGAAAATGCCACAGCTTCGGTGCAACGACCCACCCAAGGCTTCCAAGGGCCTGCGGTCACAACGGACACGCAAGCCGCAGCCCAAGCAGGCAAAGCGCCACAGGCGCAGGCAGCGCCCGCAGACGCTGCGGCGCGCCCTGACCTGCAACGCCTGCTGGCGCGCCAAGCCCACACGCTCGATGCCAACCGCCCTGAGGCTGTCGCCAAGCGCCACGCGCTGGGCTTGCGCACGGCGCGCGAGAACATCGCCGATCTGGTCGATTCCGACTCCTTCATCGAGTACGGCGCGCTGGCGGTGGCGGCGCAGAGCCGGCGCCGCTCGAAAGCAGACCTGATCCAGAACACCCCGGCCGATGGCATGGTGACCGGCATCGGCAGTATCAATCAAGCCCTGTTTGGCGCCGAGCGCAGCCGCGCGGTGGTGCTGGCCTACGACGCCACGGTGTTGGCCGGCACGCAGGGCATCCGCAACCACCAGAAGACCGACCGCATCCTCGGCATTGCCCTGCAGCAGAAGCTGCCCGTGGTTCTATTTGCCGAAGGCGGCGGCGGGCGCCCGGGCGATGTCGACTCGGCCGTCGTGGCCGGGCTGCATGTGGGCACTTTTGCCAGCTTTGCGCGCCTCAATGGCCAGGTGCCAGTGATCGGCATCGTGGCGGGGCGCTGCTTCGCCGGCAACGCGGCGCTGCTGGGTTGCTGCGACGTGATCATCGCCACGCAAAGCAGCACCATCGGCATGGGTGGCCCGGCGATGGTCGAAGGCGGCGGTCTGGGCGTGTTCAAGCCGCAGCAGATTGGCCCGAGCAGCGTGCAGCACAGCAACGGTGTGATCGACATCCTGGTCGCCGATGAGCGGGACGCGGTGGCTGCGGCGCGGCATTACCTGTCGTTCTTTCAGGGCCGCTCACGCGAGTGGCAGGCGCCCGACGCGCTCGCCTTGCGCGACGTGGTGCCGCAAAACCGCGTGCGCGTCTATGACACGCGCACCGCCATCACGGGCATGGCTGATGTGGGCAGCGTGTTGTTCTTGCGCAGCGGATTTGGCGCCGGGATTCACACCGCGCTGGCGCGCATCGAGGGCCGCCCGGTCGGCATCCTGGCCAACAACCCGCTGCACCTGGGCGGCGCAATTGACGCCCAAGCCGCCGACAAGGCGGCACGCTTCATGCAGCTGTGCAACGCGCACGGCCTGCCCCTGATCAGCCTGGTGGACACCCCCGGCTTCATGGTCGGGCCCGACACCGAGGCCCAGGCGCAGGTGCGCCATGTGAGCCGGATGTTCATCGCTGCAGCCCATTTGCGCGTGCCGTTTTTCAGCGTGGTGCTACGCAAGGGTTACGGCCTGGGCGCCATGGCCATGACGGCCGGGGGCTTTCATTCGCCCCTGATGACGGTGGCGTGGCCGAGCGGCGAGTTTGGCGCCATGGGTCTGGAAGGCGCAGTGCGCCTGGGCTACCGCAAGGAGCTTGAAGCCGCAGAGCAAGGTCCACAGCGCGAGGCCTTGTTTGAGCAACTGCTGGCCCAGCAGTACGACAACGGCAGCGCCATCCACATGGCCACCATGCTGGAGATTGACGCCGTGATCGACCCGGCGCAGACCCGCAGTTGGCTGCTGCGCGGGCTGCAGATGCAAGGCGAGTTGCCTGGCGCGCAGAACTTGTCTATTGACGCCTGGTAGGCGAGACTTGCCCGTTGCGGCGACGAGTCCCGCGTTGTGCTGCAAAAATCCCAGGACTTAGCTGCGCACGTCGTCAACGTACGGTTGTGTCCCATAGTAATCATGGATGCTCTTCGCCCACGATGCGTCTGCCATATTTGGCCAGCTGTCCTGGTCGAATCCTGGGGCGTTTTCGAGACGGTCTTTCTCTACATTCAGCGTGAAGCGCTTGTTCACGGTATCGAGCGTCAAGGCAGTCCACGGCACAGCGAAGAGCTTCTGGCCCATGCCGAGGAAGCCACCAAAGGACAACACGGCATAACTCACCCGGCCGGTGCGCATGTCGAGCATGATTTCTTTGATATCGCCAAGGTCTTGGTCTTTGAGGTTGTAGACATCATTGCCAATCAGCGTGTCGGCACCCATCAGCTCAGGACCAGGTCCTTGCCGCACAACCGAGCCGGACTCCATATTGGTGCCGACTTTGTACATACCATAGGGGTCGCGTTCTTCGTAGTTCATGAGAATCTCCAGTTAATAGCCTGTGTCAAAAAGTGACCTAAGTGACGGGCCAAATGCCCGAAACTTGGGCACGAAGATAAACGAAGAGCATCCATCGGTCTGTGCGGTAGCACACGAGCCACCCTGATCAAGAAACCACAGGGCCCCCTAGGAACAGAAGCGCGCATTACGTTGACGCTGCTCAAAGACGCGTGGTTTTGGCCGGGGCGGCTGGACTTTTACTGTTGAATCATTGTTTGCGCGCATTCCAGAGGCCTTCCACGCTGTAAAGCGCCAAAGCCATCCAGATCAGGTAGAAACCAATGGCGCGCGCCGGCTCAAAGGCCTCGCCGTAAAGCCACACGCCCAACAACATCTGCAGGCTCGGCGCGATGTACTGCAGCAAACCCAAGGTGGCCAAGGGGATGCGGCGTGCCCCTGCGGCGAACAGCAGCAGGGGCACAGCGGTCAGCGGCCCGGCCAGCAGCAGCCAGCCCAAGGTTGTCGGATCGCCTTGCACCAGAGCGCCTTGCCCGTGCCACGCCCACCACCCCAGCAGCCCCAGCGCCATGGGCGACAGCAAGAGGGTTTCCAGCGTCAGGCCTTCGAGCGCGCCCAGCTTGGCCAGTTTTCGCAGCAAGCCATAAATGCCAAAGGTGATCGCCAGCACCAATGCAATCCAAGGCAGGCGCCCGGCCTGCAGCGTGAGCCACAGCACACCGGCCGCTGCCACCGCCACGGCCAGCCATTGCCCAGGGCGGGGACGCTCCCGCAAAAAGGCAAAGCCCATCGCCACATTGACCAAGGGCAAAATGAAGTAACCCAAGCTGGCATCAAGCACATGGGCGTTTTGCACCGCCCACACGTACACCGACCAATTGACCGACAAAAGCAGGGCGGACACAGCAAACGCCAGCAGAACCCGCGGCTGGCGGGCGACGCCGCGCAGCCAGACCCAGCGCTTGAGCACAGCGAGCACGCACAGCAAGAACATCAGCGACCACAGCATGCGGTGCATCACGATCTCGAACGCGTTGACGTGGATCAGCTGTTTGAAAAAGACCGGAAGCAATCCCCAAGCCGTGTAAGCCAGCGCGGCGTAAATCACGCCAGGATTCATGGTTTGTGGGTCGTCATGGGATGGGTTTCGATGAGCGTTGAGGGGTTGGATCTCGTTCAGAGTCTAGTAGCAGCGACATCAAATGTTGAAGGCCGGCGCCCACGCGGGCGCTACCGGGGCTGAGCTGCGGTGGCCGGCTTGACGCCGGGCCGATCCCCCGGTAACTCGCCACACGGCGCCGTGAACGGCTCTCGCATGACTTGCAGGGTGACGTGCGAGATCTCAAAGCGATCGTGCATCAGCTCTGTGGCGTTTTGCAGAAAAGCGTCATCGGCGTGGCCTTGCGGCATCGCCAGGTGGGCCGTCAGCGCGGTTTGCGAAGTGCCCATGGCCCAGATGTGCAGGTCATGCACCCGGCTCACGCCCGGCAGCGCCGCCAGACAGTCGCGCACCGCCAGCAGGTCAATGCCGCGCGGCACACCGTCAAACAGCATGTGCAGGGACTGCTTGAACAAATCCCAGGTGCCCCACAAGATGACAGCGGCAATGCCCAGACTGACGACCGGGTCGAGCCAAGTCCAGCCCATCCAGAGCGTCAGCGCCCCGGCCACCACCACGCCAGCGGAAACGAGGGCATCGGCCGCCATGTGCAAAAAAGCACCGCGAATGTTCAGGTCGCTCTCGCGCCCGCGCATGAACAGCAGCGCGGTGGCGGTATTGACGACAATGCCAATGGCCGCCACCACCATGATGGTGACGCCTTGCTCCTGCAAGGACACATCAAATGAGATCAGCCGCCCGACCGCCTCCCACGCCAGCGCGCCCATTGCCATCAACAGCAAGAGCGCATTGGCAAAGGCCGCCAGGATCGAAGCCCGCTTGAAGCCGTAAGTGTGACGTGCGTCCGGTGCGATCTTGCCCGCCAGCGCGCCGCCCCAGGCCAGCACCAGGCCGGCCACGTCGCTCAGGTTATGGCCAGCATCGGCCAACAGGGCCAGTGAGTTGACGCGCCAGCCATAAAAGGACTCAATCCCGACGAACGCCAGATTGAGCACGATACCGATGGCAAAGGCGCGGTTGAAGTTGGCCGAGGCATGGCTGTGCTCGTGTCCTGGCGTCATCTACTTGCTGCCCTCGGGGCCTCGCAGCGCCGCGCTGAGCTGATCGACCAGCAAGGCCCAGTCAGCATCCTGAGCGATCGATTCGCGCAAGAACAGCTTTTGCGCCGGTGTCCAGAACGGCGCCTCCGGCAAGCTCACCTCGGTGGCCAGCGGCGTATGCGCCGCCAGAAACTCGCAAATTTCCGCATCGCTGCACGGCAGGCCCAACTGGGCGAAAAGTTCGCTGAAATGGTGAATCGATTTGGTCATGGGGTGACTCCTTTCAACCGGATTGATGGGGGTGCCAAGGCGCTACGCCGGCCGGTTCAGGGTTGAAGGCGTGTTCCGATAGAGGATAGCGCTTTTTAATTGAGGCGCCGCGGTCACACGGCAACGCCAAACAACCGGCCGACCCCAGCCGTGATCGCCATCGCCAGCGCGCCCCAGAAGGTGACACGCAAAATGCCCTTCGCCATGCCAGCGCCGCCGGTATAGGCCGCCAAGGCACCCAGAATCACCAGGAACAGCAGCGAGGTCGCCGCCACCACCGGGGTCAGGACGCCAAAGGGCGCGAGCCACGCGGTCAGCAAAGGCAGGCCCGCCCCCACGACGAAAGACAGCGCCGAGACCAGCGCAGCCTGCAGCGGGTTGGCGCTGACGGTCTCTGAAATGCCCAGTTCGTCGCGGGTGTGGGCGCCCAAAGCGTCTTTGGCCGTCAACTGCGTGGCGACCTGGCGGGCCAGATCCGCGTCCAGCCCGCGCTGCACGTAGATGGCGCTCAGCTCGGCCAGTTCACGCACGCCATCGGTCGCCAGTTCGATCGTTTCGCGCGCGATGTCGGCCCGTTCGGTGTCCGCCTGCGAACTCACCGACACGTATTCCCCTGCCGCCATCGACATGGCCCCTGCTACCAGGCCGGCCACGCCTGCGACCAGCACCGGGCCTTGCGTGGCGCTGGCCGCCGCCACACCGAGGATCAGGCTGGCGGTGGAGACAATGCCGTCATTGGCGCCCAGCACCGCGGCGCGCAGCCAGCCAATGTGTTGGGTGCGGTGGTTTTCAGCTTGAATGTTGGCCATGAGTTTCAACGGTGTAAATAGACCGAATGTAGCGAAAAAAGCCTGCCACGTGGTCAACAGAATGCTGTAACACGCCAACCGAGCCAAGATTTATGAAAAATCTGGCTCTAGCCCGCGTCAGTGCTGTGCTTGTAGCTATACAAACAGCAGCACTGCGCAGCGGCGCCAGCAGCACCCACCCGGCGCCGCGGGCCTCAGACCGGTTCCTGGTACTGGTCTTCCAGCAACTTGGCCTGCGCCGCAGCCAGCCGGGCGATCGGCACGCGCGGGCCCGAGCACGACACGTAGTTGAGCTTGATGTGGTGGCAAAAGCGGATCGAGCCGGGGTGGCCGCCGTGTTCGCCGCAGATGCCGACCTTCAGCTCCGGGTTGGTCTCGCGGCCCTTTTGCACCGCCATTTTCATCAGCTGCCCGACGCCCTTGATGTCAAGCACCTCGAACGGGTTGTCCTCCAGAATGCCGGTCTCGTTGTAGAAGGGCAGGAACTTGTTTTCGGCGTCCTCGCGGCTGAAGGAGAAGGTGGCCTGGCTCAGGTCGTTGGTGCCGAAGGAGAAGAACTCGGCGATCTCGGCCATGCGCCCGGAGCGCATGCAGGCGCGCACCACCTCTAACATGGAGCCAAACTTGAACTGCACGTCAATGCCGTGGGTGGCGCGCACTTCTTGCCGGATGCGCTGCACATAGCTGTGGATGCGCTTGAGCTCTTCGACCGTGGCGACCTGCGGCACCATGATTTCCGGGTAAATCTCGACGCCCTGCTTGCCGCACAGGGCCGCAGCTTCCAGAATCGCGCGAATCTGCATGCAGTAGATTTCAGGGTAGGTGATGCCCAGACGCACGCCGCGGTGGCCCAGCATCGGGTTGACTTCGGCCAGCGCGCGCACTTTTTTCAGGATTTTTTCCTTCTTGGCGATGACCTCGTCCTCCATGTGCGACTTCTTGAAAGTGCCCAGCGCGCCCATCAGCGGCGTCAGGCCGTCAGCGTACTGCTGGTACAGCTTGGGGTTGAGCATCTTGAGGGTTTCGGGGAGGTCTTCCAGCGCCTTGATGGTGTCGCGCAACTGGTGCAGATGCGCAATCTCGACTTCCAGTTGACCCGCCGTCGGCAAGAATTCATGCATCGGCGGGTCCAGCAGCCGCACCGTCACGGGCAGGCCCTTCATCGCCTTGAAGATGCCCTTGAAGTCGGCGCGCTGGATCGGCAGCAGCCGGTCCAGCGCCGACTGACGCTCTTCCGGCGTTTCGGCCAGGATCATTTCCTGCACGATCGGCAGGCGGTCGGTGGCGTTGAACATGCGCTCGGTGCGGCACAGGCCGATGCCCATGGCGCCAAACTCGCGCGCCCGCAGCGCGTCGACCGGGGAATCGGCGTTGGCCATGACCTTGAGTGTCGCCACCTCGTCGGCCCAGGCCAGCAGCGTGTTCATCTCCTCGGAGAATTCAGCTTCCACGGTCGGGATTTCGCCGGCGTAGACGTGGCCGGTGCCGCCGTCGATGGTGATGACATCGCCCTCACGCAGCACCGTGTTGCCGACCTGGGCGCTGCGCAGCTGGTCGTTGATGACGATGTCTTCGCAGCCCGACACGCAGGGCTTGCCCATGCCGCGCGCCACCACGGCCGCGTGCGAGGTCTTGCCGCCGCGGCTGGTCAAGATGCCCTGCGCCTGGAAGAAACCATGGATGTCTTCGGGTTTGGTCTCTTCGCGCACCAGGATGATTTTTTCACCGGCGCGCCCGCGCGTCTCGGCGGTGTCGGCATCGAACACGATCTTGCCCGATGCCGCGCCGGGCGAGGCCGACAGCCCCTGCGCCAGCGACTTGGCATGGAAATTGGGCGCCAGTTGCGGCACCAGCAGCTGCTCCAGCACGGAGGGCTCGGTGCGCAAGAGCGCGCGCTCCTTGGTGATCAGCCCCTCGTGAAACATCTCGACCGAGGTGCGCACCATGGCGCGCGCGTTCATCTTGCCGTTGCGCGTCTGCAGGCAGTACAGAATGCCTTTCTCGATGGTGAATTCGAAGTCCTGCACCTCGTGGTAGTGCGACTCGAGCCGGCTGCGCAGCTCGATCAGCTGGCGGTGAATCTCGGGCATTTCCTGTTCCATCTCGGCAATGGCTTTGGGCGTGCGGATGCCCGCCACCACGTCTTCACCCTGGGCGTTGACCAGGTACTCGCCGTAGATCACGTTTTCGCCGGTGCCGGGGTTGCGCGTGAAGCCCACGCCAGTGCCCGAATCGTTGCCCATGTTGCCAAACACCATGGTGCACACGCTCACGGCGGTGCCGTTGGCCTGCGCCTTGGTGATGCGGAACTGTTTGCGGTAGTCGACCGCGCGCTTGCCCATCCAGGAGCGAAACACCGCACCGAGCGCAATTTCGAGCTGCACGAACGGGTCTTGCGGAAACGGTTGGCCGGTCTGGCGCTGCACGATCGCGAGGAAGTCGCCGGCCAGCTCCTTCAGGTGTTCGGTGCTCAGGTCCACATCCTGCGGCGCGCCATATTTGCGCTTGATCGCGACCATGCGCTCGTCAAAAAGGACGTCGCTGATGCCCAGCGCAATCTTGCCGAACAGCTGGATGAAGCGCCGGTAAGCATCAAAGGCAAAGCGCTCGTTGCCGGTTTGGGCGATCAAGCCCTTGAGCGATACCTCGTTGAGGCCGAGGTTCAGGATGGTGTCCATCATGCCCGGCATCGACATCGCGGCGCCCGAGCGCACCGAGATCAGCAGCGGGTTTTTGGCGTCGCCAAAGCCTTTGCCGGTTTTCTTTTCAAGTGCTGCCATGTGGCTGCGCACTTCGTCCATCAGGCCTGCGGGCAACTGGTTTTTTTCCAGGTAGGCGTTGCAGGCATCGGTGCTGGCGGTGAAGCCCGGTGGCACGTTCAGGCCGATCTGCGTCATCTCGCACAGATTGGCACCCTTGCCCCCCAGGAGCATCTTGTTCTTGCCATCGCCCTCTTCAAAGGCGTACACGTATTTCTTGCTGCTGGTCATAGGGACTCCAATTCAAAAAAGTGAAAAAGGTTGAAGGGTGAAATCTGTGGGTCTTGAAAATTGTGCGGCGCGCGAGCGCGCCGTGCTTTGACAATTGCGGGCTACAGCGTGCCGTCACGTTTGAATTGATCAGTTGCCGTCACCAGGGCGCTGGCGATGCCGGGCTCAAAGGCCGCGTGGCCGGCGTCTTCGATCATGTTGAAAGTGGCTTCGGGCCAGGCTTGGTGCAAGCGCCATGCCGCCACCGGCGGGCAGACCACGTCGTAGCGTCCCTGGATGATCACGGCTGGCAGATGCCGGATTCGGTCCACGTTGCGCAGCAATTGGTCCTCGCTCAAAAAAGAGTCGTGCAAGAAATAGTGCGCCTCCAGCCGACCCAGCCCCAGGCCGACCGCCGCCGAACCAAACTGATCAGCGACCTGCGGGTGTGGCAGCAGGTGCAGGCAACTGCCTTCGTAGCGGCTCCATGTCCGCGCCGCCCGCATATTCTCAGCCGGGTCGCTGCTGAACAGGCGCCGGGCATAGGCTTGCAGCAGATTGCCGCGTTCGGCCTCGGGGATGTCGGCGACAAAGCGCGCGTGCTCCTGCGGGAAAAACATCTTGACGCCGTGCAGAAACCAGTCGATCTCGCTGCGGGTACACAGGAAAATACCACGCAGCACAAAGCCGTTGCAGCGATCCGGGTGCGCCTGGCCATAAGCCAGCGCCAGCGTCGAACCCCAGGAGCCGCCGAACACCAGCCACTGTGCAATGCCCAGCAGCTCGCGCAGGCGTTCGATGTCCTGGAGCAGCAGGTCGGTGCTGTTTTCCAGCGTTTCCCCCAGCGGCGTGGACTGGCCGGCACCGCGCTGGTCAAACAGCACGATCCGGTAATACGCCGGGTCAAAGAATTGCCGGTGCTGGGGCGACAGGCCGGCGCCCGGGCCGCCATGCAGAAACAGCACCGGCACGCCGCTTGGGTTGCCGCACTCTTCCCAGTACAGCGTGTGAACGTCGCCAACCGCCATGCGACCCGTGCGGTAGGGCGCAATGGCCGGGTACAAAGGGGTCAGGGCAGGCGTGGCGAACATGAATGACAGGCTTTCTTGGACTGCAACCCTGCGATTGTGCTCCGCCTGCGAGCAGCATCGGGCGCTGCGGGCACATGCCGGCGGCTGGGTGAACATGCACTTGGATCGCCGCAAAATAGTCTCTATCAATTGATTAGTCAAAGTCAATTTGCCTTAGTTATTTATCATGCCTATGATTGCGTCCATGTTGATCAATTCTGTTGATCAATGAACCCTTCAACCGCAGGAGCACCCGATGACAACGCAACAACGCCCCGAGATCAAGACCATGGCCAACCTGGAAGCCGCCTTTGCCGGCGAATCCATGGCGCACATCAAATACCGCTACTTCGCAAAGCTGGCGCGCGAGATGGGAGACGAAGACACCGCCCGCACCTTCGAGGCGACGGCTGACCAGGAAGTGATGCACGCCTTTGGGCATCTTGACCTGCTCTACCCCAAGGCATTGATGACGCCGGCCAAGGCGCTGCAAATCGCGATCGACGGCGAAACCTACGAATACACCGAGATGTACCCCGGTTTTCGAGCCACCGCGCAAGCTGAAGGCCAGGCTGCTGCCGTGGCCGAGATGGACGCGCAGATTGGCGAATCCAAAGAGCACGCCGCCCTGTTCCGGGCGACACTGGAAAAAGCGCAGAAACGCTTTGCGGCACTGGCCAAGGTGGAAGAGCGCCATGCCAACCACTACAAGGCGCAACTGGCCAAGGTGCTGGCCTGAGCGCCAGGCGCACGGCGCCATCGCGCGCCCGCGGCGACGCCAGAGTTGCTTCATTAACGATAGCTGCTTAGACAATATCCACGTGGGCTAGCGCCCCGTTTACCATAAAGTTATTTGAGAATACCCATGAAAACCTATCTTTGCATTGTTTGCGGCTTTATCTATGACGAGGCTGCTGGCCGCCCTGAAGACGGCATCGCCGCCGGCACCCCATGGGCTGACGTGCCTGACAGCTGGGCCTGCCCGGACTGCGGCGTCGCCAAGGCGGACTTTGAGCCCGTCGAAATCTGAGGCGCAAAGGCCAGACATGCTAGAGCCGATCATCATCATTGGCGCCGGGCTGGCCGGCTGGACCACCGCGCGCGAGCTGCGCAAGCTTGACCCGAGCACGCCGGTGCTGCTGATCACGGCCGACAGCGGTGATTTCTACGCCAAGCCCTCGCTGTCGAACGCTTTTCAGCAAAAACGCTCACCGGCGCAACTGCTGACCACAGCAGCGGCCAAGATGGCCCAGACGCACAACGTGCGCCTGTTGGCGCGCACCCGGGTGCTGGCGATTGACCCGGCCACGCGCACGCTGCGCACGACCCAGGGCGACTTTCAATACCGCCAATTGGTGCTGGCCACCGGCGCCCAGCCGATTCGCATGCCCCTGGCGGGCGATGCGCCTGAACAGGTGCTGTCGATCAATTCGCTCGATGACTTCGCCGGCTTTTATCAGCGTCTGACGCGCGCTGATCAGGCAGAAGATCAAGTGAAGGATTGCCCGCGCCAGGTGCTGATCATGGGCGCCGGTCTGATTGGTTGCGAGTTTGCCAACGACCTCGCCGTTAGCGGCTACCGGGTCACAGTGGTGGATCCGTCAGTTGGGCCGATAGCGGCCTTGCTGCCTGAGGCGGCCAGCGCGCAGCTGCAGCAGGCGCTGGCGGGCTTGGGTGTGCGCTGGCATTTTGGCGCCACGGTCAAGGCGGTCAATTGGGCGCCAGTGGGGCTGAACGCGTCGGCGCTTCAGGTTGAGCTGTCAAATGGGCAGCTAGCCCTCGTGGACATTGTGTTGAGTGCTATCGGTTTGAGATCGGACATGGCATTGGCCCAAGCGGCTGGGCTGGTGTGCGAGCGCGGCATCGTCGTAGACACCAGGTTGCAAACCAGCAGCCCGGGCATTTATGCCTTGGGTGACAGCGCACAGTACGCGAGCGGGCTGTGGGGCGCGGCACCTGAGGCTGGGGCCGCATCGGTGGCGGGCGGTCGCACCCTGCCCTATGTGTTGCCGATCATGAGCGCGGCACGCGCATTGGCCGCCACGCTGGCCGGCACGCCGACCTTTGTCGCTTTCCCGCTGATGCCGGTGGCCATCAAGACCCCGGCGCTGCCGATTGTGGTGGCGCCGCCATCGCCCGGAACGGCTGGGCAATGGCGCAGCGAGGAGCCCGGACTGTGGCAGTTCTTCGATGAGGGGCAAAACATGCGTGGCTTTGTGCTGACCGGCAAGCACAGCGCGCGTCGGGCTGAGCAGGGCAAGCTGGTGCGGGTCTGAGGCCATGGCGCAAGGCCGTTTAGCATGGGCGTGCTAAACGGCAAGGTCTACAATTTCAGTCCCGCAGCGCCGCCTTGAGGCTGGCCGCGCGGTTCTACGGATTAAAAAACAGGAGACTCCATGCCCAATACCCCGGCCAGCGCCGCAGAGAAACGCGCTGAATTGCGCCGCGCCACGCTCGAATACCATCAGTTTCCCACGCCCGGCAAGATTTCCATTGCGGCGACCAAGCAGCTCGTCAACCAGCATGATCTGGGCCTGGCTTACACACCGGGCGTGGCCATTCCGTGCGAAGAGATCGTCAAGGACCCGAACAACGCTTACAAGTACACCAGCCGCGGCAACCTGGTGGCGGTCATCACCAACGGCACGGCCGTGCTGGGCCTGGGTGACATTGGCCCGCTGGCGGGCAAGCCGGTGATGGAAGGCAAGGCGGTGCTGTTCAAGAAATTCGCCGGCATCGACGTGTTTGACATCGAGATCGACGAAAAGCACGACCTCGACAAGTTAGTGGACATCATTGCCTCGCTGGAGCCCACTTTTGGCGGCATCAACCTGGAAGACATCAAGGCGCCCGACTGTTTTTACGTCGAACGCAAGCTGCGCGAGCGCATGAAGATTCCGGTGTTTCATGATGACCAGCACGGCACTGCGATCACCGTGGGCGCGGCCATCCTGAACGGCCTGAAAGTCGCGGGCAAGGAGCCCAAAGACGTCAAACTGGTGACCTCCGGTGCTGGCGCCGCGGCGCTGGCCTGCGTCGGCCTGCTGGTCAAGCTGGGCATCCCGCGCGAGAACGTGTGGGTGACCGACCTGGCCGGCGTCGTGTACGAGGGCCGCACCGAGCTGATGGACCCGGACAAGATCATCTACAGCCAAAAAACGTCTGCCCGCACGCTGGGTGAAGTGATTGACGGCGCCGACGTTTTTCTGGGGCTCTCAGCCGGCGGCGTGCTCAAGGGCGAGATGGTCAAGAGGATGGCGCCGCGGCCCATCATTTTTGCGCTCGCGAACCCGACGCCCGAGATCACGCCCGAGGAAGTCAAGGCCGTGCGCAGCGACGCCATCATTGGCACGGGACGCTCTGACTACCCGAACCAGATCAACAACATCCTGTGCTTCCCTTATATTTTCCGGGGCGCGCTCGATGCGGGCGCCTCCACCATCACGGTGGAGATGGAAATGGCCGCCGTGCACGCGATTGCCGAACTGGCGCAGGCCGAACAGAGCGAAGTGGTCGCTGCCGCGTATGTCGGTGAGCCGCTGGCCTTTGGGCCCGAGTACCTGATACCCAAGCCCTTTGATCCGCGCCTGATGATCAAGGTGGCGCCCGCAGTAGCGCAGGCCGCCTTTGACAGTGGTGTGGCGATGCGCCCGATCCTGGACATGGATGCGTACCGGGACAAGCTGCAAAGCTTCGTCTATGCCTCGGGCACTTTGATGAAGCCGATTTTTGCCGCTGCGAAAAGTGCGCTGAAGAAGCGCATTGCTTATGCCGAGGGCGAAGACGAACGCGTGCTGCGCGCGGCCCAGATCGTTGTGGACGAAGGCGTGGCGATGCCGACCCTGATCGGCCGCCCGCTGGTGATTGCCGAACGCATTCAGGAATTTGGCTTGCGCCTGGAAGAGGGGCAGGACTATAGCGTCGTCAATGTGGAACATGACCATCGCTACCGCGATTTCTGGCAGACCTACCTCCAGATGACCGAGCGCAAGGGCATGACCGCACAGGTCGCCAAGATCGAGATGCGCCGGCGCCTGACCCTGATTGGCACCATGCTGCTGCACAAGGGCGATGTGGATGGACTGATTTGTGGCACCTGGGGCACCACGAGCATGCACCTGCAGTATTTGGACCAGGTGATTGGCAAGCGCCCTGGCGTCAATACCTATGCCTGCATGAACTGCCTGATGCTGCCCGAGCGCCAGTTGTTCATCGTGGACACCCACGTCAACTACGACCCCAGCGCCGAGCAGTTGGCCGAGATCACCATCATGGCCGCGGAAGAAATGATGCGTTTTGGCATTCAGCCCAAAGCCGCCCTGCTGTCACATTCCAATTTTGGCAGCAGCAACCAGCCCAGCGCCGTGAAGATGCGCGAGGCCCTGGCCTTGCTGCGGGTGCAGGCACCCTGGCTGGAGGTGGACGGAGAAATGCATGGCGACGTGGCGCTGGACGGCGCTGCCCGAGCCGCCCTGTTGCCCAGCAGCACGCTGGTTGGTGACGCCAATTTGTTGGTGCTGCCCAACATCGATGCGGCCAATATTGCCTACAACCTGCTCAAGACGGCCGCCGGCGGCAATATTGCCGTGGGCCCGGTGCTGTTGGGGGCGGCCAAACCGGTGCATATCTTGACCGCCAGCGCAACCGTGCGTCGCATTGTGAATATGACGGCCCTCACGGTGGTCGACGCGAACGCCAGCCGCTAAGCGCTAACGGCGAAGCTGGCGCTAACTTAACCGGTTTTTCAGCCTTTTGCAGCTGCCTATTTTTTGGGCAATCGCTTGCATTCCTGGCGTAAATAAGCGACACTACATCTCTTGAAATTACCGGGTTAACCCGGAGTATTGCGAGAGGTGTTTTGCTCATGCTGCGTCTGAAAAGCGCTAAGTTAGTACTTACCAGCTTTTTTCTTGCTGCGGTTTTTGCCGGTGCCGGAGTGTTCGCCAGAGCGCCTGCGTTGGCAGAGACTGGTACCGCGATCACGGTAGCCGCCCTGCCCCAGCAAGGGGTGCAGACCTACAACCTGATTCGTCAAGGTGGTCCGTTTGCCCATGAAAAAGACGGTGTGGTGTTTGGCAATCGAGAGCGTTTGCTGCCACTGCACACGCGTGGCTACTACCGTGAGTACACCGTCGCGACACCGAATTTGCGCGCCCGGGGAGCCCGGCGCATTGTGTGCGGAGGGGCACCAAAGACGCCTGACGCTTGTTATTACACCGCCGATCACTATGGGAGCTTCCGCCGTATCGTGCCGTGAAATGGGTTTATTTCTTACGAAAAGTGGATCGAAAATGAATATGTCATTGAGTCAAGAAACCGCCGTGCTGCAGCGTGCTGCAGCAGACGTGCCGCTGCGCGGTGTGCGGCCTAATATCGTCCAGTCCATCCGGGCCTTTCGGGTGCCCGAATTGCAGGAGGCGGCCCAGTCTCTGGGCCAGCATTTCCTGTATGCGAATCTGGCCAATGCCCAGACCAAGCAGGATGTTCTGGATTTGATTGGCCAGCAGTTCATGCTGTACGTGCACGTGGGCAAGAACTTTGACGCCCTGTATGACAGCATTACCGACCCGCTGCACAAGTCCGGCCCCCAGCCTGGCTTTATTGTGGTGCTGGAGCACATCCCGGCCCATGCCAAGTTTGACAAGGAAGCGCGCGAGCAACTGCTTGACATCTTTCGCGATGCATCTGACTACTGGGCCGATCGGAAGATACCATTCCGATGTTTCTATTCTTTTCTGTAGCCCGTTCTGCACACACCAGCCAAGCAGAACGGGCGAACGAGGCAAAAGGCACCGGCGGCGCAGGCCAGCCCTTGTCTGGCATTGAGCTCATGACCGAATCGGGCGAGAAAATGCCAACAGACAAGCTGTTGGACATCTCGCCACTGGCGCTGCGCATGAGCAGCCCCTTCAACTCCGGGTATTGGTTGACGGCGGCCTGATCGCGCTGCAGCTTTCCGAAAATAGGAGGCCCGGCTAAAGATCGGGCCTCTTTCTTTTGGACTATTGGGCGCTGGCAGGTGGCCGCTGCGCCGCCAGCTTCAAAGCCAAGTCCAGATATTCAGCCACAGGGACCTCTTCTGCCCGGCGTTGCACATCAAAACTATCGGCATAGGTCTTCTCTTGCAGCCACTGGCCCAGGGTATGGCGCAAGAGCTTGCGCCGTTGGCTGAAAGCGACTTGAACCAGTTCGCTCAGAAGCTGCCCATCCACCGCCACCGGGTTGAGGAGCGGCACCATGCGCACCACGGCGCTGTTGACACGCGGAGGCGGCTCAAAGCTCTCGGGCGGCACCAGCAACACGTTTTCCATGGCGTAGCGCCACTGCAACATGACGCTCAAACGGCCGTAAGCCGCCGTGCAAGGGCGCGCCACCATGCGGTCGATCACCTCTTTTTGCAGCATGAAATGCTGGTCCTCGATCACGTCGATGAAATCGAGCAAGTGAAACAGAATCGGTGTCGAGATGTTGTAGGGCAGGTTGCCGACCACTCTTAATTTTCCGCTGGCCTGCTGCCGCGCCAACTCGGCAAAGTCGACACGCAGCACGTCAGACTCAATCACCCGGAGCTGAGGATGTGCGCGCAGGCGCGCGGCCAGGTCCCGATCGAGTTCGATCACGGTGAGTGCACCCAAGCGTTCCACCAGTGGCTGCGTCAGCGCCGCCAGACCCGGTCCGATCTCCACCATCGCTTGCCCCGGCTTGGGGGCGATGGCGTCGACGATGGCTTCAATCATGAAGCCATCGGTCAGAAAATGCTGGCCAAAGCGCTTGCGGGCAATGTGTTTCATAGGATTGGCGTGGCGGCCCAATCGGGTTTACTGCGGCGGCTCGCGCAGTTCGACATAGGCACGGCCCCGCACATCTTGCGCCCAGCGCCCGTAGGCCTCATCGAGCTTCTTCTCACGCAACTGGACGCGCACGCTTTCACGCTGCTCCTGCGGGTTCAAGCTGGCCTGGCGGCGCTCCATCAGCTGGATCAAGTGCACACCAAAACGCGATACCAGGGGCGCGCTGATCTGGCCGGGTTCGAGTGCGTTCAAGACGGACTCAAACTCCGGCACAAACATGCCCGGATTGGCCCAGCCCAGGTCACCCCCCTTGGCGGCGCTGCCGTCTTGCGACTGCTCGCGCGCCAGGTCCGCAAAGCTGGCCTTGCCCGCGACGATTTCTTTCTTGAATTCGTTGAGCTTGGCTCGGGCTTCGGCCTCACTGAGCTGCGGGCTGACGCGCAGCAGGATATGGCGCGCGCGGCTTTGCGTCACCGTCATCGCCGGCAGGGCGGCACTCTTCTTTTCCAGTACTTTGAGAATGTGAAATCCCGCGCCCGAACGCACCAGCGGCGAGATCGCTCCCACCGCCAGATTCTGCGTCGCCTGCACGAAAAGCGGCGGGTAGCGCTCAAGGGTGCGCAGGCCGAGTGCGCCACCGGCGGCGAGGCTGGCACTGTCCGACGCGTCAGAGAACTCGCGCACCAGGGCGGCAAAGTCCTCGCCTGTCTGCGCGCGCGCCAGCGCGCGCTGCGCCCGCGCCTGCAAAGCAGCGATCTGCACCGGCGTGGCGGTGTCGGGCACCGAGACCACGATTTGAGCCAGATTTAGCTCCTGGGTCGCGGGGTCCTTGCTGCTCTGCTGGTCCCGCAGGAATTGATCAACCTCCTGGTCAGACACCCGCACGCGCGCTTCGACCTCGCGTTCACGCAGGCGCGTCAGCACAATCTGATCGCGCAACTGGTTGCGGAACTGGTCGCTCGTTCCGCCCTGCTGCACCAGACGGCGACGCAACTCTGGCACCGTCATCTGATTTTGCTGGGCGACGTTCTGCTCGGCCTGGTCAATGGCAGCGTTGTCCGCGGCGATGCCGGAGTCACGAGCCTGTTGCAACTGGGCTTTTTCATTGATGAGGCGCTCCAGCACCTCGCGCGCCAACGCTCTGGCGTCCACCGCCGGGCGGCCTTGCTGGGCCAGTTGCTGCTGCAGGCGCTGCGTGGCCGCGCGCACCTCGTTATTGGTGATGGGTTCGGAATTGACCACCGCCACAATGTAGTCGGCAGCCGTTACGCCGGGCGCTGGCAACCCGACGGGCGCGACAACGCCGCTGCCGGACGTCAAAGCGGACGGTCGCAGGCCCTGCGCCGGGGCAATCAAGGGAGCAAGAAGGGCAAGGCTGGCCACACTGAGGGCCACGAGGCGATGGGTCATGATGAATTAATCGTAGTTGCTGAAACGACTGGGAGGGCTGGTTGGCTCTCGCAGATACTGGTAACCGGGGATATTGTCTTTCAAGGACTTCAAGGGGCTCACGCCCAGGCGGGTCAAGCCAATGAACTCAAGCTGGAACATGATGCGCTGATTGCTGGACGCGCTGCTGGTTTGCAGTTGCTCCAGCACAACGCGACCGAGCCAGCAACCCGCATCGTACTCAAAACCGAGCACGGCATCGACCAGCTTGCTTTCTTTCATACTGTAATTGAGGCGCCCGACGCTGTACCAACGGCCCGCGCCTTGACCCCGGCCGGCGCCCAACTCCTGGCCGCGCTCGCCCCACAGGTCGTTGATAGGCCACTGCCAGCCGATGTCGAGTTGTTCGCTGGACTCGCGCTGGTAGCGGTAAGCCGCGCTCACCGTTCGGTAGTGGCCCGCGCTGTAGCGCGCGCCAATGGTGGCGCGCACCGACTGCTTGGTGGTGGGGTTAAATTGCACGGTCGAGTCGAAAGCCCATTTCGGGTCCCAATTGACCGCCGCGCCCAGCAGCACATCACTGATCCGGTCGGTGACCGGCGCGTCGCCAGGCAAGACTACGTTCTGGTCCTTGAAGCGCAGGCGCTGGGCCAGCCCGAAACGCGCCACTTGCGCCCCGGTGGCCGGGTCCAGCAGACGCGTGCTCACGCCGAGCGTGAGCAAGTCACTGTCGGAAATACGGTCGTTGCCAACGAAGGCGTTGTCGGTGTAGATGGTGGCAAAGTTGAAATCATGCGCGCCCGAGTCGTAATTGGGCAGCCCGCTCTGGTCGCGCAGGGGAGTGTTGACGTAAAACGCCCTCGGCTCCAGCGTCTGGCGAAAACTCCTGCCGAAATAACGCGCATCGCGCTCAAACACCAGGCCACTGTCCACACTGAGGGTCGGCACGACCCGCGTCGCGGAGGTCGCGGACTTGTACTGCGCATCAAACTCGTACTGGGTGGCATGCAACTGCAGCTTGGGCGTCAAAAAGCTGGCCGGGCCGAGCCAGGGCCAGCTGACCTGCGCCAGGGAGAACGCGCGGTGGGCGTTAGGCTGGCCCGTCAGGGCGCTGGCGGACTCGAAGCGGGTGTAATCGGCGTCCACCGCGAAATCAAAACCGTTGATATTGCTGCGGGTGTAACGCGTTGTCAGCTGTGGCAATCGGTCATACGGTGGAATGATGGGCGAACTGACATCTTGCAGCGTTTGCCATTTGAGCGTGCGTACACTGTTGGAAAAAAAGCCGCTGGTCCAGCTCAGGTTGGCATCACTGGGCAACAGGCGCTGGGTCTGCGAGGTGGTGGCGGCGCGGGTGAAATCACGCCAGTAATTGTCGTCACTGACCCGGTTCAGGCTGAGGTTCAGAGCCATGGCGCCATCCGTCAAGCGCTCGGTCCAGCTGTTCTGGAGCATGGCCTGGTGCAAATAAGCGAGGCCCCAGCGATTGCTGTCACGCAACTGGTCCGACGGCATCCAGTCCAGCCGCAACTGCCCCGCATAGTCCGCTTCCAGATAACGGAACTCACTGCCCAGGTTGACACCGCGCTTGCTCATCAGCGTCGGTGTGAAAGTGGCGTCCCGGTTTGGCGCGATGTTCCAGTAGTAAGGCACGCTCACTTCAGCGCCGTTGACATTGTCAAGCCCCAGCGTGGGCGGCATGACGCCCGACTTGCGTTTGTCACTCAGTGGAAAACTGAGGTAGGGAATTGGCAGCAGCGGCACGCCCTTGAAGCTCAGCACCGCGCCTTTGGCCGTGCCCACGTCTTCCTCCTGGTCCAGGCTGATGCTGGCGGCCCGCAGAATCCAGTCGGGTAGCCAGCTCGGGCCCGGCAAACGCCGGCAGGTCGTGAAGGTGGCGTTGTGAATGACAGCACGTTGCTCATCGATGAAATCCACGCGATCAGCTTCGCCATGGGCCTCATTGTTGAGGAAATAGTAGCGCGGCTGGTCAAAAAAACCTTCAAACGCATCGAGCTTGAGCTCCAGCAGCGGCCCCTCATACACATTGCCGGCGCGGTTGATCAGGACGTTGCCACTGGCCTTGGCCAAGTCACTCGGCTGGTCATATTCCAGCCGGTCGGCCTTGATCACCAAGTCGCCGCGGCGCAGTTCGGCGCGCCCTTCGAGCACGGTTTCCCGGTCCTGACGGCCGAAGATGCGCTCGGCAAAAATGAAGGTCGGCAAGTTGGCGCGCGACGCGGAGTCCACCTGCTCCTGCAACGCCGCACTGGCTTTCAATGGCAGGGGCGGCTCATCGGCTGCGGTCTGAGCCACTTGCGCACCGACTGTTGCCCCCTGCAGCAACAGCCAGGCCAGCACGGCCAGCGGGCGCGGGGTGAAACAGGCCGGGGGTGCCCTGAGGACGGGTTCGTGCATCAAAAAACGCATCAGACAGGGGCGGTCACGGTGGGGGGAAGCGGGTTAATCACGAACGGGGAGAGTTTGGTTTTGTAGAATGGATTATCCATGAGCTCACCCCTTTGCCCCGAAACCACTCCAGCCGTCGCCCCCATCTGGGCTGACACCCAGCGCGAAGCTGATTTCAATACCTGGCTGGCCCGACTTGCGCCACTGCACTCTCTGGTCATCAACTCCGTGCGCAGCGCCTCGGCCGATGCCAGTTTCAGGCGTTATTTGCGCGTGGATGGCAAGCAGGGCAGCTACATCATCATGGACGCACCGCCCGACAAGGAGGACTGCCAGGCTTTTGTCAAAGTCGCCCAGTTGCTGCACCAGGCGCAGGTGCATGCGCCTGAGGTGCTCGCCTGGGACGCCGCCCACGGCTTCATGCTGCTGAGCGATCTGGGCGCGCAGACCATGATGCAGGTGATCGATCAAGATGACGCGCGGGCCAACCAGGGTCTGTACCTGCAGGCGGTTGACGCATTGATTGCCTGGCAAAGCGCCTCCACTCCGGGCGTTTTGCCGCCCTACGATGAAGCGCTGCTGCGCCGTGAGCTGGAGCTGTTTCCTGACTGGTATCTGGCACGGCACCGCGGCGTCTCGGTTGACGCAGAGGTGCGGCGCACGCTCGACGACGCTTTTGCGCAGATCATTGCAAACAACCTGGCGTGGCCCGCCGTTTACGTGCACCGCGACTTCATGCCGCGCAATCTGATGGTGGCTGCGCCCGGGGGCGATCAGCGCATCGGCGTGCTGGACTTTCAGGACGCGGTCTATGGCCCCATCACTTATGACATCGCCAGCTTGATGCGCGATGCCTTCCTGAGCTGGGACGAGGACTTTTGCCTCGACATCACCATCCGTTACTGGGAAAAAGCGCGCAAGGCCGGTCTGCCGGTGGGCCATGACTTTGGCGAGTTCTACCGCGGGGTCGAATGGATGGGGCTGCAACGCCACCTGAAAGTGGCTGGCATTTTTGCCCGCCTGACACTGCGTGATGGCAAGCCCCAGTACCTGGCGGACACGCCGCGTTTTATCGGGTACATGCGCGCCACCTGCGCCCGTTACCGCGAACTCAAACCGCTGTTGCGCCTGATTGAACGGGTCGAGGGCCTGGTCGTTGCTGATGGTTACGCTTTTGGCAGAATTTAAGGAAAATCAGGCTGTAGCCCGCGTTCTATTTGCGTTAGCAGCTATTGTTTTTGCATTGATAACGGGCTGGTCACATAGTTGAAGCGCGTCGGCAGATCGCTGAAAAGCAGCTCTTGGGGCAACCACAGGCCCTGCTCCACCGCGTCCGCCACATAACCCATGTCCAGGCTGTGTACCAGCCCAAAGCCGGTCGACGTTTCCAGATAGACGCGTCCCAACTGGTCGAGCCAACAGTGCCGGACCGACGTCGGCCTGCCGCAATGATCCTGAACCGACAAATCCTGATGCACGCGCCAGATCAGGGGCGTGGCTTCCAGCTCCACATACACACACTGCGGTCCATTCTGGAAGAACCACTGCCCGCGCGCATCGCTCTGGTAGTTGCGCCCGATGAAGTCGATCAGCTTCTCGTGCTTCAGCATCGACCCCTTGCCGGCCGCGCCGTTGGCGGCAAACGGCCCCAGCGCTTGCACGCGTTCGTCGCGCATGAACCAGTTGCCGCGCGCATCCAGGCCGAGCCAGCCGTAGCAGGCAGGCACATTGGGCCATTTGAGCAAAGCTTGCTTGACAATGTCATCCATAAAGAAGGCTCCCGCGATCAGGTGGTGTGAATTTGGGCCGCCAGCCAGCCAGCCACGGCTTCGGGCATGGCATGCAGGTTGCCGGGGGGCCGGCCCTGCGCAAAGCCGACGTGGCCCCCGTGGGCCGGCTGCCACAGCGTCACCCAACGGCCCACATCAAAGCGGCGAGGCAGGCTCCAGGCCGGTACAAAGGGGTCGTTGCGCGCATTGAGCACCAGCGCCGGAACCCGTATCCGGTGCAAGTGCGGCTTAGCCGAGGCCCGCAGCCAATAGTCGCGCGTGTCCCTGAATCCATGCAATGGCGCGGTGAACACATTGTCAAACGCATACAAGTCCTGCGCACCCCGCAAGGCATCGGCGCTAAACAGGCCGGGATGCTGCGCCAGCTTTAGCATCGCCTTGGGCTTCATGGTGGCCAGAAAGCGCCGGGTGTAAACCAGCCGGTTGAAGCCGCGCCCGATGGTGGCGCCGCTGGCCGCCAGGTCAACGGGCGCGCAGACGCTGGCTATGGCGTCCACCAGGCGGGCAGCCTGCTCGCCGAACTCTTCGGCCCAACGCAACAAGGCATTGCCGCCCAGCGAAATTCCGACGGCGAGCAGGGCGCCTTGGTGGTGCTGGCGGAACCGGGCCAGGATCCAGCCAACTTCTTCAAAGTCACCGGAGTGGTAGGCGCGCGGACCCCGGTTCAACTCGCCACTGCAGCCGCGGAAGTGCGCCACGGCAAAACCCCAGTCATGCGCTCGGGCGTAGCCTGCAAAAGCCTGGGCGTAGTGACTGCTTGATGAGCCCTCCAGCCCATGAAACAGCACCAGCAGGCGGCGCCGGGGTGGGCCCGGCAACCAGTCCACATCAATGAAGTCACCATCGGGCGTGTCCCAGCGTTCGCGCCGGTACTGCAGGGGCGCGCCTTCAACCCGGCGGGCATACAAAGCCGGCCAAATGGTTTGCAGGTGGCCACCGGGCAACCACGGGGGGGCTACATAATTCATAGCTATTGAGGCTTGTGGTTCAAGGGCTAGTGACAATGCTCTTAATGAAGCACGGGCGACGTGTCGCTGCCGTCCTGGGCTTCCTGCGGCGAGCCCGGACTGGCATGATGCGCCACCATGCGCCAGCCCTGCGCCGTTCGGTGGTAAACGTTGGTGGCAATGACAAAAGCCTGTACCGGGCCGTCCTCGGTCAAGACCTCAATGCGCTCGCGCACGTTGTGCACCACGCTGGCCAGCGATTCGATCTTGCGCACCGCTTGCGGCAGCACCCGGATGCTACCGTTGCTGAAAATAGCATCAAATGCAGAGCGAATGGCACCGAGGCCCACCAGACGGGGTCCGCCCGGATGAACGCAGACAATTTCATCTTCATCGGCCCAGCATGCCATGAGCTTTTCGATGTCACCCGCTTGCATTGCCTCGTAAAAACTGGCCTCGATTTCGTCGGCACTGCCGCCCACTGCGGCGTCTTGTTTCTTGGCTTTGGACATGGTGACCTTGAGTTGCGTTCGGTTGGCTTGGGGGATGATTTTGCCGTGCTTTCGCCCGGCCGCGCCAGGGCGGCTGCTGGACTGACTTAGCGTGCACACTGACGGCGAGATTGCAGGGCGTGTTTATGCTAAGGTTAAGCTCTTCACGCGGGAGATTTATATGACACGCTGGTTCCTGATTCTGTTGACCGCCCTGTCCTTGAGCGGCTGTGGCTATAACGATTTTCAACGCCTGGACGAACAAACCAAGTCGGCCTGGAGCGAGGTGCTCAACCAATACCAGCGCCGCGCTGACCTGGTGCCCAACATCGTGGCCACGGTCAAGGGCGAGGCTGCGTTTGAGCAGGAGACTCTGACCCGGGTGATTGAGGCGCGCGCCAAGGCGACCTCGATCCAGGTAACGCCCGAAACCCTGAACGACCCGGTGGCTTTTAACAAGTTTCAGGCGGCGCAGGGCGAACTGGGTTCGGCCTTGAGCCGCTTGATGGTGGTGTCTGAGCAGTACCCCACCCTCAAGGCCAACCAGGGCTTTTCAGATCTGCGGGTGCAGCTTGAAGGCACCGAAAACCGGGTCACCGTCGCGCGCAATCGCTATATCCAGGCGGTTCAGGCCTACAACGTGTTGGCGCGCAGTTTCCCCAGTAACCTGACGGCCATGGTCTTTGGCTACCAGCCCAAACCCAGCTTCAGCGTGCAGAACGAGGCGGCGATCACCAAGCCACCGGTCGTTGACTTCAGCAAGAAGTAGCTCGGCGCCAGTCGCACCGATGAGCACCATTTTTCTGCGGCAACGCGGGTTCGCGCCACTGCGCCGACTGGGACAGTGGCTGCTGCTGGTGTGCCTGGGGGGGCTGCTGGCGCTGTCCCAGGCGCAGGCGCAACTGGCGGTGCCGGTGCTCACGGGCCATGTCATCGACAGCACCGGCACCTTGAGCGCCGCGCAGCAGCAGCAACTGGAAGCAAAACTCAGCGCGTTTGAGCAAAGCCGTGGCACCCAACTGGTGCTGCTGCTGGTGCCGACGACGCAACCGGAGGACATCGCCAGTTACGGCAACCGGGTCGCCAACAGCTGGAAGATCGGCCGCAAGGAGATTGGCGACGGCCTGCTGCTGATCGTGGCCAAGGACGACCGCCAGGTCCGCATTGAGGTCGCCAAGACACTGGAGGGCGCCATTCCCGACCTGGCCGCCAAGCGCGTGATTGAGCAGGCCATCACGCCGCGCTTCAAGCAGGGAGATTTTGCCGGCGGGCTCGACGCGGCCGTGGATCAGCTGATGGCGCTCGTGACCGGTGAGGGGCTGCCCGCGCCAGTAGTGGCAGCCAGGGGCGGGTCGGCCGGCTTTCAATGGACCGACCTGGCCATCTTCATGTTCTTTGCGGTGCCGGTGCTGGGGGCCGTGGCGCGCAGCGTCCTCGGTAACAAGCTGGGTTCCTTGGCCACAGGTGGCGTGGTCGGCGGCATCGCCTGGTTTGCGACGACGAGCCTGGTGCTTGCCGTGCTGGGGGCGATGGCGGCGTTCGTGTTCGCGCTGTTCTCGGGATCGATGCCCGCTGGCGGACGCGGCAGTGGTCGCCATGGCGGCTGGGGGGCGGGTTCCGGCGGTGGATTCGGCGGCGGTGGGTTCGGTGGTGGCGGCGGCTTCGGCTCGGGTGGTGGGGGTGACTTTGGTGGCGGCGGCGCCTCGGGGAGATGGTGATGCTAAGCCGGGTCAAGCGCATTTTTAGGCACCGCTGGGTCGATGACACAGCGACCCAGCGCGTCATTGGGCCCGACATGCTTGAGCGACTGCAGCGACGGGTGGCGGCGAGCGAACAACGCCATTCAGGCGAGGTCCGGGTCTATATTGAAGCCGGCTTGCCACTGGGTTACCTGTGGACCGATGCACCGACACAGCAGATTGCCCGCCAGCGCGCGCTGGACCTGTTTAGCCAGCTGCGCGTCTGGGACACCAGGGCCAACAATGGTGTGCTGATCTACCTGCTGCTGGCCGAGCAAGAAATCGAGATTGTGGCGGATCGGGGCTTGAATGAACGGGTTGCGCCAGCCGTCTGGCAGGCTCTGGTGGCGCGCATGAGCGGTGCTTTCAAGCAGGCGCAGTTTGAAGAGGGCCTCACCACCGCGTTGGCGGAAGTCTCCGCGCTTCTGGTGCAGCATTTCCCGCTCGGCGCCAACGAGGCGAACCCGAATGAACTGCCCGATGCGCCGATCTTGAGTTGAGGGAGGCGGGTGCTTGAAAACAGCAAAACCCGGCTCTTTTCAGTGCCGGGCTTTGCATTTTGAGCCGATAGGACTGGGCGCCAGATGGCGGCCCGCTATTTCTTCTGACGGTACTTGCGCAGCGCAGCGATCTGCGCGGCCATGACAGCCAGCTCGGACGTGGCCCGTGCCAGATCGATATCGGTTTTGGCATTCTTCATGGCTTCTTCAGCGGCCAGTTTGGCGGCATTGGCCTTTTCTTCGTCGAGGTCCTTGCCGCGAATGGCGGTGTCTGACAAGACCGTCACGCAGTTGGGTTGCACTTCGAGCAGGCCGCCGGCGACGAAGACAAACTCTTCGCTGCCATCCGCCTTTTCAATGCGCACCGAGCCCGCCTTGATGCGCGAGATCAACGGCGTGTGGTTCGGGTAAATGCCGAGTTCACCCACTTCACCGGGCAACACGACAAAACGCGCTTCGCCCGAGAAGATGGACTCTTCGGCACTGACCACATCAACGTGGATGGTATTCATGTCAGATCTTCTTGGCTTTTTCGAACGCTTCGTCGATGGTGCCGACCATGTAGAACGCTTGTTCCGGCAGATGATCGCACTCGCCCGCCACAATCATCTTGAAGCCGCGAATGGTTTCTGCCAGGCTAACGTACTTGCCGGGCGAGCCGGTGAACACTTCAGCCACGTGGAACGGCTGCGACAGGAAACGCTGGATCTTGCGCGCACGCGCCACCGTCAGCTTGTCTTCAGGTGCCAACTCGTCCATGCCCAGAATGGCAATGATGTCGCGCAGCTCTTTGTAGCGCTGCAGGGTGCCCTGCACCGCGCGAGCCGTTTCGTAATGGTCCTGCCCGACCACGTTGGGGTCGAGCTGACGGCTGGTGGAATCGAGCGGGTCCACCGCCGGGTAGATGCCCAGCGAGGCAATGTCACGACTGAGCACCACGGTGGAGTCCAGGTGGGCAAAGGTGGTGGCAGGGCTTGGATCAGTCAAGTCATCGGCAGGCACGTAAACGGCCTGAATGGACGTGATGGAACCCACCTTGGTGGAGGTGATGCGCTCCTGCAGGCGGCCCATTTCTTCGGCCAAGGTCGGCTGGTAACCCACGGCGGAAGGCATCCGGCCTAAGAGCGCCGACACTTCGGTCCCGGCCAGTGTGAAACGGTAGATGTTGTCGACGAAGAACAGCACGTCCTTGCCTTCATCGCGGAAGGACTCGGCAATGGTCAGGCCGGTCAGCGCCACGCGCAGACGATTGCCCGGGGGCTCATTCATCTGTCCATACACCATCGCCACTTTGGACTCGCCCAGATTCTCCAGGTTCACGACGCCGGAATCGGCCATTTCGTGATAGAAGTCATTGCCTTCACGGGTACGCTCACCAACGCCAGCAAACACCGACAAGCCGGAGTGCGCCTTGGCGATTTTGTTGATGAGTTCCATCATGTTAACGGTCTTGCCCACGCCCGCGCCGCCAAACAAGCCGACCTTGCCGCCTTTGGCAAAGGGACAGACCAGGTCAATCACTTTGATACCGGTTTCCAGCAGTTCCTGCGACGGGCTGAGCTCGTCGTAGGTCGGTGCGGTGCGGTGAATCGAGGCGTATTTTTCAGCGTTTACCGGGCCGCGCTCGTCAATCGGCGTGCCCAGCACGTCCATGATCCGACCCAGTGTGGCGGTACCGACCGGCACCATGATCGGGTGGGCGGTGTTGGACACCATCAGGCCGCGGCGCAGGCCGTCGGAGGAACCCAGCGCAATGGTGCGCACGATGCCGTCACCGAGTTGCTGCTGCACTTCCAGCGTCAATGACGAGCCTTCGAGCTTGAGCGCGTCATAGATCTTGGGCATCTTGTCGCGTGGAAATTCCACGTCAACCACTGCGCCAATACATTGAACAATTTTTCCCTGAACGGCGGCGTTCGTTTGTGTATCTTGAGCCATTTGGCTTTGCTCCAATCAGTTTGAATCTTGCTAGTGGGCTGCGTGGCGGGCCTAGGCCCCGATCGCGGCAGCCCCGGAGACGATCTCGGACAATTCCTTGGTGATCGCGGCTTGTCGGGTCTTGTTGTAGACCAGCTTCAACTCGCCAATCACGTTGCCCGCGTTGTCGGTTGCCGCCTTCATGGCGACCATGCGGGCGGCATGTTCCGAGGCCATGTTCTCGGCGACGGACTGGTACACCAGGGCTTCGACATAACGCACCAGCAGGTCATCAATGACCGCCTGCGCGTCGGGTTCGTAGATGTAGTCCCAGCCGTGCTTGGTGCCGGAGGCGCTATCGCTGGCCTGGGCTTCGGCTTGCATCCGCGCAGCCGACAGGGGCAGCAACTGCTCGAGCACCACTTCCTGCTTCATCGTGTTGACGAACTTGGTGTAAGAGAGGTAAACCGCACTGATCTCACCGCGGGCATAGGCATCGAGCAGCACCTTGACCGGGCCGATCAGGCGTTCCAGATGCGGCTTGTCGCCCAGTTGGGTCACATGTGACACCACCTTGGCGCCGATGCGGTTGAGAAAACCAAAGCCCTTGTTACCGATAGCCACCGTCTGCGCCGTCATGCCGGCAGCCTGCAGTTCGCGCAGCTTGTTGGTCACGCTGCGCAGCACGTTGGTATTGAGGCCACCGCACAACCCTTTGTCGGTCGTGACCACGATCATGCCCACGACCGGCGCTTCGTTGGTCTTCATGAAGACATGAATGTACTCAGGGTTGGCCTGGCCCAAATTGGCAGCGATGTTGCGCACCTTGTCTGCATACGGGCGGGCTGCACGCATGCGTTCCTGGGCTTTGCGCATCTTGGACACGGAGATCATCTCCATGGCCTTGGTGATCTTCTTCGTGCTCTCGAAGTTTTTGATCTTGCCGCGTATTTCCTTGCCTGTTGCCATAAAGACTCCTTCGCTTGGGTTTCAGGGGTCTTAAGCGAAGGTCTTCTTGAAGGCTGCGGTGGCGGCGTTCAGTTCGGCTTCGGCGGTTTTGTCCATGGCCTTGTCCGCTTCCAGCTTGGCCAGCAACGCCGCGTGCTTGTCCTTGAGATAGCCGTGCAGGCCGTGCTCAAAAGCCAGCAGCTTGTTGACAGCGATATCGTCCAGGTAGCCATTGTTCACAGCGAACAGCGTGGCGCCCATCAGGGAAATCGGCAACGGGCTGTACTGGGCCTGCTTGAGCAATTCAGTCACGCGGGCACCGCGCTCCAACTGCTTGCGGGTGGCTTCGTCCAGATCCGAGGCGAACTGCGCGAACGCTGCCAACTCGCGGTACTGGGCCAGGTCGGTACGGATACCGCCCGACAGGTTCTTGATCAGCTTGGTCTGTGCCGCACCACCGACGCGCGACACCGAAATGCCGGCGTTAATGGCGGGGCGAATACCGGCGTTGAACAGCGAAGTTTCCAGAAAGATCTGGCCGTCCGTGATCGAGATCACGTTGGTCGGCACGAAGGCCGATACGTCACCGGCTTGCGTTTCAATGATCGGCAATGCGGTCAGAGAACCGGTCTTGCCTTTAACCGCACCCTTGGTGAAGTCCTCGACATACTTTTCATTGACGCGAGCGGCACGTTCCAGCAGGCGACTGTGCAGATAGAACACGTCGCCGGGGTAGGCTTCGCGGCCTGGTGGGCGACGCAGCAACAAGGAGACCTGACGGTAAGCCACAGCCTGCTTGGAGAGATCGTCATAGACGATCAGCGCGTCTTCGCCGCGGTCGCGGAAATACTCGCCCATGGTGCAGCCCGAGTAGGCGGCAACATACTGCATGGCGGCTGACTCGGAGGCGGTGGCAGCCACCACAATGGTGTATTCCATGGCGCCGGCTTGCTCGAGCGAGCGCACCACGTTCTTGACGCTGGAAGCCTTCTGGCCAATCGCGACATAAACGCAGGTCATGTTCTGACCCTTTTGGTTGATGATGGCGTCAATCGCGACCGCCGTTTTGCCGGTCTGACGGTCACCAATGATCAGTTCGCGCTGACCGCGGCCGACCGGCACCATGGAGTCGATCGACTTCAGGCCGGTCTGCATCGGCTGGCTCACCGATTGGCGCGCAATCACGCCGGGTGCCACTTTTTCGATGACGTCGGTCATCTTGGCGTCGATCGGACCCTTGCCGTCAATCGGCTGACCCAGCGCATTGACCACGCGGCCTTTGAGTTCGGGACCGACCGGCACTTCCAGAATACGACCGGTGCACTTGACGGTATTGCCTTCCGAGATGTGCTCGTAAGCGCCCAGGATCACGGCGCCGACCGAGTCACGTTCCAGGTTCAGCGCCAGACCGTAGCTGGGCTGGCCCTCGGCGTCGGCCGGGAATTCGAGCATCTCGCCCTGCATCACGTCAGACAGGCCGTGAATGCGGACAATGCCGTCGGTCACGGACACCACGGTGCCCTGGTTGCGAATGTTCGCGGTGGCTGTCAGGCCTTCAATACGGCTCTTGATCAGTTCAGAAATCTCTGCGGGATTGAGTTGCATGACTCTTTCCTTCTTTCGTTAAATGGGCCCGACAACGAGAGGCGTGTGCCTCAAGCGATCAATGCCACTTTCATTTGTTCCAGACGGGCTTTGACAGAAGTGTCAAGAACCTCGTCCCCCACCACCACGCGAATGCCACCGATCAATTCAGGCTGCAATTGAACCGACACATTGAGCTTGCGCGCAAAGCGCTGCTCCAGCGTTGCCGCCAGATCGGCCAGGGCCGCGCTGTCAATGGCAAACGCGCTGTACACGACCGCGTCCGAAGAACCGCTTTGGGCGTTCTTCATCGCGCGAAACTGCGCCGCGATTTGCGGCAAGGCACTCAAGCGCCCGTTTTCAATCACGGTACGCAAGAAGTTCTGTGCCATCGCTGGCAAAGGCCTCTGGGCGACACCGGCAACCAAGTCAAACACCTGGGCGGCTGTGACGTTTGGGTTGTCGGAGAACTGAAGCAACTGCGGGTTCTTGGCAATCGCTTCGAGTTCTTCGACCCAAAGCGCCGCGGCGTCGAGGTCGGATAACGAAGCCTTGAACAAGGCTTCGGCGTAAGGGCGGGCAATAGTGGCAAGTTCAGCCATGGTTGCGCTCTTACAGTTCCAGCTTCAAGCGGCCAAGCAAGTCAGCGTGCACGTTGGCATTGACCTCTTTGCGCAGAATCTGCTCCGCACCCTTGACCGCCAGCGCCGCCACTTGCTCACGCAAGACTTCACGCGCCTTGTTGCTTTGCTGCTCGGCTTCAACCTTGGCAGCCGCAATGATCTTGTTGGCTTCTTCGGTGGCTTTGGCCTTGGCTTCTTCGACGATGCTCTGACCGCGACGGTCCGCATCGGCCAGGCGCGCGGTCGTCTCGGTGCGCGACACGGCCAGCTCGGCTTCGACACGCTTGTTGGCGGAAGAAAGCTCGGACTTGGCTTTGTCGGCGGCCGCAAGGCCGTCGGCTATTTTCTGCGCCCGCTCATCCAAGGCCTTTGTGATCGGCGGCCACACGAATTTCATCGTGAACCACACCAGAATCGCAAAGACGATGGCCTGCAGGAACAGGGTTGAATTGATATTCACTGCTTATTCCCTTTCAAGCGTGAAAGTTTAAGCAAACTTAGATGGCGAAAGGCTTGGCAAAGGCAAACAGCAGGGCAATCGCCACACCGATCAGGAAGGCGGCATCGATCAGACCGGCCAAAATGAACATCTTGGTTTGCAGTTCATTCATGAGTTCAGGCTGACGTGCTGAGGACTCCAGAAATTTGCCACCCATCAGCGCGATGCCGATGGAGGCGCCCAAGGCGCCCAAGCCAACGATGATGCCGCAAGCCAGTGCCACGAGGCCGAGAATGTTTTCCATGATTGCTCCTAAAGTACAGAAAAGAAAAAGAAAAGAAAAGAAAAAAGAAAGCGGTTAAACGATCAATGTGAGCTGTGGGCTTGCCCCACATAAATCAGCGTCAACATCATGAAGATGAAGGCTTGCAGCGTGATCACCAGAATGTGGAAAATGCTCCAGGCAGTTCCCGCAATCACATGCCCAAATCCCAGCCAGAACCAACCCGACATGGGGTTGAACTGCCAGGCCCATGTGCCGCCCATCAAGGCGATCAACATGAAAATCAGCTCACCGGCAAACATGTTGCCAAAAAGTCGCATGCCGTGCGATACGGTCTTGGCTGCAAACTCGATCAATTGCATCAGCAGATTGATCGGATACAGGAAAAATTTGTCGCCGAAGGGTGCCGACAGCAATTCGTGAATCCAGCCGCCCAGACCCTTGATCTTGACGTTGTAGACCAGGCACACCAGCAGCACGCTGACCGACATGCCCAGGGTTGTCGAGAGATCGGCGGTCGGCACCACGCGCATGTAGTTCATGTAGCCCAGCGTCGGACCCACACCGTGCCACAGCGCCGGAATGGCGTCGACCGGCAGCATGTCCATCGCGTTCATCAGGAAAATCCAGACAAACACCGTCAGCGCCAGCGGCGCGACCAGCTTGCGGCTGGTGGCGTTGTGGATCACGCCCTTGGCCTGGGTGTCGACCATCTCTGCCAGAATTTCAACCGCCGCCTGGAAACGCCCGGGTACGCCGGAAGTGGCCTTGCTGGCCGCGCGCCACAAAAAGAAGCAAGCAATAGCGCCCAGCAAGATGGAGTAGATCAGCGAATCCAGATTAAAGACACTGAAATCGACAATGCTGTGCTGCTCAACGTTTTCAAAAGAAAAGTTCTTTTGCAGATGATGCAGGTGGTGCTGGATGTACTCTCCAGCCGTTTGTGCATGTCCTTCAGCGTTTTCAGCAGCCATATTTCACCAGTCAGTCAATTCTTGTTAATTGGATCGCGGCGCGCCGGGCGCAGCCACATGGCCACCCAGTACACCTTCATCGTCACCACGAAACCAGCCAGCAGCGCCAGCCAGTTCAAATTCAAAATCAGCCTTGGGGCAAGCACCAGCATTGCCACGGTCACGGCAATCTTGACCATTTCCCACACAAAAAAACCACTCAAGGCAGCGCCCGAATTGGCGGCAAGTCGTTGCCGCAACAGACCCCGCGCGAACAATGCAGCGGGCAATACCACCGCCATCGCACCATAAGCCGCCGACACACCGGCCACCCGGTTTTGCGTCAAGCCCCAAGCCAGCAAGGCCACCAGAAAACCCACACCGGCCTGCCAGAGCACCACGCGCCAGGGCGACAGTGGCGGGTTGCGTTGTCGCAGCGCCTGCGCTTCTTCGGCGCTGAGAGGCTTGAACCCCGACTCGTCCAACTCTTCTGCGTCAAATTCGGAGACCGACATGATTATTGACCTCTCAAATTACACGCAGGTTACACGCGACATTTGTCACAAAAGCCTCGCATTATAAGTAGAAACCAGAGGGGTTTTGGCACTGAGGCAGCAGCAAGCTTGGCAGAATGCACAATTTTTGCGCCGCTACAGCACAAACATGAGTTCCGCGTGTTCCGGACCGGTTGCCATGTTTTAACGGTCTCTGATGGACGCTTCAGTATTTTTTGGATGCTGTTAGCGACTGATCATGCTATGGCGCCGGGCCAGGACAGACGCGCAGCGGACTGACTTGCAGTCGTGCCACGCGGTGGCCCTAAGTTTGATCGG
>JBBQQX010000035.1:0-33171 GCA_038215405.1 Burkholderiales bacterium
GTGCGAAAGCGATCAGGTAGAGGCGGGTGCAACCCAGCGGTGCGGCAGCAGTTCCGCCAGGCGTGAGTTAGGCCAGGTCGGCAACTTGGTTAGCACGTCTTTGAGATAGGCCCAGGCGTCGTGCCCGTTAAGTTTGGCCGACTCGATCAAGCTCATCAGCGTGGCCGCACGCTCACCCGCCTGCTGGGAGCCGATGAATAACCAATTCTTGCGACCCAAGGCGATCGGGCGCATCATGTTTTCCACCGCATTGTTGTCCACCGGCACGCGCGCATCATTGACGTGCACGATCAATGCCCCCCAGCGCTTGAGCGTGTAGTCAATCGCCTTGGCCGTGACATCGGCGCTGACCAGCTGTCGGCGTTGGCTCATCAGCCACGTTTTGAACTCTTGCAGGAGCGGTTTACTGCGCGCCTGTCTGATCGCCAGACGTTGTGAGTCATCGAGTGCTTTGACTTCGCACTCAATCTCGTACAGCTTGCCGATCGAGTCCAAGGCCAGTTTGGCAATCTCGCTGCGATTGAGCTTGTGGGCCTCGAAGAATTTGCGCCTCGCGTGCGCCCAACACCCAGCCTCCTGCACCTTGCCCGCCCGGAACAACGCCTTGTAGCCCGAATAATCATCCGTCACCAACGTGCCATCGAAGTCTTGCAACATGCGCCGCGCATGTTCCCCGGCACGGCTTTTGGCAAAGTCGTACACCACGCCCCGCTCAAGGGTGCATAAATCGCTGGTGCGCCAGGCCCACATATAGGCCTGATGGGTTTTGCCCAAACCCGGCTGCAACAACTTGACCGGCGTCTCGTCGCCGTGCAGTACGCCCTGATTGAGCAGATGCTGGCACAGCGCCTGCCCCAAGGGTTGGAGACGCACACCACACTGGCCGATCCAACCCGCCATGCTGGAGCGGGGCACAAATACGCCAGAGCGGCGGTAGATTTCTTCCTGGCGAAACAGAGGCAAATGGTCATCAAACTTGGCGATGATCACTTGGGCCAACAAGCCCGCAGCCGGGATGCCTTTGTCGATGATCTGCGCTGGCAGGGCGCCAGCCATCACGGTTTGGCAGCAGGCGCAGGTGTATTTGCCGCGAATGTGACGGTGCACAAAGAACTGGGCCGGCACGCAGTCGAGTTGCTCGCTGATTTCTTCGCCAATGCGCTTCAAGGCATGACCCAGCGCGCACACAGCGGGCTCAATCTCGTAGTGGTGCTCGATACGCTCCAACTGGGCGGGCAGTGGCTGGCGTTTGGCCTGGCGTTTGACTGCGGGTGGCTTGCGGGCCTGGTCGGCAGCCCGGTCTTCGGCCTTGAACTCCTCAATCAGCGTTGTCTCGAGCTTGGTGTCAAAAAGCTGGGCCTGCACGCTGTCCATGCTCTCGCTCGAAGACCCAAAGCGCCAGTGCTTCAAACGCATCACCTCGATGTTCAAAGCCTGGTTTCTGGCTTGCTCGAACTTCAGTTTGGTTTGTGCGCTGGTGAGCTGCGTACCCAGGCGCTCAATGAGTTGACGCGCGTGCTGGCGGGCTGCTTCGCCGCTGAGGGCGTCGAGTTGGAGCAGATCGGCGGGTTCGAGCATGAGGCCAATTGTGCCTCGCGCGCGTGCGCGAAGAAATTGGGACTTTCTCCAATGGACAGGGGCTAAAAAACAGGGGCGAAATGAGGTTGAAATCGGACGTAAATCGAGGGGCAAATTGCCCCTCGAAGTGATCAGTAAAACTGCTGCCGGTTCAGACCAAGGTGATGTTTTGTCGGGCGTTCAAATGTTGCCACGGCGCCCCGGCGATGAGCCAATCCCATTGCGCCGCAGTAATCGTCAGCGCAGCGTCTGCGGCGTCCCCGTTTGGCCAGATAAAGCGGCCCTGCTGCAGTCGCCGGGTGCATAGCCAAAGGCCTGCGCCGTCGTACACCAGAACTTTGAGTCGGGTGGCGCCCCGGTTGGCAAAGACGTAGGCGGTGTGGATGCGCGCGCCACCTTGCATCTCGCGCACCACGCGGGCCAGCAAGGTGTCCATGCCAGCGCGCAGGTCGCTGGCGCCCAGGGCCAGCCAGATCGTATCGATGCGGATCATGCCAAATACGCCTTGAGCCATTGGGCGCATTGCACCGGCGCCTCAGCGGGCCAGTGCAGCACGACGCTGCGAGCGCCTTGGCTGCAGTCGATGCGAATGCTGGGCAAGGCGTGGGTTGCGCACACCAGGTCAGCAGGGGGCCCCGGTTGGTGGGTGTTGACAGCCTTGACTTGGATAAATCCATCTCGGTTGGTGGATTTGCGTCGTGCAGGCGCCACGTAAGCCAAATCTGCCAGTTGCGCCCGCCAGCGTGGTGCGTGTGACTGCCAGGCTCGGAGTTGGCCGTAGCTGACCCCGTGGGTTTGGGCAAAATCTTGCGTGCTGAGCCCGCTTTGCGCCAACTGCTCCAGTACATCGAGGCAGCGCTGCATTTGCTCTCGATTGAATTTCTTGCTCGTCATGACTTTCAGTCTCCTTGGAAAACTCCAAGACTGCCGCGTTATCGATCAACGTTCAAGATGGGTTCGCCGCGCGCTTACAGTGCGTCTTGTCGTCGTAGTAGAACTTGACGGCACGTCCAGCAGCCAGGCTCAGGCCGATCGGGTCCAAGGCTGTCTTCCCGTTTGCCCCATAGGTCACCGCAAAGCTGCCGTCAAGGGCTGCAAAATAGCTAAAGTTGCCGGCAGGCAGATCGAACGTGGCTTGCCAAACGTCATCGGTGACGTCGTAGGCGAAGGCGCTTTGGACACAGACCGGGTTGTAGTCACTGGCGCACCCCAGTTCGCTCTGAAGACTGCCCGTCACCACGACGGTGGTAGCAGAGGCAACGCAAACGAGTGCCGAGGCCAGTGCCACAGCTACAACAAGGCGGCGGCAGAGCCGGAGCACGAAGAACGAATTCAATGGCATGGTGAAAACCTCCGGTGGCAGCAGTCGGACCCAGCAGGGTGCTAACGCCCGTGGTTGCGAGACGCAAAACTTATGCCAATAGCCCAGTCGCAGCTGTGGCTCGGGGGGAATGCAAACGCGGCAACCAACGATGAGCGATCAGGTGTCAAATTTTTCGACATTACAAAGGGGTCGTACGCACCTCAAAACAAGTGCCGCAAGGTCAGCAAAACACAGTGTCAGGTGGTTATCTGTAGCTGTAGAGACTTGCATTCAAAAAAATGCTGGGCCTGCATTGCATCGCCGCTGGTCAACATAAGCTGCATCTGATCGGCTTGGACCAACCAGCAAACCGTCGTTTTTTCTTGAACACGCTCCTGGCATTATGAAAAGGGGTGTTTGGAACGCTGAACTTGTCATGTTTATTGTCCAGCAATCAATGTCAAGAAAACGTATGGCTGGTGTAGTGCCTACGGCGGCCACTCACACTGGATAACGTGTCCGACCGCACTTGGTCGGCAAGCACAACAGGAGAATGCCAGCCGCTTGACTTCTTACGCAGCACAGTTGCGCTCAATCAGTAGTCATTCAGGGGTGCAGGGTCACCCGTTGAAATTGAAATCAACCTGACGTCGTCGTGTTCAATTGATCAGGGCAAACACCGGTGGCTGAGCCCGATTTCAAGGTCGCTTTTGTCGCGCAAAGTCCCACCACGGCAAGACCTGGCGCATGGAGAGCACCTCGCCGCTTGCGGTCGCCGAATAGCCGGGAATTTGGGCGGCAGCGGTCTGCCACGCGGGTGTTTGCAGCAGTTGCAGCAGGCCTTGAATGCCTGGTTGAGCCAGTGCTGACTTGAGGCACACCAGGTGGTAGCGCTCGTTGGCCAGCGGTACAAAGTCCAACCCCGCTTGCTGCGCCGCGGCGGCGATGCCCAGAGCGGCGTCGCACTGACCCGCAGCCACGGCCTGGGCCGCGCCGGCGTGCGAGGGCTCGGTGCGCTCGTAGCCTAGGATGTCGGTGGCGGTCATGCCGCACTGGGCGAGCAATTCGTCCAGCACCACTCGCGTGCCGGAACCCAGCGTTCGGTTGGCAAAGCGGGCGCCCTGGCTCGCCACGTCCTGCAAATTGTGCAGGCCCAGCGGGTTGCCTTTGGTGACCATCAGCCCTTGGGTGCGCTGGGCAAAGCCGATGATCTTGTGTTGACCCGGTTGCAGCAGAGGTTTGTAAGTGCGCTCGGTCAATGTTTTTTTGCCGGTGCCCAGCAGCGTATGAAAGCCTGCCATCACGCAGCGACCTTCATTCAGGGCGCGGATCGCGTCGACGCTGCCGGTGAAGCGGATGTCCAGGTGCAGGCGCTGGGTTGGCTGGTTGATCTCGCCGGTATCTTTTGAGCCTTTTATGGCTGTAGCCCCCGTCGTACCTGCATGAGTAGCTATTGAAATTGATTTGACCGGGCCACCGACTTGCAGCGAAAACTCACGCAGGCGTGACAAGGCGGCATCGTGGCTGGCATACAGCGTGACCACCTGCACACTGTCATCAAAGGCCAGTGCGTAGCTGCGCTCCAGCTCGGCGCGCAGCGCTTCAATTTGCGGTGCCAGCCGCGCCTGTGCCTGGCGCTCGGCCCACATGAGTTTGTTTCCAAAGTCGCTCAGGCGCGCGCTCTGGCCTTTCTCCCAAAGCACCAGTTCATGGCCCAGTTCATTCTCCCAGCGCTTGAGTTCGCCCCAAACGTGGCGGTAGCTCAAGCCCAGCGCGCGTGCGCCAGCCGAGATGGAGCCCTGCATGGACACCGCCTGCAGCAAGTCGATCAAAGGGTTGCGCACCTGGGCCGGCGTGCTTGTGCGCGAGAGGGTGTAGTGGAGTTGGAGCCTATGCACAGTGGTTCATATCGCCAGGAATTGGATCGGTGGCTACGATACCGCAACTTGTCCCTGCGTCCTGCAGCTCTTGGTCCGACCACTTGAAACTCAACCTGTGACTTCCTTTTCCGAAAGCGCCGCCACGGCGTTGCAGCTTATCGCCGCCATGGACGCTGGCTTGCTCACCATCGTGGGCCGATCGCTGGCGGTGAGCGCCATCGCTTGTGCCATGGCGTGCACCCTGGGCTTGGTTTTGGGTGCCTGGCTGGGTGTGACGCGGTTTACCGGTCGCGGCGCCGTGCTGACGCTGCTGAACACGTTTCTGGCCGTGCCCTCGGTGGTGGTGGGTTTGCTGATCTACCTGCTGCTGTCACGCACCGGGCCTTTGGGCTATTTGGGTTGGCTGTTCAGCTTCAAGGCCATGGTGCTGGCGCAGGCCGTGCTGGTGCTGCCGATCGTCACGGCGCTTACGCGCCAGGCAGTTGAGGATGCCGAGAATTTGCACGGCGAACAGCTGCAATCGCTGGGTGCGCAACCCCTGCTGCGCAGCCTGTTGCTGGCCTGGGACGAGCGCTACGCGCTGCTCACGGTGGTGATTGCGTCCTTTGGCCGGGCTGTCTCTGAAGTCGGCGCGGTGATGATTGTGGGGGGCAATATTGATGGTTTTACCCGCGTCATGACCACGGCAATAGCGTTGGAGACCAGCAAAGGGGATTTGCCGCTGGCGCTGGGCCTGGGGCTGATCCTGCTCGGTGTCGTGCTGCTGCTCAATGGGGTAATCGCGCTGCTGCGGCGTTGGCGCGAGCGCTCGGAGCATGACGCGGGCGGTCACGCCCCTGTGTCAGCCCCGCTGGCAGTCGGTCCAGCGGCTGCGCTCACGCCCGGATCGTCTGCATGACGGAACTCGCTGCGGGACGTGAGGTGTCGACCTTGAAACCTGTGTTTGCGCTGTCGGGTGCGAGCGTGCATTTCGGCCGCACCGCGTCGCCGGTGCGAGCCTTGTCCGACGTGACGCTGTCGGTGGCGCCGGGTGAACGGGTCGCGCTGGTGGGCGCCAACGGCTGCGGCAAGAGTACGCTGCTGCGCTTGTTGCACAAGTTGGCAGCGCCAACCACCGGGGAGATTCAGCATGACCCGGCGCTGCGCCAGGCCATGCTGTTTCAAAAACCTCACTTGATGCGCTTAACGGTGCAGGCCAATATCGCGCTGGGCCTGTGGCTGCATGGCACGCCCTGGGGTGAGGCCAAGGCCTTGGCCTTGTCGGCGTTGGCGCGGGTCGGATTGAGCGAACTGGCGCAGCGCAATGCGCGCCAGCTCTCGGGCGGGCAGCAGCAGCGCGTCGCCATGGCGCGTGCCTGGGCGTTGCAGCCGCAGGTGTTGCTGCTCGACGAGCCCACCGCCAGCCTGGACCCGCACGCCAAGCGCGAGGTGGAGGCACTGATGGAAGAATTTGCCAGCGGGACCGATGCCATGACGCTGGTTTTTGCCAGCCACAACCTGGGCCAGGTCAAGCGCCTGGCCAGCCGGGTGATCTACCTGGAGCACGGCCGCGTGCTGGCGGATTTGCCTGTGAGTGATTTTTTTGCTGGAACTCTGCTGCAACAGCAGTACCCGGCCGCCCATTTGTTTGTCAAAGGAGAATCGGTGTGAATAGCGTGCAAGAATTTAGGTGTTTTAGGCCTCTAGCCCTTATGAAGTATGCGCAAGTAGCTATTGTTAGCATAGCTGTTTTGGGGGTATCGGTGAGCGCCCAGGCGCAGTCCATCGTGGTGGCCTCCACCACCTCCACCGAGCAATCAGGCTTGTTCTCAGTGCTGCTGCCCGAGTTCAAAAAGGTCAGCGGCATTGACGTCAAAGTGGTCGCAGTGGGCACCGGCCAGGCCATCGACATGGGACGTCGCGGCGACGCTGATGTGCTGTTTGTGCATGACAAGGTGGCTGAAGAAAAGGTGGTGAATGAGGGCTTTGCCGTCAAACGTTCTGAGGTCATGTACAACGATTTCGTGCTGGTCGGACCGGCCAGCGACGCGGTCAACGTCAAGGGCCACGACGTCGTGGCGGCACTTAAAAAATTGTCGGCAGCCAACGGCCCCTTCATCTCACGCGGCGACAAAAGTGGCACCCACGCAGCTGAACTGCGCTTCTGGGAGATGGCGGACCTCACCGACAAGCAAGGCAGCGGCTACAAGTCCTGCGGTTGCGGCATGGGCCCGGCGCTGAACATGGCCTACAGCACCAATGCCTATGCGTTGACAGACCGCGGCACCTGGCTCAACTTCAAAAACCGCGGTGACCTGACAATATTGGTGCAAGGCGACAAGCGACTCTTCAACCAATATGGCGTGATGCTGGTCAACCCGGCCAAGCACCCGCATGTGAAGGCGGCAGACGGTCAGAGGTTTGTCGACTGGCTCACGTCAGCGGCCGGCCAGAACGTGATTGCCAGCTACAGGATTGGCGGCGAGCAGTTGTTTTTTCCGAACGCGGCGAAGTAAGCCCGCGCACCGCATCACCGTCAGCCTGGGCGCACGCCGGGCTGCAGGCGGCGATGCCACAAAGTGCATCTAGAATCAGGCCGGGTGTTCACCCTGCGTGTTGTGGTGTGACAGGTTCACGCGCTGGTCGGGCCGCCACGCGGAGAAAATCCGACCATGTCCCTTGCCCCCAGCCTCATTGCCCAAGCCGCCCCTGCACTGATTGCCATTTTTGTGATCGTCTACGCGGCGATTGCGCTGGAACACCCGCTCAAAATAAACAAGTCTGGTTCGGCACTGGTGGGCGCGGGCCTGCTGTGGACGATTTACGCGCTGTCGATGGGGGACGCCCATCTGGTGAGCGAACAGCTTGGCGAGTCCCTCATGGGGACGGCGCAGATCATCTTCTTCCTGATGGGGGCGATGACCATTGTGGAGGTGGTGGATGCGCACAACGGCTTTGAGATCATCACCACGCGCATCAAAACCTCCAGGCTGTCGACCCTGATGTGGCTGGTGGGTTTTGTGACGTTTTTTCTCAGCGCCATTCTGGACAACCTGACCACCACCATCGTGATGATTTCCCTGATGCGCAAGCTGCTGGCCAAGCGCGAAGACCGGCTGTTTTTTGCCGGCATCATCGTCATCGCCGCCAACTCTGGCGGGGCCTGGTCGCCGATTGGTGACGTGACCACCACCATGCTGTGGATTGGCGGGCAGATCACCAGCCTGGCCATCATCAAATCGGTGTTACTGGCTTCGCTGGTGAGCCTGCTGGTGCCGCTGGGCGTTGTGGCCTTTGTGTTGCGCGGGCAGGGTGTGGTGGCGCCTGAGCGGGCGCGTGAGCCGGGCCGGCTGCGCAGCACTGCGTTCGCGCGCAACCTGATGTTTTTCACGGGACTTGGCGTTTTGGTGGCTGTGCCAGCATTCAAAACCGTGACCCACTTGCCGCCGTTTCTGGGCATCTTGTTCGGTCTGGGCATTTTGTGGGTGCTGGGAGACTTGCTGCACCGCCACGAAGAAGACGATGCCAAGCGCCACCTGACCCTGGTGCATGCCTTGAGCAAGATAGACATGGGTTCGCTGGTGTTCTTTATTGGTATTTTGCTGTCGGTTGCCACACTGGAACACGCGCATGTGCTGACCGCGCTGGCAGCGTGGCTGGACCAGGCGGTAGGTCGACTGGACATCATCGTGATGATCATCGGCGTGGCCAGCGCGGTGGTGGACAACGTGCCTCTGGTGGCGGCCGCCATGGGCATGTACAGCCTGTCCCAGTATCCGCCGGATCACTTCTTCTGGGCGTTTTTGGCCTACTGTGCGGGCACAGGGGGGTCGATTCTGATCATCGGCTCCGCAGCGGGTGTTGCCGCCATGGGACTGGAAAAAATCCAGTTCTTTTGGTACGTCAAAAAAATAGGTGGCTTGGCCCTGGTCGGTTACCTGGCGGGGGCCGGCACCTACCTGTTGCAATACCAGTTGTTGCGTTAAGCAATGTGTCGCCGGGGCCGCGCTGCTTGGGGATCAGTCGGCAAGCGCTGCACCACAAGCTGGCGGACCAAGGCCTTAACCTTTCAGCCCGTGCAATGCTGTCCTGGCTGCGGCCAGATCCCAGCCGGCCCAGCCGCAACTCTTGAACAGCACCGGCCCGTTCACCACGAAGGCGTCGGCGCGAATCACGTCAGCCAGACTGGCAAAGCGGGTCACATCGAGCCCCGCCTGCAGCAGGTCGCCGGCTTCGTGTTGGGCATCCACCGTGTCCACCACCAGAGTGCCGTGGGCAGCAACGTAGCGGCATAACTCTGGCCCCAATTCCACCATTTGGCGTGTGAACGCGCCCACGGCGGCCACAAAGGCGTCATTGCGCGGCAGGGTGCTGAGCACCACGGCGCTGGCCGGCGTGCAGGTGACGACCAGCGGGCACTCGGCCAGCGCCGCATCGGCGTTCGTGACCACGCGCGCCTTCAGGCCCAGCGCCTGCGCCTGCGCCGCCAGCGCGTGCGCACTGGCGGCGCTGCGCGACGAAATCATGACTTCCTTGACGCCCAAGCCTTCGGCAAAAGCCTCCAGGTGGGCCCGGCCTTGCACGCCTGCGCCCACAATCAGCAGCGGTCCGAGGGTGTTGGGCGCGAGCCGCTGGGCCGCCAGCACGGACACGGCGGCGGTGCGCCGCGCCGTCACCGTGGGGCCGTCCAGGATCAGCTTGCGCTGGCCCGTTGCCACGTCAAACACCACCACGTCGCCCTGAATCGTCGCCAGGCCACGGCCTGCGTTGGCAGGCGTGAAGGTGATGAGCTTGGTGATGGCGGTGCGGGCATCCGTCGCGGGCATGACAAACAGGCAAGCGCCGCCGGGTAGCGGCTGCACCAGGCGCGCTGGCACTTGCACAGATGGGTCGCAGAGAAGCCGAGCCAGCTCTTTGATCAGCAGCGGGTAGGGCAGACGGGCCGCCGTCTGGGCGGAGTCCAGCAAGGTAGAGGCAGGTGTTGGGTCGCTTGTGTGCATGCTGCAACTGTAGTGTTTCAGGCCAGCAGACCCGGATTGCGCAGCAACACATACAGCGCCGTGCCCGCCAGAATGCTCAAGAGTGCGTGGCGGCGCCACCATTGCAGCGCCACCACGGTCGCGACCGCCGCGAGTTCGGCCCACGGCCCCGACGGGTTTAGGCGGGCGCTGCCGACCAGCGTGTGCAACAGCAGCAGCGCCATGATGGCCAGCGGTAGAAAGCGACCCAGGCGTTGCACCAGCGGATGGCTCTGCAGCCAGCGCGCCGCCAGAAAGGGCAGGGCGCGCAGGCCGAAGGTGACGACGGCCATGGCCGCCAGCACACCCAGCGCGTAAGGCGAGTTGATCAAGGTGATACCTCTTTGCGCGCCGACCCCGGCCAGAACAGCCCGGCCAGCACGCTTAACGCTATGGCGACCAGCAGCGCCTGTTGCGGCGCCACGGCCTGGGCAGCAGCGTAGCTCAGCAGCGCGACCCACAGCGGTGCGCTGGAGTCGGCGCTGCGCCACTGTTCCACCGCCAGCACCGCAAACAAGGCGGCCAGCGCAAAGTCCAGCCCAACCAGTGGCACTTGGGCTTGCGTGCCAATCAAAGCCCCGATCAGCGTGCCCAGCACCCACCAGCCCTGATTCAACAGCGCCACAGCCACCATCTGGCGCGTGCTGGTGCCATTCGGCAAGGTCGTGAGCACCGAGTAGGTTTCGTCGGTCAGGGCAAACACAAGATACCAGCGTGCCCAGGGTTTGGCGGGCAGTTTGTCCAGCAGCGACAGGCCGTAGAACACATGGCGCAAGTTCACCACCAGGGTGGCCAGCGCGATGGAGGCGACCGGCAAGCCCAGGCTAAGCATCGGAATCATCATGAATTGCGCGGCACCGGCGAAAACGAAGATGCTGGCCAGCAGCGCCAGCCACCAGGAGGCGCCTGCTTGTACAAACAAGAATCCAAACACCATGCCCAGTGGCACGTAGCCCATCGCGACCGGGATGGAGAGTGACAGCACGGAGATAGGTGGCGGCTGAGGGTCTTGTGTTTTGACAGAAGCGGTGGGCATGAAACGGGAACCATGGAGTTGACTGGCCGAGCTCAATATTGTGACCGCCTGCGTCTGGATCACCCTGGCTGCCAAAGTACCCCTTGTGAAGTCGATGGCGTGCGCAGGATAATCATTTCAAATTACTGGAGAACCTGATGTCAAAGACCCCCAAAATTGCAGTTTTGCTGGCGGGCTGCGGCCACCTTGATGGCTCTGAAGTGCGCGAGGCGGTGCTGACCCTGCTGGCGCTGGACCAGCACGGCGCAGCCTACCAGTGCATTGCACCTGATGCGCCGCAGTTCCATGTCATCAACCACATCACCGGTGAGCCGGTGGCAGGTGCCCAGCGCAATATTCTGGAAGAGTCCAGTCGCATCGCCCGCGTGGGCCAGTGTCTGGATCTGGCCAAGGCCAAGGTGCAAGACTATGACGCGCTGGTCATGCCGGGCGGTTTTGGGGTGGCGAAAAACCATTGTTCGTTTGCCTTCAAGGGCGCGGATGCCGACGTGCGCCCAGACGTGGCGGCCTTTGTGCGCGGCTTCTTTGATGCCAAGAAGCCGGTCGGTGCGATTTGCATTGCGCCGGCGCTGGTCGCGCTGACGCTGAGTCAGTCCATGGACAGTGCGGCCATGACCCTGGGTAACGATGCCGGCTGCGCTAGCGCGTTGACACAACTCGGCCAGAAGAACCAGAACACGCCCAATGCCAAAGAGATCGTGATCGACGAAGCCCACAAGCTCATCACCACGCCAGCCTATATGTTTGACGACGCTAAGCTGAGCGATGTGTTCATCGGCATTGAACGCTGCGTGGCCGAGGTGCTCAAGCGCGTGGCATGAACAACATTTGCGTCTACTGCGGCTCCAGTGCGGGGCGGCTTGAGGCTTATGCCGATGGTGCGCGTGCATTGGCGCGGGCGCTGGTGGACCGGAATTTGGGCCTGGTCTATGGCGGCGCCAGCATTGGCTTGATGGGGCTGATTGCCGACACCGTGCTGGAATTTGGCGGGCGGGCTGTGGGCGTGATCCCGCGGGCCCTGGCGCGCAAAGAAGTGGCGCACAAAAGCCTGACCGAGCTGCACATCACCCAATCGATGCACGAGCGCAAGACCTTGATGGCCGAGTTGTCTGACGGATTCATCGCCATGCCCGGTGGCATCGGCACGTTAGAGGAAATTTTTGAGATATGGACCTGGGCCCAGCTTGGCATCCACGCCAAACCTTGTGGCTTGCTGAACGTGGCAGGTTACTTTGATGCGCTAACTACGTTTCTGGATCATGCCGCTGCAGAGCAGTTCCTCAAGCCCCCGCACCGTTCGCTCTTGATCGTTGAGCCAGAGCCCCATGCGCTGCTCGACAGGTTTGCCAGCTACCAGGCGCCAAGCGTGCAGAAATGGCTGGAGACGGACCAAGCCTGAGCTCATTTGAATTTGTAACAAATTGGCCTGTAGCCCACGTGGAATAAGCGTATGTAGCTACATATTGTGTAGCATATTCAGCCCAGCACGGCCACGCCTTTGATTTGCGCAAACAGCGCTTTTCCCGGCGCCAGCCCCAGCTCATGGCATGAACGGGCGGTGATGCGGGCCAGTACGGGTGTGTCGCCCGCTCGCAATGAAACCATCACTTGCCCAGGGCTGTCAGGCGAGAGCGCGGCGACTGTGCAGGCCAGAATGTTCAAGATGCTGGTGTCGTTTTGGCGCCGCAGCGTCAGGCTGACATCGCGTGCCGCCACTCGAATGCGCAAGGTCGTTCCGATCGGCCTGGCTTGGCGCGGGACGAGCATTTCGCCGCCTGGAAAGCGTGTCAGCGTGAGGTGATCGTCGTCGTCATGCGACTGCACACTGCAGCGCAGCACCGCACCGGCTGTGTCGCCATGGGCCAGCGGCAAGTCCAGCCGGGTCAGCAGTTCTGCGGTGGGGCCTTGCGCTGTGACCCGGCCTGCATCCAACAACACCAATTGGTCGGCCAGGCGCGCCACTTCGTCAATGGCGTGGCTGACGTAGATCACTGGCAGGCGCAGCTCGGTCTGCAATCGCTCTAAATAGGGCAAAATTTCGGCCTTGCGTGGGGCATCCACCGCGGCCAGAGGTTCGTCCAGCAGCAGCAGGCGCGGACTGGTGGCCAGCGCCCGGGCAATGGCTACGCGCTGGCGCTCGCCGCCCGAGAGTTCGCGCGGCCAACGCTTGAGCAGATGGGCAATGCCCAGCAAGTCCAGCGTGTCGCTCCAGCTTTGACTGCGCTCAGCCAAGGGTGTCCGCTTGAAGCCATATTGCAGATTGCCCTGCACGGTCAGGTGCTCAAACAGGCTGGCTTCCTGAAACACATAACCCAGGGCACGTTGATAAACGGGTTTGAAGACACCTCGTGCGCTGTCTTGCCACACCTCGCCCTGCACGCTGATGCGACCTTGCGCCTTGGGTTCGAGCCCGGCCAGCACACGCAAGGCGGTGGTTTTGCCTGAGCCGGACGCGCCAAACAGCGCCGTGATGCCGTGGCCGGGCAGGGCCAGGTCAATATCCAGTGTGAAGCCATCGCGCGGCAGGCGGGCCTTGAGTTGCAGACCTGTTGATGGGTTCATGAACCCACACCTTTGCGCCGCGTGCCGTTGAACATATGCAATGCCAGCAGCACCACAAAGCTGAAGCCCAGCATCACGGCTGCCAGCCGGTGCGCTTCTGAATATTCCATGGCTTCCACATGGTCGTAAATCTGCACCGACACCACGCGGGTCACGCCCGGAATGTTGCCGCCCACCATCAGCACCACACCAAATTCACCCACGGTGTGGGCAAAACACATGATGAGTCCAGTGACAAAACCGGGTTTGCACAGCGGCACCACCACGCTAAAAAAAGCATCCAGCGGTGAAGCACGCAGGCTGGCCGCCACTTCAAGTGGGCGCGTGCCCATGGCTTCAAAGGCATTCTGAATCGGCTGCACCATAAAGGGCAACGAGTAAAAGCTGGAGGCCACGACCAGTCCGGCAAAGGTAAAGGGCAGCACACCCAGGCCCAGCGCCTGCGTCCAATGGCCCAGTGGGCCGTGTGGGCCCATGGTGACCAGCAAATAGAAACCCAGCACTGAAGGAGGCAGCACCAGTGGCAATGAGACCACGGCCGCGATCGGTTTCTTGACCCATGACTTTGTGCGGGCCAGCCACCAGGCCAGCGGTGTGCCCAGCAGCAGCAATATTGCTGTCGTGAGCGCAGCCACTTGCAGCGTCAGGCCAATGGCTTGCAGGTCAGAGTCAGTCAGCATGGCTTGTGTTTTGTGGCGCCGAATACATTCGGCCAGGTCAGCATTTAAATGTTGTAGCCGTAAGAACGAATCAGGTCTTTGATCTTGGGGTTTTGCAGCAGTTTGATCAACGCCACGGCTGCCGGGTTATTGGCACCATGCTGCAGCAGCACGGCATTTTGCTGGATTGGACTGTACAGCGCTTGCGGCACCAGCCACAGGGAGCCGCTTTTGAGCTTGCCGCCCTCTAGAACTTGCGACAGGGCCACAAAGCCGATCTCGGCGTTGCCGGTATGCACAAAACCAAAGGTCTGGCCAATGCTCTCGCCCTGAACCAGTTTCGGTGCCAAGGCGGTGGTCAGGCCCAGTTTACCCATCACCTGCACGGCGGCCGCGCCGTAGGGGGCGGTCTTGGGGTTGGCGTAGGCCAGCTTGCGAAAGCCGCTGCCCTTGAGCACGTCGCCCTTGGCATCGACTTTGGCAGCATCCGCTGACCACAACACCAGTTTGCCGTTGGCGTAGTTGAAGCTGCTACCGCTCTTGGCCAAACCTTCTTTTTCAAGCGCAACCGGGGCAGTGGCGTTGGCGGCCAGAAACACATCAAAAGGCGCGCCGTTCTTGATCTGGGCGTAGAGCTTGCCGGTGGAGCCGACGGTGATTGCCAAGGTGTGGCCGGTGGTTTTTTGCAGCACGGCAGCGACTGCCTGGATGGGCTCGGAAAAGTTGGCGGCCACGGCAATTTGGGCTTGGTCGGCCAGACTTGCGGCAGAAAGAGCCAGCGCCACAGCGCTGAGCAGCAGATGCCTGACAGAAAACGTCATCAATAAACTCCAGGTTCTTGAAAGGAAAGCGTGCTTCTCAAGGCGCAAAAGGCACAGCGCGTGCAAATTCGCGACTGTGCACCAGCACGCCCAGCAAGCAGCCACTTTACCTCGGGTTCTGAGTCAGATGCATCGCGCCTCGCGCAGTCCATCGACATCCCGGTCGCCGGTGCAGTTCATGCCGGCTGCCGAGCGCTATCAGCTGGCGTCGAGCATGGACCGCTGGGTGGTCAGACATGCGCTGCAATGGCTGGGCGAGCATCAGGACCGAATTGAGCCATGCTCCATCAATCTCTCCGGACAATCAGCAACCGGCAGACGGCCCCTCACTGCATTGAAGCCTGACGCTCGCGCGGCTGCAAGTTCTCGCTCGATGACTTCGGCAGTGGCCTGGCATCATTTGCCTGTCTGCGCAACCTGCCGGTGGATGTGCTCAAAATCGACCGCCCATTCGTCAAGGAGTTTGCCCGTGACCCGGTGAGCCTGACCATTCTTGATCGGTTGAACTTAGAGCATGAGTCCGCTCCACAAGGGGACTTCAAGCGTGGCGTGTGGTCGGTGTGCGGCCGCAGACCCCAACCCAGGCAGCGCTGCCAGGAACGTTCAACTTCGGGTGCAATCGATCCTGCAGGCGGCGTGGCGCAGTCCAGCAGCGCGGCGCGCCGGGCCTGCGCAATGCCGGCCAGGCGCAGTGCCACGTTGGTGGCGCTGGAACCGGCTAGCTGACGTTGTGGCGTGTGATTCATGGTTTGAAGCAAGTGGCCGAATTTATCGAATTTTGCGTTGCTAATGTATTGTCTGGAGAGCGATCCAGACTCGGGCACACTCTGAGTCGTGAAAAAAATTGTTCTCAGCACCAAGCCGCGACGCGTCAAGGCCGCCTTCATCTGGCCGTTCGCAATCGTGCTCGCCTTCATCCTGGCATCGTTCGTCACGACCGCGTACTTTCTGGAGGTGCGGGTGCGCGACCGTGCGCTGGCGGATCGGGTGGCCGCAGTAGGGAAGCTGGTGGACCAGAAACTCAGCAAGGATACCAACCTGATGCAGGCGGTGTTGCGGACCATGATGGGCAACCAAGCCATTGAGAGCGCGTTCGCGCGCCATGATCGCGACGCATTGCTGCGCGAAGTCGGTCCGCTGTTCGACACCTTGCGCACTGATCACCGCATCACGCACCTTTACTTCAACGGTGGCGATCTTGTCAACGTGCTGCGATTGCATAGCCCGGGCCAGTTCGGCGACTTGATCAGCCGCTCAACCACGATCCAGGCGCGCGACCAGGGCAAACCCGTGCATGGACTTGAATTGGGGCCGCTGGGCACCCTGACTTTGCGGCTGGTGGTGCCTTGGCAGGGGGCCGATGGGCTGCTCGGGTACCTTGAGATTGGCGAAGAGATTGGTTACCTTGTGGATGAAATTCGCGACAGTCTCGGCATGGACTTGTTTGTTATGGTTGACAAGGGTTTTATATTGCCGCAACAGTGGCAGCAGGGATTGAAGCTGTTCAATCGGCAAGGCAGTTGGGATCGCTTTGGCGCCCGGGTGATGGTGGCGCAGACCACTGCCGAAGTGCCCGCCGCCCTGAACGACAGCATGCTTGCTGGTTTGAGCAAGGGCGAGACGCAGGTCTTCAAGGACGGTAATCGCCGATTGCATCTGGCCATGCTTCCTCTCAACGATGCCAGTGGGCGCCGGATTGGCGATCTGGTGGTGATGCGCGATATTACGAGCCTGCAGCAGACGTTTTTGACATCCATCATGGCAGTCGTTTTGTTGAGTTTGCTTGCCGGCACCGGTCTGCTGGCCCTGTTCTATTTTTCACTGGATCGGGTGGAGCGAGATTACAGGCGCCAACATGATCTCGAGCATCAGCTGCTCAGGCTGGGAACAGAACATCAGCGCATCCTGCAAATTGAAAAGCTCTCGGCCCTTGGCACCATGGTGGGTGAGATCGCCCATCAACTCAACAATCCGCTGGTCGGTGTGGTGAACCTGGCTCAACTGGCTACCCGTTCGGCCGACGACCCGGAGCGTACGCGCGAATTGCTCAAGGAGATACATCGAGCGGGCGCCGACTGCCATGCCTTCATCCAGTCGATGCTGCGGTTTTCCAAGGTCTCCAGTTTTGCGAGCAAGCCGACGCCGATGGCTGAAGTGATTGCGGAGACGGTGCTGATGTTTCGCCAGACCGAGCGGCGGCCAATCACGGTAGAAATCCGCCTGCCTGAGCAATCGGTGGTTCTCACGGTTGATCCGATCCTGATTCGTCACGCCCTGTTCAATTTGCTGACAAACGCCGCTCAGGCCACCGCCGATGACGGCGCGAGCGCCATCGTCATTGAGCTTGATGCCAAGGCGAGCCCCGACAGTGGCGCTCCGGGCTGGGTGCTTTCGGTGAGCGACCATGGCAAGGGCATTGCTGCGGAAATCCTGGACAAGATATTTCTGCCGTTTTTTACGACCCGAAGCGACGGTACGGGCCTGGGGCTGCCGGTGGTGCAGCACGTGGCGCTGGTTCACGGCGGCTATGTGAACGCCAGCAGCTTGCCGGCAGGTGGCACGCAATTTGCGATCTGGTTGCCCACAGAGAACAAGTTGGCGCCAGAAAATCAACCGGATCAATGACAACATGCTACCCAGAATTCTGGTCGTAGATGACGACCGCTACACCCGAACGCTGATTGAGCAGTTGATGCGCAAGAGCGCGCAAGTGCACCTGGCCGAGAACGGCGAAGAAGCGCGCAAACTATTTGATGCCATCGATTTCAATCTGGTGCTGATGGACCAGCGCCTGCCCCAGGACAAAGGGCTCGACCTGCTGCGCGAATTCCGGGCGCAACGCCCCAAACTGGTGGCGATTCTGATCACAGGTTTTGCTGACGTACGCGATGCGGTGGCGGCGGTGCGCGAAGGTTTGTTTGATTACCTGACCAAGCCGTTCGAGGACCTGGAGGCGCTGGAGGCAGTGATCGGAAAAGCGCTTGAGATCGACAGTGCCTACCGTGAAATCGACAGCCTGCGCACGCGCCTTGCGATCAAGTCGGGTGCGCCCGATGTCATTGGGCAATCGCCCGCGATGGAGCGGCTACTGGGGCAAGTTCGCGAAGTTGCCGCACTCGATACGACAGTGCTGTTAGAGGGCGAAAGCGGCACCGGCAAGGACGTCATGGCCAAACTCATCCACGCCTGGAGCCAACGCGCATCCCAGCCTTACCTGGAGGTCAATTGCGGCGGTTTGCCAGAGTCCTTGCTGGAGAGTCTGTTGTTCGGTTACGAGAGGGGCGCGTTTACCGGTGCCAGCCAAGCCACGCCCGGTTATTTCGAGAAGGCGAACAACGGCAACCTGTTTCTCGACGAGATCGCCGACATGAGCCCCAAGCTGCAAAGCAGCTTGTTGCGTGTGCTGCAAGACCACAGTTTTTGCCGCATCGGCAGCACCAACCCGCGCAAGACGGACTTTCGCCTGATCTGCGCCACCAATCGACCGCTCGCCGGCGAGGTCAAAGCTGGACGCTTCCGCGAGGATCTCTACTATCGCATCAACGTGGTGGCGCTCAGCCTGCCGCCCCTGCGTGAGCGAGCGGGTGACATCATCCGCCTGGCGGTGCATTTTCTGGATCGCTACAACACCAAGTTTGGCAAGCAATGCGGCCCCTTCACGCCGCAAGCGGTGCGCGCTCTGGAGACCTGCCTGTGGCCGGGTAACGTCCGCCAGCTTCAGCATTGCATCGAGCGGGTTGTCGCCTTGGAGCCTGGCGGAATCATCGACGTCAATCATCTAGGCCCAACCTGCGAATGCCAACTCGAGCGTGACCTGCAGGACAGCGGCATGCCATCGCAGACGCTGGCCTATCAGGACGCGCGGACCAAGTTTGAGCGCGACTACATGCAACTTTTGTTTCAGGCGGCCGGCGGAAATATGTCGGAGGCAGCCCGCCGGAGCGGCATCCCCCGCCAGAATCTTTACGTGCGAATGAGGCGCTGGGGTTTTGTCACTGATTAGTGACTACTGTCAATATTAGGTGACAGTTTTTGGCTCCGGTCCTTCTTTCGACGTAAGCAAAACCTTTGTTTTGATTGCCGTTCACGTTGGCATGAGATTTGCATTTATAAAAACAACTCTGTCGTGAGTTGGCCATTTGGACAATATTGCTTGAATGACTGATTTAGGCGGGGTGCTTTAACCGCCATGGACGGATTCCATCTACACGCAATTAAAAGGAAATGTATGTTGACAAAGAAAAGCAAAATCTTGCTGGCAGGCGTCATGCTCGCGATCACCGGTGGCGCATTGGCCGCCACCGATGCTGACACGCAAGCGCAACTCGATGCGATCAAGGGTGCAATTCCAAAATTCGCTGTTCCCATGCGCGAAGTTGGTGATCGTTTTCAAAACATGTACTTTGCCGCGAAAGACGGCAACTGGGCGCTCGCCGCCTACATGTCGAAGTACATGAACGGCGCCATGAACCCTGCCAAGCTGACGAAAGCTGAGGAATACAAGGTGTGGAAGTCTTTCTACGAAGGAAGATTTTCGCCCGTGGACAAGGCAATTCAAGCCAAGGATTTGAGTGGATTTGAAACGGCCTACACCAAGGTGATTGACGATTGCAACAGCTGTCACAAGAAGATGGACTACGGCTTCATCAAAGTTGTCAAGATGAAGGCCCCGGCTGATATCGGCATCGACTACACGGTCAAGTCAGAACCGGGCGACGTGCCGAAGTAAACGCTCACCGGTCGAAGCCCGGTTCAAATCGGGCGCTTCAGGCTGCAGTGTGCAGCGGATTGCCCTGTGTGCCAGACATGGCACAAAAGGAAGAAAGTTAATACAGAGCAACCCCGTGGTCTGCCGCAGGTTTGCTCTGTATTTTTTTGGTCATTTGCGGATAAGCAAAAAAGGACTTTGAATGAAAAACCTGAAATTAATACCCGCCGCATTCAGCGCAGCCATGCTGTTGACGGTAGCAGTACCGGTATCTGCGGCCGATCCGGTCAACATTGACTGGGCCAAGGTTCCGACGGCCAACATCACGCTGTTTTACCCAGGACAGTCTTCCTATGAATGGCTGCGCAGCAAGGCCCATGGTGGCGCTCAAAAAGTCGCGCTCGGTACCGCTTGCGCCTATTGTCATGACGAAGCTGACGCTGAAAAGGAGTTCGGTACCAAGCTGGTCAAGGCCGGTCCCCTGGAACCCATGCCGGTTGCCGGGAAAAGTGGCTACAAGGACCTGAGTGTGCAAGCCGCCTATGACGCCACGAATCTTTACCTGCGCTACGAATGGAAGACAGACCAACCCTTTCCCGGTAGCGAGCACCAGTACCTGCGCTTTGACGGCAAGGACTGGAAGGTTTGGGGTTTCCCGAAACTGGACAAAGTGGTGCAGGACGGCAAACAGCCTGGTATTTACGAAGACCGCATGTCCATCATCATTGACGACGGCAAGGTGCCCGGGTTTGCCCAACAGGGCTGCTGGTTGACCTGCCATGATGGCCAGCGTGACATGCCCAAGCAGTTCACCAAGGAAGAAGTCGCCGCCAATCCGATGTTGACTGCAATCAAGAAAGGCGATGTCCGCAAATATCTGCCCGATAGTCGCACCGACCCGCTCGACTGGAAAACCGGCAAACCGGTGGAAGAACTTGCCAAGCTCAAGGGCGAAGGCAAATTTGTAGACCTGATCCAGTGGCGTGCCCACCGCAGCCACGCAGTCGGCATGGCCGACGATGGCTACGTGATGGAGTGGCGCTTGAGCGATGCCGGCAAAGACATGTTTGGCGGCAATGCGGACGCCAAAACCCACGAGCCCAAGTTCATGTGGGATGCAAAGAAAGTCGGTTACAAATCGATCACGGCCGACCAGTTGCGCAAGGGTGATCATTTCCTGATCCGCGAGCAAAATGCCGTGCCGTTTGACCCGACTGCGGGTTGGAAAGAGGGCGACATGATTCCTGACTACGTCGTCAGCCGTGAAGACGCCAAGGGCTCGGCGGCCGACAACAACGCCATTGCCTCCTGGAAGGACGGAAAGTGGACTGTGGTGCTGGTGCGCCCGCTGGGCTTGACCAATGCGGATGACAAATCTTTGAAGGTTGGCAGCGTGTACAACGTGGGTTTTGCCATTCATGACGACAACATTACCACGCGTGGGCATCATGTCTCATTCGTCAAAACATTGGGTATCGGCGCCAAGGCTGATATTGAGGCTGTGAAACTGCCGTAATTTCTTTTCACTTAACTCAAACGCCACCGCAGGGTCCACCTTGCGGTGGCGTTTCTTTTTATATTCTGGATTTTCAAATTGCCGATCAATTGGTCGGGCGCCGTCAATGTCTCCCCTGTTGCAATTTGAGAATTTCATGATATTGAGCATGATTGATTGGGGTTTCCCCTAGGTATCAAGTGACTCAGACGACTAACAATGGCTATGTATTTCATTTCATAGGCATTGCATCAGGCGTGCCGCTACCCAAGGAGACACACATGCAAAAGGTGTTGCACATCAACGCAGACAAGTGCACCGGTTGTCTGCAGTGCGAAATGGCTTGTTCTTTTGAGAACTACGGCACTTTCGCCACCGCCAAATCCCGAATCAAGGTTTTTGACTTTCACCACACCGGAAAGAAAGTGCCCTACACCTGCACCCAGTGCGACGAGGCGTGGTGCCTGCATGCCTGCCCGGTGGAAGCCATCACGGTGGATAAGCTCACCGGCGCCAAAGTCGTGAACGAAGCTACCTGTGTTGGTTGCAAGGTCTGCACCATTGCCTGCCCGTTTGGCACCATCAACTACGTGCAGGAGACTGGCAAGGTGCAAAAGTGCGACCTCTGCGGCGGCGAGCCGGCCTGTGCCGACGCCTGCCCCACCGGGGCCATCACCTTCATCGACGCCAACTGGACCGGCCTGGGCAAGATGGCGCAGTGGGCGGATAAATTGGGCAATCAGCCCTCGGCTGTTTAAGGAGCATCACCATGTCATGGGCAGGAAAAATTCTTCGCGTTGATTTGACCGCCGGCACCGTCAAGTCGGAACCCCTCAATATGGATTGGGCGCGTGCTTACATCGGTTCGCGCGGCCTGGGCTCAAAATACCTGGTCGAAGAGGTCGACGCCACCGTCGATCCCTTGTCACCCGCCAACAAGATCATCTGGGCCACCGGCCCGCTGACCGGCACCATGGCCGCCACCGGCGGTCGCTACACCGTCATCACCAAAAGCCCGCTCACGGGCGCCATCGCCTGTTCCAACTCGGGCGGCTACTGGGGTGCCGAGTTCAAGATGGCGGGTTGGGACATGGTTATTTTTGAAGGCAAGAGCGACAAACCCGTGTACCTCTACGTCAACGATGATTTTGCCGAGTTGCGCGACGCCGCTCACCTGTGGGGCAAGAGCGTGTGGCAGACCGAAGAGATGCTCAAGAAGAGCCTGCAAGACCCGCTGACTCGTGTGTCGAGCATTGGCAAGGCGGGGGAGAACGGTGTCCTTTATGCCGCGGTCGTGAATGACCTGCACCGAGCGGCTGGCCGCTCGGGTGTTGGGACTGTCATGGGCAGCAAAAACCTGAAGGCGATTGCAGTGCGCGGCACCAAAGGGGTGGGCAATATCCACAACCCTAAGGCCTTCATGAAGGCGATTGCCGAGAAGAAAAAGATTTTGGCTGACAACGCCGTCACCGGCCAGGGCCTGCCCGCCTATGGCACGCAGGTGCTGATGAACGTCATCAACGAGATGGGCGCGCTGCCCACCCGCAACCACCGCGACAACGCGTTCGAGAGCGCCAAAGACATCTCGGCCGAAGCCATGGCCACGCCGCGCAAGACCGATGGCAAAAAGCAACTGGTCACCAACCAGGCCTGCTTTGGCTGCACCATTGCCTGCGGACGCATCAGCAAGATGGACGAGAGCCACTTCACCGTGGCCAACAAACCCCAATACTGGGGGGCATCGGGCGGTCTGGAATACGAAGCGGCCTGGGCGCTGGGGGCGGCCAACGGGGTGAAAGACCTCGAAGCCCTGCAATACGCCACCATGCTGTGCAACGAAGAAGGGATTGACCCCATCAGCTTTGGTGCCACCGTGGGCGCGGTGATGGAAATGTATGAAATGGGTGTGCTGACCAAAGAGCAGATTGGCATTGAGGCGCCGTTTGGTTCCGCCGAGGCGCTGGCTTTTCTGACCGAGGAAACCATCTACAGCCGGGGCTTTGGCAAGGAAATCGGCCAAGGCTCCAAGCGCCTGACGGCCAAGTACGGTCAGCCCGACCTGAGCATGACCAGCAAAGGCCAGGAGTTCCCAGCCTACGACGGACGCGCCATCCAAGGCATCGGTCTGGCTTACGCCACCAGTAACCGGGGCGGCTGCCATCTGCGCGGCTACACGATTGCGTCTGAAGTGCTGGGCATTCCGGTCAAGACCGACCCGCTGGAGCATGAAGGCAAGCCAGAACTGGTTAAAGCCTTTCAGGATGCGACGGCCGCCTTTGACTCGTCCGGCCTGTGCGTTTTCACCACCTTTGCCTGGGGCCTGGCTGATCTGGCGCCGCAAATTTCGGCCGCCTGTGGCGACCAGTACACCACCGAAGAGTTGGAAAAAATCGGTGAGCGCATCTGGAACATGGAGCGCGAGTTCAACAACCGCGCCGGTTTTACCGCCAAGGACGACAGCCTACCCAAGCGCCTGCTCACCGAGGCCTGCAAGACCGGCCCCGCAACGGGCAAGGTCAACATGCTGGCCGAGATGATGCCCAAGTACTACGCCGTGCGCGGCTGGGACACTGAAGGCCGGCCAACCGCGGCCACGCGCGAACGCCTGAGCCTGTAGGTTTCAAGCGTTCCCTGACAACAAAGCGGCTCTGAAAGGGGCCGTTTTTACTAAAAGGCAAATTCATGACCCATCACGTCATCCTCGGCGCCGGCCCGGCCGGTGTCATTGCGGCTGAGACAATCCGCAAGCATGCGCCCCTCGACACCATTACGCTCATTGGGGATGAGCCCGAGCCGTCTTACTCGCGCATGGCCATTCCTTATCTGCTGATGGGCCATATTGACGAGCGCGGCACCTACCTGCGCAAAAGTCCGAAGCACTTCGAAGACTTGAAGATAAATGTGCTTGTAGCCCGCGTCAATACAGTACAGGTAGCTACAAAAAAAGTAGTGCTTGAGGGGGGTGAGCCGATTGCGTTTGACGCGCTACTGATCGCCACCGGCTCCCATCCGGTGCATCCGCCGATTCCCGGCATTGATTCGGCTGGCGTGCATACCTGCTGGACCCTGGCGGACGCCCGCGCCATCATGGCCTTGGCCAAGCCCGGTGCGCGCGTGCTGCAACTCGGCGCCGGCTTCATCGGCTGCATCATCATGGAAGCGCTAAGCAGCCGCGGCGTGAAGCTCAGCGTGGTGGAGATGGGCGACCGCATGGTGCCGCGCATGATGGGGCCCACGGCGGGCGGCATGATTCGCGATTGGGTGGATGCCAAAGGCGTGGAGGTGTTTACCGGCACCCGGGTCGAGTCGATCGAAGCAGGCACCCCCTTGAACGTGCGGCTGTCCAATGGCAAAACGATTCAGGCCGACCTGGTGATCAGCGCGGCTGGGGTTCGCCCCGCCATCGGCTTTATGAAAGACTCTGGCGTCACCTGTCTGCTGGGCGTGTTGACCGACGAACACCTGCAAACCAACGTGCCGGGCATTTTTGCCGCAGGAGACTGCTCCGAAGCCTTTGACAAGGTGTCGGGTAAAGCAGTGGTGAGTGCCATTCAACCTAACGCGGCCGAGCAGGCCCGCGTGGCCGCACTGAACATGGTGGCATTTGCCCGCGGCCAAGCGCTCATGGCCGAACTCAAAGGCGTAACGCAAATCAATGTGCTTGACACGCTGGGGCTGATTTCAACCAGCTTTGGTGATTGGCATGGCGTGCCTGATGGCGAGCATGTGGAACTCACCGACTTGGCCCAGGGCCGGCACTTGAGTTTGCAGTTCAAGGACGACGTGCTGATCGGTTGCAACAGCGTGGGCTGGACCGAACACGTTGGTGTGATGCGTGGCCTGGTCGAGGGCCAGGTCAAATTGGGTGCCTGGAAGGACACGCTGATGAACGACCCAACCCAACTGATGCAAGCCTACCTGGCCAGCGCCCAGGCGCAAGGCAGTTGGTCCGGCGCGCAGGATGAACGGCGACGCTAACATTTTTGACAATGAAGATCACCTTCAAACTGTTTGCCTCGCTGACCGACTACCTGCCAGCCCAGGCGCGCTACAGCAACGTGCTTGAGCTCGATGTGGCGCTAGACGCCAGCATCAGCCAGATCATCGAGCCCTTCGCTTTGCCTGCGAAGATGGTGCATCTGGTGCTGATCAATGGAAAATACATCGAGCCCGAGAAGCGCTTGACACAGACCCTGAATGAAGGCGATGTGCTGGCGATCTGGCCACCCATTGCTGGCGGCTGAGTCACGCCGGAGCATGCAATCCTTTTATGCCGATCGCTTTGAGCGCGACATGGGCTGCACCGAAGCCGAGTGGCTGATGTGGCTGCCCAACGCCATTGGCGACCATTTCTGGAAACTGCAAGACCATTCGGCCGGCGTGCGCATCGGCGACGGTGCCTTGGGGCTGACTTGGCAAGCAGCCGAGCCGCGTGTGATTGCCCTCATGCGGATTCCCCGTCTGCTGGTGAACTTTCGTTTTGCCGGACTGGACGAGGCGCAGCGCTATGCATTCATGAAACGCTTTGATTTGTACATGCAGCGCGGTGGCGGCTGAAGGGGCGCTCGGCAGCGGGTTGATTGAAATTAAAGATGCATTTAAAGTGCCTTTTTAAATAAAAGGCATATAAAATACTTCTTATAACGTGTGGCACACGCCAGCGTTTGTCAAATTTCAACTCAATCCAAAGGAATCCTGCCATGCATGCCACGCGCAAACTCTGGACCTGGCTCGCCGTTATCTGTGTACTGTCCTTCGCCGTTTTGGGCTGGGTCGGCACAGAGATCTACTTGACAGCGCCGCCAATTCCCAAACAAGTTGTCAGTACCCAGGGGAAGGTTCTGTTCTCAGAAGGACAAGTTCAACGCGGCCAGGAAGCCTGGCTTTCCGCTGGCGGTCAGCAACTCGGGTCGGTCTGGGGTCACGGCAGTTATGTCGCCCCCGATTGGTCGGCCGACTGGCTGCATCGCGAGGCGCTGGCACTGCGTGAGGTCTGGGCGCAAGGTGATTTCGCCAAGCCCTTCGAGCAGTTGACTATCGGGCAACAGGCCGAATTGAATGCTCGGCTCAAGAGCGAGATGCGCCGCAACACCTTTAACGTCGACACTGGGACCATCACGCTCTCACCCGAACGCGCCGAGGCGGTGGCCCAAGTCGTCGCGCATTACGTCAGTCTGTTTGGCAGCGATCCATCGCTGGACAAATTGCGTGAGCAGTATGCAATGAACGCCGGGTCTTTGCCCGACCAGGTAGATTTGCAAGCCTTGCCTGCCTTCATGTTCTGGTCGGCCTGGTCGGCCGCCACCGACCGACCCGGCGAATCCGATCTGAGCTACACCAGCAACTGGCCGCACGAACCACTGGTTGACAACACACCAACGGCGGGCGCCGGTATCTGGTCGATCGCCAGCATCATTTTCATGATCGCGGCCATCGCGGGCATGATTTTTTACCACTCGGTCAGTAAAGAAGAGGGCGACCCGACGCCGCCAAAAAGCGACCCACTGTTCGACCTGAAGCCAACCCCGTCCATGAAGGCGACCCGCAAGTACTTTTATGTGGTGATCGGTCTGATCCTGGTGCAAATCGGCATGGGGGCCATTACCGCCCACTATGCCGTCGAGGGCCAGAGCTTCTTTGGCTTCCCGCTGGCGCAGATTCTGCCGTTCACGGTGAGCCGCACCATCCACACCCAGTTTGCCGTCTTGTGGATTGCCACTGCGTGGCTGGCGACCGGTCTGTACATCGCCCCGGCGATCTCAGGCCATGAGCCGAAGTACCAAAAACTCGGCGTTGACGTGCTGTTTTATGCCTTGCTGTTCATCGTGGTGGGCTCCACCGCCTTCGGCTGGCTTGGCACCCTGCAACACCTGGGCAGTGATTTCAGTTTCTGGATCGGCAATCAGGGGCTGGAGTTCACCAGCATGGGCCGTGTTTGGCAGGTGCTGCTGTTTGTTGGCTTGCTGTTCTGGGTCACGTTGTTGGGACGCGGTCTGTGGCCGGCGCTGAAGACGCCATCGGAGAGCCGCGGTCTGATTGCCATGGTGTTCCTGGCCGCCTTGTGCATCGGCGGTTTTTATGCCACGTCGCTGACCTGGGGTCCGCACACGCATTACTCGATGATCGAGTACTGGCGCTGGTGGCTGGTGCACCTGTGGGTGGAAGGCTTCTTTGAAGTGTTCGCCACGGCCGTTATTGCCTTGTTGTTCACGCGTCTGGGCCTGATCCGTGCCAGCACCGCCAACAGTGCGATCGTGCTCGAAACCATCGTCTTCTTGTTCGGTGGCATTTTGGGCACCTTGCACCATCTGTACTTCACCGGCACGCCGACCTTCGTGATTGCCATTGGTGCCATGTTCTCTGCGCTTGAAGTGGTGCCCCTTGCCATGATCGGCGTTGAAGCCTATCGCAACTACCAGCGCTCCAAATCGGCGCCCTGGGTGCAGGCCTACAAGTGGTCAATCCTGTGCTTCATTGCCGTTGGCTTCTGGAACGTCATCGGCGCCGGCCTGCTGGGCTTCTCGATCAATACACCGATTGCGCTGTACTACATGCAGGGGCTCAACATGACGGCCGCCCACGGCCATGCCGCCTTGTTTGGTGTCTATGGCATGCTGGGCATCGGGCTGCTGCTGTTTTGCCTGCGCGGCCTGTCCGATCGTTCGGCTTGGTCGGACAAGCTTCTGGCCCCGATGTTCTGGTCGCTCAACATCGGTCTGGGCATGATGGTGTTCATCTCCTTGGTGCCAGCCGGTATCTACCAGGCCTGGGCCAGCATCACCCAGGGCATGTGGTTTGCGCGCTCACCTGAAGTGATTCATTCGCACTTCATGGAAACCCTGGTCTGGATGCGGCTGCCTGGCGATGTGGTGTTTTCCGTCGGCGCCCTTTTCCTGGCCTGGTTTGCGGTGCGCTTGCTGACGGGTGGGAAGGTCAAGCAAGCGATTGCGGTTTCATTGGTTGAGGCCAAGCGAGTTTGATAGACCTGTAGTAGGCCAAAAAAAGGCGCAACGAGCTCAATGCTCGTTGCGCCTTTTTTGCGTGCCGCGTTGAACGCGGCAGCAAGTTGAGAGACGGACGATGCCTTGTCTTACAGGCGTGCAAAGTCGACTACGATGGCACGGGGTTGCAGTGAATCGAGCGCACCAAAAACGGCGGCATGGCGAAAACGCTTGGCAACGCCGCGGGCATCAAAAGGGTAAATGGCTTCAGGGGTGGTATGACCGGTGGCGCAGGAGCGCATGGAAAATCCCCAAGAATTAAAAGATGCGGTGTAAATGAATTTTTTAAAAGCGCCCACCTATTTCCACTGCAATTTCAGTCCTTGAAGGTGGCCGCGCGTTTACCCATGTTGGCCATCATTGCCTCCTGCAGGTCTTTGCTCATCAGCATGGCCGCGTTCCAGGTGGCGATGTAGTTCAGGCCATCGGCCACCGAATGGTCACGCGCATAGGTGATCATTTCCTTGGTGCCGCGAATCGACAGCGGCGACTTGGATGCGATGGTGGTGGCGATCTCCAGCACGCCGGCGCGCAGCGCCTCACGCGACTCGAACACCCGATTCACCAGGCGCATCTCGCGCGCTTCTTCGGCAGTGAACTTGCGGCCGGTGTACGCCAGCTCGCGCGCCATGCCTTCGCCAATGAGTTTGGGCAGGCGTTGCAGGGTGCCGACGTCGGCCGCCATGCCGATGTCGATTTCCTTGATGGTGAAGTACGCGTCCGCGGAGCAGTAGCGCATGTCGGCGCAGGTGATCAGGTCAATGCCGCCGCCGACGCAGGCGCCGTGAATGGCGGCCAGCACTGGCTTGCGGCAGCGCTCCAGGCTGGTTAATGTGTCCTGCAGATCAAGGATCACGCGGCGCAGCGCTTCGCGCGTGCGGCCGTCGCAGTCGTTCTGAATCTGCGGCCCCAGGCCCATCATCATCTGCAGGTCAATGCCCGCAGTGAAGAGCTTGCCTTCTCCTTCCAGAATGGCCACGCGCGCCTCGGGCGTTTCATCGACCCACTGGAACGCCTTGCGGATCTCCTGCCACATGATGGCGTTCATGGCGTTGGCCTTGTCGGGCCGGTTCAGGCGCACGGTGGCGATGTGGTTTTCCAGGGTGACGGACAGGGTTTCGTAGGTCATGTCTTGATTCTCAATGGGGTTGCGGATTATTGGGTTTAGCCGCTTTGTAGGCCGCCAGGTAAGGTGCCAGGCGCTTGCCCATTTCGTCGCCCAGCGCTTGCAGGCCGCTCATGGGGCGCACCATGACCTCAAAGTCAACAATTTTCCCTTGTGCATCGAACTGGATCATGTCGATGCCTTTGAGCCCCTTGTCGCCGACTTTGGCGCTGAATTCCAGCACCACGCTCAGGCCGTCCGAGCTGGCGAGTTCGCGGTGGTAGCTGAAGTCTTCAAACACCTTAACCACGGTGCCCAAAATGAGCTGCACTGCCTGCGCGCTGGCGTAAGGCGTGTGCGCCATGGGCGAGCGAAAGACGGCCTTGGGGTGCAGGATGCTGGCCAGTTCACTCAGGTCGCCCTGTGTCACCATGCTGTGCCATTTTTTCAGTGAAGCAGCCACGGCGGGCGGCATACCGGTCTGCTGATTTTCGGCAGGTGCCTTGTCGTCCCCGGCGCTGGCGCCTTCCAGGGCCACCGCCAGCTCCGTGCCCTGTTTGATGGCGCGTTTGGCGTCCAACTCGGCGGCTTTGTCGGCGCCGCCGATCAGGTGCACGCTGCAGCCCGCGGCCACCAATTCGGCCTGCAGTTCGCGCTGCGGGTCTTGCCCGGCGCACACCACGATGGTGTCGGCGGGAATAGTCAACTCCTTGTCCCCCACGGTAATGTGCAGGCCGGCGTCGTCCACCTTGCGGTAGCTCACACCCGCCAGCATTTCGACGTGGCGGTTCTTGAGCGAGGTGCGGTGAATCCAGCCGGTGGTCTTGCCCAGGCCGTCGCCGACCTTGCTGGCCTTGCGCTGCAACAGGTAGACCTTGCGCGGGCTTGGTTCAATGACGGCTTCTGTGAGCCCGCCGCGCGTGCTGTAGCTGGTGTCCACACCCCATTCGGCGAAGAACTTGGCCGCGTCCAGACTCGGGCTGGTGCCGCTGTGCAGCAGGTATTCGGCCACGTCAAAGCCGATGCCGCCCGCGCCAATCAGCGCCACGGTTTTGCCCACGGCGCACTTGTCACGCAGCACATCCAGATAGCCCACCACTTTGGGGTGATCGATGCCCTCGATGGCGGGCAGGCGCGGCGTGACGCCGGTGGCCAGCACGATGTGGGTGTAGCCGCCAGCGGCCAGCACTTGCGCGCTGACGCGGGTGTTGAGTTTCAGCTTGACACCGGTGAGCTCAATCTGGCGGCCAAAGAAGCGCAGCGTCTCGACAAACTCTTCCTTGCCCGGCACCTGCTTGGCAATGTTGAACTGGCCGCCAATCTCGCTGGCGGCATCAAACAGCGTGACCTCAAAGCCGCGCTCTGCGGCGGTGGTGGCAAAGGCCAAGCCGGCCGGGCCTGCGCCCACAACCGCGATGCTGCCGCGCGTCTTGGCGGGCACGACGTTGAGCAGGGTTTCGTGGCAAGCGCGCGGGTTCACCAGGCAGGAGGTGATCTTGCCGCCAAAGGTGTGGTCCAGGCAAGCCTGGTTGCAGCCGATGCAGGTGTTGATCTCGTCGGCTTTGCCTTGCTCTGCTTTGCGCACAAACAGCGGGTCGGCCAGGAAGGGGCGCGCCATCGAGACCATGTCGCAAAAGCCGTCGGCCAGCAACTGTTCGGCCACCTCGGGCGTGTTGATGCGGTTGGTGGCTACCAATGGAATGCCGACCTTGCCCATCAGCCGCTGGGTCACCCAGGCCCAGGCGGCGCGCGGCACCTTGGTGGCGATGGTGGGAATGCGCGCCTCGTGCCAGCCCACGCCGGTGTTGATGATGGTGGCACCGGCCGCCTCGATCGCCTGCGCCAGTTGAATCACTTCGTCCAGCGTGGAGCCGCCTTCGACCAGATCGAGCATCGAGAGGCGGTAGATGATGATGAAGTTGCTGCCGACACGCTCGCGCGTGCGGCGCACGATCTCGACGGAGAAGCGAATGCGGTTCTCGTACGAACCGCCCCATTCGTCATCACGCTGGTTGGTGCGCGCGGCGATGAACTCGTTGAGCAGATAGCCTTCGGAGCCCATGATTTCGACGCCGTCGTAGCCGGCCGATTGGGCCAGCGCCGCGCAGCGCACAAAGTCGTCAATGGTTTGCCCCACTTCTTCAGTGGAGAGTGGGTTGGGGCGGAACGGGTTGATTGGCGCCTGCAAGGCACTGGGCGCGACCAGGTCGGGATGGTAGGCGTAGCGGCCAAAGTGCAGGATCTGCATGGCGATCTTGCCGCCCGCGTCGTGCACGGCTTGCGTCACCACTTTATGTTTATCGGCTTCGTCCTGCGTGGTCAGGCGCGCGCCGCCGGGCATGGGGCGGGCGCGGTCGTTCGGGGCAATGCCCCCGGTCACGATCAGGCCGACACCACCGGCCGCGCGCTCGGCGTAAAAGGCGGCCATGCGGGCAAAGCCGTCTTTGGCTTCTTCCAGTCCGACGTGCATCGAGCCCATCAGCACCCGGTTGGGCAGGGTGGTGAAGCCCAGGTCGAGGGGCTGGAGCAGGTGCGGGTAGGGGGTCATGGGTAGTCCTCGTTCAAAAAGATCAGGGTGGGGGCAGACTGCAGCAAACCTCGTTCAGGTCCACTTTGCAGGCGGGTGCGGCAGTTTATGGCAACTTAGAAATTTATGCAACCAGTTGCATAGTTGTGCCCGGGCGCTTAGACTGGCGGCGAGAAATCCCTGCCGCGCCAACCAAGCACCACCTTTCCAACTCGCCATGTCCCTAGCCCACGCCGTCTTGACCTCGCTGATTGAAAAATCGTCCTCCGGCTACGACTTGGCGCGCCGCTTTGACAAGTCGATTGGTTATTTCTGGCACGCCACGCACCAGCAAATCTACCGCGAGCTGGCGCGCATGGAGGCGGCGGGGTGGATCGAGTCCAGCAGCGCACCCGACGCCGGCAAGACCCGCAAGCGCGAGTACCGGGTGCTCGGCGCGGGCCGCACCGAGCTGGCACGCTGGGCCAGCCAACCCGCCGCGCCGATGGATTTTCGCGACGAGTTCATGGTCAAGCTGCGCGCTGACGCGGCTTTGGGTGAGATCGATTTGCGCGGCGAACTGCGCCGGCGCATCGGCCTGCACCAGGAAAAACTGGCGCACTACCGCGCCATCGAGCAGCGTGACTTTCTGCACGGCAAGCCTTTGTCACGCGAGGCCCGCATCCACCACATGATCCTGAAAAAGGGTATTTTGTTTGAGGAGGGCTCAATGGCCTGGAACCAGGACATGCTGCTGGTGCTGGGCTAGATTTTGAGTTAATTATGCAATTTCAGCACTTCATTGAATTTAGTGAAGCGTAAAGTTGATAGCAATAAATTAAACAAAAACGTGGGCTAAGTGATATTTAGTTCATAAGTATCTCAAGTTTCTGTTAATTAAACATGAGGATTTCTCACTTAAGCCCAATGAACCTTGCTGACACGGCGCGAGCATTGGCGGCTGCTTTTCTTGGTGATTTTCCCTTGTAGGCCGCCTTCTTCAGCTGGGCTTGAGGCCGGCTTCGGCCTAAGTCGGTACTGAATCGCCTTCATCTTGCCGACGCTCCTGCAAATGCTTGCGGCAGCTGGCATTGATGAGTTGCAGTTCGGCGAGCGTCTCATCAATCTGGGCGCGCTTTTGCTCGAGTTCCGCAATGGCGGTGTCGGTGCGCTCAATCACGAAGCCCAGTTGCTGGGCGCGGCCCTCGCCGTGGTCGCCGTACAGATCCAGGTAGCGTTTGATTTCTGACAGCGGCGAGCCAATGTCTTTGGCACGAAGAATCAGGGCCAGGCGGGCCCGGTCACGCCGGGTATAGACGCGCGCACCATTGATGCGCCTGGGCGACAGAAGACCTTTGTCTTCGTAGAAGCGCAACGCACGCAAGGTGATGCCGAACTGCTGGCACAACTCGGTAATGCCAAACAACTCGGTGGTTCCCTCGTCGCGATGCGCGTCGACAAAAGCCTGCGCGTCACTCATGGCCGCAGCCACCGTGCCAACACGCTTGCTGCGCGCTCGC
>JBBQQX010000036.1:0-32965 GCA_038215405.1 Burkholderiales bacterium
GAGCTCGATCGTCCATCGCGCATTCAGGTGACGGTAGAAAGTGTGCCGGTGTTTGAGTGCCAATACGGCACCCACAACGCAAAATATGCAATTCGCATCGACAAGAGCTTGAGGGGCAATGACCCCAACTGGAAAGGATAACGCCATGGCAATTGATGACAAAGCAGCAGAAGACGACGGCATGGCCGATTGGGCTGAGGCCCTGCTGGAGCAAAAGAGCTCTGAGCCCAGCCCAGAACAAGGCGGGGTTTTGTCCGGCGACACGTCCCATTCTTTTTCGTCCTCGGACGCACCAATCAACGATATCAATCGGGTGCTCGACATCCCGGTTCAACTCTCGGTTGAACTTGGTCGAACCAAGGTGCCCATCAAACATATTTTGCAGCTGGGCCAAGGCTCGGTGGTGGAACTCGATGCCTTGGCTGGTGAACCGATGGATGTGCTGGTGAATGGCTATTTGATTGCGCAGGGCGAGGTCGTTGTCGTGAATGATAAATTCGGCATTCGTTTGACCGATGTAGTCACGCCGTCTGAGCGACTTCGGCGCGTCAGCAAGGGCGGCTGATGCAGCCGATAACGCAAGCGCTGCTGTCCGTTGGCCTGTTCGTGCTGCTGCTGGCACTTGTGCCATTCGGGCTCAGGTGGCTGCAAGCGCGCACTGCGGCCGGGGGCGCGAGTGGCGGCTCCCCCTCGCGCGTCATTTCTGCGGTGGCGGTGGGTCCGCATCAGCGCGTCGTCACGGTTGAAGTCGGACCCGATGGCGCGCGCGTCTGGTTGACGCTGGGAGTGACGGCCCAAGCCATAACCTGCCTGCACAGCGCGGCGCTGGAGTCGCAGCGGCCAGCCACCCTGGCCACGTCGGCGCCGTATCCTATCGCGCCACTGTGATGCGGGAGGATGCAATGAACGCTCAAAGGCAGTATGGCGCGGCGGCTCGCGGACTGCGGCGCATGCTGGCCGTGGGTGTGCTGGCGCTCATGAGCCCTTTGACGGCGCTGGCCCAGAGCGGCGGGCAGTTGCCCTTGCTGATGGGGTCCGGGCCCTCGGGCATGAGCTTTTCGGTGCCGATCCAGACTCTGCTGTTTTTCACTGCCTTGTCTTTTTTGCCGGCCGTCTTGCTCATGATGACCAGCTTCACACGCATCGTGATCGTGTTGTCACTGATGCGCCAGGCCCTGGGTACGCAGTCGGCACCACCGACTCAGGTGATCGTCGGGCTGTCGCTGTTTCTGACTTTTCTGGTGATGGGGCCCACGCTGGACAAGGTCTACACCGATGCTTACCTGCCCTACACCAACAGCGGCATGCCGTTTGAGCAGGCGCTGGCCAAAGCCGAAGACCCGCTGCGCCAGTTCATGAGCAAACAAACGCGCCAGTCGGACCTGGCCCTGTTCGCCAAGCTGGCCAAACTCGAACCAGGCGCCACCGCCAAGACCGTGCCCATGCGGGTACTGGTACCGGCCTTTGTCACGAGCGAATTGAAATCGGCTTTCCAGATTGGCTTCATGATCTTCATCCCGTTTCTGGTGATCGACATCGTGGTCGCCAGTGTACTGATGTCGCTGGGGATGATGATGTTGTCGCCCGTGCTGGTGGCTTTGCCGTTCAAACTGATGCTGTTTGTGCTGGCCGACGGCTGGAATTTGCTGATTGGCTCGTTGGCTGCCAGTTTTGTAACCTGAAGGGCTGCCCATGAATGCGCAAATGGTGTTGACGATGGGCCAAGAGGCTTTGATCATGCTGTTGATGGTGTCGGCACCGGTGCTGGGCGTTGTGCTGGTAGTGGGCTTGCTGATCAGCCTGTTTCAGGCTGTGACCCAGATCAACGAAGCCACGCTGGCGTTTGTGCCCAAGCTGGTGGCCGCGATGGCGGTTTTTGCGATGACCGGTCCCTGGATGCTCAGTGTGCTGGTGGACTACATTCGCCGCACTTTTGAAGCGATCCCGTCAGCCGTGCTGTGAGCTGGATGCCAAGGCTGTGATCGAGCTGAACGAAGCCCAGTTGGTGACGTGGCTGTCACCGATGATCTGGCCATTTCTGCGCGTTCTGGCGGTTTTTACCTCAGCCCCGCTTTTTTCTTCCAAGGTTTTCCCGCTGCGCGCCAGGATTGGGCTGGCTTTTTTTGTTGCCTTCGCCGCCCAGCCCAGTCTGCAAGGCCAGCCCATCATCAGCATTACCGGGCCCGATGCCATCGGGGCGGTGATGCAACAACTAGGCATCGGCCTGGCCATTGGCTTCACGGTGCGGGTTGTGTTTGCAGCGGTGGAACTGGCGGGCGAGGTCGTGGGGTTTCAGATGGGTCTGGGCTTTGCCTCGTTTTTCAATCCATCCCTCAATACCCAATCGAGCGCGGTGGCACGATTTTTCGGTCATATGGCGTCCTTTCTATTCATCGTGATGAACGGTCATTTGATGGTCTTGATGGCGGTGCTCAAGAGCTTTGAAAAATTTCCGGTAGGTCAGAATTTTCTGCAGGCCGTCGGGCAGATGAAGATTTATGACCTGGGGACAGACTTGTTTGCCACCGGCCTGTGGATTGCCTTGCCGATGGTGGGCATGTTGCTGTTCGCGAATCTGGCCCTTGGTATCGTCTCCCGGGTAGCGCCCCAAATGAACATTTTTGCCATCGGCTTCCCGATCACATTGACCGTCGGCATGATTGGCATTGCCGCGACCTTGCCGATGCTGGATCAGCCCTTCATGGCGCTGATGGACCGTGCGATTGACATCTTTGCCGGCAAATAAACGCTCTATTTGTGGCCCCTCCAGCAGCGCCGCTTGCGACCGGCGCGGTTTTAAACCAATTCGTTGCGAATGGCGTAGACCGTGAGTTCGGCGTTGTTGGAAAGTTTCAGTTTTTCCAGTAAGCGGGCTCGGTACACGCTGACGGTTTTAGGGCTGAGCATGAGCTCTTCGGCGATGTCCGCCAGACGCTTGCCCGATGCGATTTTCAGCAAGGTCTGCAGTTCGCGCTCTGACAAGGCGGCATGCAGGCTCGTGTTTTCAGGTGTGTTCAGGCTTTCGACCAGCATGTTGGCGACCGCGGGGGTCACGTACTTGCGCCCCTGCGCCACCGTGCGCACCGCGGTGATCAGGTCGGCCGGGTCGCCGGCCTTGTTCAGGTAGCCTTGCGCGCCAGCACGTAAGCACCGAATGGCGTACTGGTCTTCCGGAAACATGGACACGATCAGCACCTTGATCGGTGAATTGCCATCTTTAAGGCTGGACAAAACCTCCATGCCGCCTCTGCCTGGCAAATTGAGGTCCAGCACCAGCACGTCGCAGGCTGAGTTGCGCATGGCTTCTCGAACTTCTGCGTAGCTGGCGGCTTCGGCGGTGACCTGAATATCGACCGCCTCCGCCAGCGTGTCGCGGATGCCGCGGCGCACCATGGCGTGGTCGTCACAAAGAATAACGTGAATCATCTTGTGGAGCTTTCTCGTGAGTACCTGAATCGGATGATGCCAAGGGCACCGACAAAATGATGGAAGTCCCTCTGCCGGGGTGGCTGCTGACGTCAAGCCAGCCGCCCACGGTCTTGGCTCGCTCGTGCAGTCCCCTGACCCCAAACGCTTGCGGCTTGTTGAGTTCGGCCGGCGCGATGCCTTTGCCGTTGTCCTTGATTTCAAGCGTCAGTACATTCTCGGCGTCTGACAAGTCGATCGTGACCTGGCTGCAGTCTGCGTGTTTGACAATATTTGTCAAGGCTTCTTGCGCCGTGCGGTAGGCCACCAACTGCACTGCCTTGGACAGACTGCCCATCTCTGGCGCACCATGCACTGCAGTTGCTATGCCCGTTCGCCTGGCAAAGCCGCCGGCAAGCCACTGCATGGCAGCGGCCAAGCCCTGATCCAGAATGGCGGGGCGCAGGTTCATCATGATGCGCTGACTCGCCCCGATTGCCTGCTGCAGCATCTCGGTGGCAGCGTCAACGTGTTGCTGGGTCACGGGATCAAAAGTGTGCCGGCCGATCCAGGACAGATCAAAGCGCACGGCGGCCAACGCGCCACCAATGTCGTCGTGAATTTCGCGGGCAATTGCCGCGCGCTCCTGTTCGATGGTCATCTGCAAATGTTCAGCAAAATCCGCCAGCCGTTTCTCTGACCGCGCCAACTCGCGGTCGGCCAGTTCTTTGGAGCGGCGCATGCCGTGGACCTCCAGCGCACGGCGAATCACTTGAGCCAGTCGACCCAGGTCATCTTTGGCCAGGTAGTCGCTGATGCCGGTCTTGATGGCGGAAACGGCCGCCGGCTCGCCAATGGCGCCTGACAACAACACAAAGGGCGGCGGCAGGTCTTGCTGCTGCAGGACTTCCCAGGCGTCCAGCGCAGTAAAGCCAGGCAGCCGGTAGTCCGCCAGGATGACATCAAACTCGGACGCTTTGACCAGGCGTTCAAACTCGCCCAGGGTTTCCACCCGTTCAATTTCGCAGGTCGAGCCTGACTTGTGCAAGGCACGCTTGACGAGCTCATGGTCAAGCGCTGAGTCTTCCAGATGCAGAATTTTCAAAGGGCGGTGGGAAGGATATTCTTGCGGCATGATGAACAGTATCATGGTCTGCCATGCGCCTGAATCGGGACTGGCGGCTATAAATCCAATCAGGGGTGCTTCTTGGCCTGTTATTTTGACCGAATCGGACTTGAATTGCCTTAATATTGGACGGTCTAGTTAACGCAAGAACTGCGCAATGCCGAGCCCACCCAAAAATAGTGACCTTCCCCGACGCTAATGCGATGTTTCGGTGAAGTGATTGGATACAAGAATGCAAGCAGATCAGACAAGCTACCCAGTGCCCGGCGTGCAACTCCCGGTCATGTTGGTGGCAGAGGTGCAGGATTCTCTGCTGGTGGTGGTCCACGATTTAAGCCGTCTTGATGGGCTGCTGATGCATACGATGGAAAACCTGATGGAACGGTTTACCTGTGCCAGTGCCAATCTAGCGGACCCCATGCTGGTCGACTCCAAGGCGCTTGATGCGGTTCGAGGCGCGCTGCGGGCTGCTGTGACCGAATTGCAGTTTCAGGATATGGCCTCGCAATTGATCGTTCATACTTCCAAGATACTCCAGGGTTGTGCGTACCGTCTGGCATCCGAGTCCATGGGGCTCGAAGACGGCGAAGCCGTGCCCTTTGTTGATGATGTGCCCGAGCGCCCCAACCCGGTGACGCAGGACGTCATGGACGCGGGTTCAATTGAACTTTTTTGAACAGCCTTCTCTTTAACCCCCCAAACTGAAAAAGTCGGAGCCTTACATGTCTTTAATACTCGCCGTTGATGACTCCCCGTCCATGCGCAAGATGGTGTCATTTACCTTAACCGGGGCTGGCTACCAGGTGGTGGAGGCGGTGGATGGTGTCGATGCCTACGAGAAGGCCCAGGCACAGTCATTTGATCTGGTCTTGACCGATCAGAATATGCCCCGGCTCGATGGACTCGGCTTGACCCGCAAGCTGCGGGACCACCCGCAGTTCAAGACCGTGCCGATACTCGTGCTGACCACCGAGTCGAGTGACCTGATGAAACAGGCCGGCCGCGCGGCGGGTGCCACCGGTTGGCTGGTCAAGCCATTCGATCCGGCCAGGCTGCTTGAAGTAATCAAAAAAGTGATCAAGTAGTGCATTCAGAGATGCGCGATTCTTAACAGGGAATACAGGAGATTGACATGGCGGAAACACACCAGGAAAGCAGCAGCTCGGCGGGGGATTTTGACCTCAGCCAGTTTTATCAGATTTTTTTTGAAGAGGCTGCAGAAAATCTGGATTTGATGGAGCAGATGCTGCTCAGTTTGAACCTTGAAACCGCAGACGATGAAGAACTCAACGCGATTTTTCGTTGCGCGCATTCCGTCAAAGGCGGCGCTGCCACCTTCGGCTTTTCGGATGTGGCCGAGTTGACGCATCAAATGGAATCGTTGCTGGATCGCTTGCGCCGTCATGAATTGCAGCCCAACGCTGCCATGGTTGATGTGCTGTTGGAGTCGGCGGACGCCAGCCGCGGCCTGTTGGCGCGTCATCAGGCTGGGGGCGAAGGCGATGCGCCCCCCACGGTCGACCTGGTGCGCCGCATCAAGGCGCTGGTGGCCGGTGACGTGGTGCAGGCGGCGCCAGCGTCGGTCGCTGCGCCAGCGCTTGTGGCGGTGGTCGTGGCCGCGCCGATTGTGGCGACGCCAGCGCAGCGTTCCCCAAAAACAACGCGCTCGCTTGAAATCAGAATCGGACCGCTGGAGCATCCGGCACAGGCCGATGCGATCAAGGAATTGTTTCGGGACATCGAGGGCTTGGGTGATATTACCGTGGTGGCTTGCGAACTGGTCGATACCCGGGTTTTTGCCGTCGAGACTTCATCCTCCGACGCTGACTTGCTGGACTTGTTTGCATTCCATGTATCACGGGAGCAGGTGAGCATCAAGGAGCTTGACGAGGTAGCGGCGGCAACGGAGCTGGCCTACGGCTTTTTCGATGGCGCCGCGGGCGCGCCCGAAGTCTCGCTTTACGACGATCCGCCGCCCGGAGCCCCGTTGGCGCCGGCGCCGGGTTTCGGGTTCTTTGATGGCGCCCCCGGCGCACCCGCCGCTAGCGCCGGCACAAGTACGGCTGTGGCACGGGTCGCTTCCAAACCTGCAGCGTCAGGCGCCCAGCCCGAAGCCGCCACGATCCGCGTCGCAATCAGCAAGGTCGATCAGTTGATCAACCTGGTCGGTGAGTTGGTCATTACCCAGGCCATGCTGGCCCAAAACAGCCGGGCGCTTGATCCGGCGCTGTACCAACAACTGCTGACCGGCTTGACGGATCTGGACCGCAACACCCGGGATTTGCAAGAATCGGTGATGTCGATCCGCATGATTCCGATGTCAATCGTGTTCAGTCGTTTCCCACGCATGTTGCGTGACCTGGCGAACAAGCTGGATAAGAAAGTGGACTTCGTGACGCAAGGGGAGGCCACCGAGTTGGACAAGGGCCTGGTGGAGAAGATCACCGATCCCTTGACCCACCTGGTGCGCAACAGCTGCGACCATGGCATTGAAATGCCAGCTGATCGCCTGCGCGCAGGCAAGCCTGAAACTGGCACGATCACGCTGTCAGCCGCGCATCAGGGCGGCTCCATCGTGATCGAGGTGCGCGACGATGGCCGTGGCATGTCGCGCGAAAAGATATTGACCAAGGCGCGCGAGCGTGGCATGGAGGTGTCAGATCAAATGCCTGACTCCGAGGTCTGGATGCTGATTTTTGCACCCGGCTTTTCCACCGCCGAGGTGGTGACCGATGTGTCGGGCCGTGGCGTTGGCATGGACGTCGTCAAGCGCAATATTGCCGCCTTGAACGGCACCGTAGAGATCGATTCAGCTGAAGGCTATGGCATGAAGGTGTCGATCCGCCTGCCCCTGACCCTGGCCATCATGGATGGCATGTCGGTGGGCGTGGGCGAGGAGGTCTACATCCTGCCTTTGTCTTCGGTGGTCGAATCGTTCCAGGTCAAATCCGATGCCGTGAGCACGGTCGGGCAAGGGGCCCACCTGGTGAAGGTACGTGACGAGTACATGCCGGTAATCGAACTGGAAAAAGTCTTTCAGGTGCCGCGCTTTGATTTTGACAAGTCGAGCGACATCATGGTGGTGGTTGAGGCCGATGGCTGCCGGGTGGCCTTGCTGGTCGACGAGTTGTTGGGGCAGCAGCAGGTGGTGGTGAAAAACCTTGAGTCCAATTACCGCAAGGTACCCAACATCTCGGGCGCCACGATTTTGGGCGATGGCAAGGTCGCGTTGATTCTCGATACCGGGGCGCTGGTGCGTCGCTCGCGTCACTGAACGCGCTAATAGCAGGAGAAAGACATGGGTGCAATGGAAAAGATCGGCGAAATGACGGCAGCGGGCGCACGCGAGTACCTCACGTTCCGGCTGGACCAGGAAGAGTACGGCATTGACATTCTGAAGGTGCAGGAAATCCGCGGCTATGAGCCGCCCACGCGCATCGCCAATGCGCCCAATTTCATCAAAGGGGTGGTCAATCTGCGCGGCACGATTGTGCCCATCGTCGATATGCGCTTGAAGTTCAATTGCGCCAAGGCTGAGTACGACTCCTTTACCGTGGTGATCATTCTCAACCTGCACAGTCGCATCGTCGGCATTGTGGTCGACTCTGTCAGCGATGTGATGGAACTGCCCGCCGAGAGCCTGAAGGCGGCCCCGGACGTGGACAGCGTGATTGACAGCGACTGCGTCCTGGGCCTGGGCTCGCTCGGAGACCGCATGTTGATCCTGCTGGACATTGAAAAATTGATGTCAGGCGTTGACATGGAACTCTCGCCTGATGCACTCTGACCAACGCCGGGCCCGTGTTGTACGACGCTTGCTCCCATGGTGCTAGCCACAAACGGGACTCGTCCGAGTGCTTCAGCGCGGATGCCAGTGGGCACTACTCTGGACGCGGCTGGCGGCGACATGCAAGGCCGTGAATTTGCCTGGACCGATGCCGATTTCGACCGGGTGCAGTCCCTGATTTACCAGCATGCGGGCATCAGTCTGCACGACGGCAAGCATGCCATGGTGTACAGCCGCTTGTCGCGGCGCCTGCGGGAAACCGGGCATGAAAGCTTTAAGGACTATCTGGGCTGGCTGGAGACCCATGACGGGCCCGAATGGCAGGAGTTTGTCAACGCACTGACGACCAATCTCACGTCTTTTTTTCGTGAACAGCATCACTTTGAAATATTTGCCAATCACTTGAAATCCAGAGCACCGGGAGCCGCCTGGCGGGTCTGGTGCAATGCGGCATCGACCGGTGAGGAGCCTTATTCGATTGTCATGACCGCGCTCGAGGCGCTCGGCCCTAAGGGCAACCTGACGCTCACGGCCAGCGACATCGACTCCAAAGTGCTGGCCTCGGCCGCACAAGGTGTTTACCGCATGGAGGGTCTTAAAGGCCTGAGCGAGGAGCGCATTCAGCGCTTCTTTCTGCGCGGCAAGGGCGCTAACGCCGGCATGGCTCGCGCCAAGCCCGAACTGCAGCGCATGATTGACTTCATCAGCGTCAACCTGATTCGCGATGACTGGCCGTTTCGCCAGCCCTTTGACGTGGTGTTCTGCCGCAATGTCATGATTTATTTTGACGCGCCGACCCAACGCAAGGTGTTGGAGCGCATTCATCGCGTCATGGCCCCCGGGGGCATGCTGTTTGTCGGGCATGCCGAAAACTTCAGCGAGTCCCGTGATCTGTTTGTACTCAAAGGCAAAACCGTCTATGAACGTCGTTAACTGTTTGTGCTTTACATGCGGCGCCCTGGTTCGCGACCGCGCCCAATGATTGCAAGACCCCCATGAACATGTTCGCATCCGCCAGCGCCGCCTCGCCGCTGCGCCCTCAAGCAGTCGGGCTTGCACCCGGCACATTAGCGGGCGCCGCCGTGTCGCGCGTCGATCAGCTCAAAGCGCAGCCCCGCAACCCCGGCGAGGCTTCTTTCTTCTACCGCGACCATCATTTTCAGTATGACGCGGTCAAGGTTCTGCCGGGCGAGTACTTTGTGTCGACCGAAGACCTGGTCATCATGACCGTGTTGGGCTCCTGTATTTCGGCTTGCATCTGGGATGGCAGAGTGCGCGCCGGCGGCATGAACCACTTCATGCTGCCCGAGGGCGACAACAGTGATGGCTTTGGTCGCTATGGTTCCTACGCCATGGAGTTGTTGATTAACGAATTGCTGAAGAAGGGCGCACGGCGTGAGTCGATGCAGGCCAAGGTCTTTGGCGGCGCGGCCGTGATGGCAGGCTTTACCACCATGAATGTCGGAGAGCGCAACACCAAATTTGTGCTCGACTATCTGGCCACAGAACGTATCCCGGTGGTGTCGCAGGATGTGCTCGACATCCATCCGCGCAAGGTTTGTTTTTTTCCCGTCACCGGTAAGGCGCTGGTCAAGCGCCTGGCGCATTCACATCCCGAAACGCTGGCGGTGGAAGAGCGCCGGGGCAACGCGGCGACCGTGGCCAAGGCGACCTCGGGTGGTTCGGTGGATCTGTTTTGAGGATATTGCATTGAAGAAAATTCGCGTCGTGGTGGTGGATGATTCAGCTCTGGTGCGCAGCCTGCTGGCCGAGATCATCAACCGGCAGAAGGACATGGAATGCGTGGGCACTGCCAATGACCCGCTGGTGGCGCGCGAGATGATTCGCGAGCTCAACCCGGATGTCATCACGCTGGACATCGAGATGCCGCGCATGGACGGTATTGATTTTTTGGGGCGGCTGATGCGCTTGCGCCCGATGCCGGTGGTGATGGTTTCTACGCTAACCGAGCGCGGTGCCGAAATCACCATGAGGGCGCTGGAACTCGGTGCAGTGGACTTCGTGGCCAAGCCCCGCATTGGTGTGGCCAGTGGCCTCAGCGAGTTGTCGGATCAGATTGTGGAGAAGGTGCGCATAGCCGCCAGCGCCCATGTCCGGCGCGCCCCGGCTCTGCCCACTGCGGCCACCCAGGCGGCGGCCGGGGTGGCGGACGCCCGGGCACCGGTGGCGGCCATTGGTCGCGTCTCGACCGAGAAGCTGATTTGCATTGGCGCCTCCACCGGTGGCACTGAGGCCATCAAGGAAATATTGACGCGCATGCCCGCAGACTCCCCTGGCATCGTGATCACGCAGCACATGCCACCGGGCTTTACCACCAGCTTTGCCGCACGCCTGCACAGCTTGTGCCAGATTGCCGTGCAAGAGGCGGTTAACGGTGAGCGCATCCTTCCGGGCCACGCGTATATCGCGCCGGGCGGCAAGCAATTTCGAGTCAGCCGCAGTGGCGCCAACTATGTGACGGTGGTGGAAGACGGTGAGCTGGTCAACCGGCACAAACCGTCGGTGGAGGTGTTGTTCAAGTCAGTCGCCAGCGTGGTCGGCCGCAACGCCTATGGCGTCATGCTGACCGGTATGGGCAACGATGGCGCCAAGGCAATGCGCGAGATGAAGGACGCGGGCAGCTACAACTTTGTGCAAGATGAAGCTTCCTGCATCGTCTTTGGCATGCCACGCGAAGCGATTTTGCATGGTGCCGCTGACGAGGTGTTGCCTTTGAACGCCATTGCGCCGGCGTTAATTGCCAAATTGAGCAACGCCACTGATCGCTACCGGGTGTGACGGCCGCGTCACCGCGCGGGCCTGGTAGCTGCACCGGCACTGGCAGGTGCGTCAGGACGGCCCAGGTGATGGGCCCTGCGCCCGCATCATCCTGAAGTTGCAACTGTTTTTATAGCGTATGGCGCTTATGGAGCAAGGGCCAGAGGTCGATTTGATCTAAATTACTGGGCCTGAGCCGCCTTGATCATGTCGGCTGCTTTCTCGGCGATCATGATCACTGGCGCATTGGTGTTGCCGCTGACCACGCTGGGCATGATGGAGGCATCCACCACGCGCAGGCCCAGCAGGCCGCGCACCCGCAACTGCGCGTCCACCACGTCCAACGGCCCCTTGCCCATGCGGCAACTACCCGCCGGGTGGCAGCCGCTGTCCGCATGGTCGCGGATGAATTGCTCGATCTGGGCATGCGTTTGGGCCTGGCGCGAGGCCTCCTGTTCCCGCCCCCCAAGGGCGGCAAGCGCCGACTGCGCCAGAATCCGGCGTGCCAGCGCCAGGCCCCGCAGCAGGCGCTCCATATCGTCGCGGTCGCCCAGAAAATTGGGGTCGATCAGGGGCGTGTCGAGCGGGTCTTTGCTGGCCAGCTTGACGCTGCCCCGGCTGCGCGGGCGCAGCAGACCCACGCGACACGAGAAACCGTGGCCGAAGGCGATGCCGCGGCCCGGGTTGGGCAGCTTGCGGATCACAAAGCTCAACTGCAGGTCGGGTGTGGCCTCCAGCGGCTGACTGCGGATGAAAGCGCCCGCTTCGGCAAAATTGCTGGTGAGGATGCCACGGCGGTGTTGGCGCCAGGCCACGACGCCTTTGACTGCGTGCCACAGGCCCCGCATCGAGATGCCAAACAGTTCCTTGGCGCGCGGTGCGTCCACCACCAGCGCCAGCTCCACGTGGTCGTGCAGGTGCTGGCCGACACCGGGCAGGTCATGGCGGGTGGCAATGCCCATCTCAAGCAGGTGCGCATGCGCGCCGATGCCAGAGAGCATCAAGAGCTGAGGGGAATGCAGCGCACCAGCGCACAGCAGCACTTCGCGCCTGGCCCTGAGTTGCTTGACCTGGCCCTGGTGTTGAAATTCCGCCCCGACGGCACGCTTGTGTTCCAGCAAGATTCGGGTGGTGTGGGCGCCGGTCCATACCTGCAGGTTGGAGCGGGTCAGACTGGGCGTCAAATAGGCTTTGCTGGCACTGCAACGCTCGCCCGCCTTTTGCGTCACCTGGTACAAGCCCGCGCCCTCCTGCATGGCAGCGTTGAAGTCCGGATTGTGGGCATAGCCCGCTTGTTCTGCGGCCTGTACAAAGGCGACGCTAGAGCCATGGGGACTGTGCGGGTCCATCACATTGAGGGGACCACCCCTGGCATGAAAAGCGTCGGCGCCGCGTTGGTTGTGCTCAGCGCGCTGGAAGTAGGGCAGTAGCTCGGCATAACTCCAGCCGGTGTTGCCCTCGGCCGCCCACTGATCGTAATCCTGGCGCTGGCCGCGGATGTAGGTCATGGCGTCGAGCGAGCTGGAGCCGCCGAGCACCTTGCCCAGCGGTGAATGGATCTGGCGGCCATTGAGTCCGGGCTGGGGTACGCAATCGACTCGCCAGCTGGCCTGGCCGGTTTGGGCCATCACGGCGAGCCCGGCCGGGCAGTGGATCAGCACACTGCTGTCCACCGGCCCGGCTTCGAGCAGGGCCACCGTGATGTCGGGGTTCTCGCTCAGGCGTGCGGCCAGCACGCAACCGGCCGAGCCGCCGCCAACAATGAGATAGTCAAACATGGGGTTCTCCGCGGCAGCTTGTAAATCAGGGCAGTGCCGATGGCGTACCTTATCCGATGCGGGCGCCGGCAGTTGAAGCCGGACCTCAAGGACCCGCTTTGGCGTTGCGGCGCACACGTCGCCGCATATAAATTGTTAACAATCTAATTGTGTGATATATTTAATCATGCTTTCCAAGAACTCAAGCTTACCGCCCGACCCCGCCCTGTTGCTGGACAACCAGCTCTGCTTTGCGCTGTATTCGACCTCGCTGACGATCACCAAGCTGTACCAACCGCTGCTGGCTGACCTGGGGCTGACCTACCCTCAGTACTTGGTGATGCTGGTGCTGTGGGAACACGACGATGTGACAGTATCGGCCCTGGGTGAGCGCCTGTTCCTGGACTCTGGCACGCTCACCCCCTTGCTCAAGCGCATGGAAGCTGCGGGTCTGCTGCGGCGAACCCGCTCCAGCGTGGATGAGCGCCGGGTGCAGATTGCTCTCACGGCTGCCGGCCATGAGCTCAAGGCACAAGCGGCCAAGGTGCCCGCTTGTGTGATCAGCGCGACGCGTTCGCCGGTGGCCGAGCTGATGGCACTGACTGAAAAGCTTCAGTCCCTGCGCCGTCAACTGACGGCTTGATGGCACACAGACTTCCCTTCCCCGCTTTTTACCCCGCCTCAAAGCACGAGGTATTTTTTCCAGGAAACACCATGGTCACCAAAGTTGAAAAAGTCATCTACCAGGCTCACGCCACCTCTTGCGGCGGGCGCGACGGCAGCACCCGAAGCTCCGACGGTCTGCTCGAACTCAAGCTCGCGGTGCCCAAGGAAATGGGCGGCCCCGGCGGTGGCGTCAACCCCGAGCAGTTGTTCGCGGCCGGTTACAGCGCCTGCTTCATTGGTGCCATGAAATTCGTGGCTGCCGCGCAGAAGTTGACCATGCCGGCCGACGCCGCCATTGACGCCACGGTGGGCATCGGCCAGATTCCCGCCGGCTTCGGTATCGAGGTGCAAATGGTGGTGCATCTGCCGGGCATGGACCGTGCGGTGGCGCAGGCCCTGATCGACAAGGCGCACCAGGTCTGCCCCTACTCCAACGCCACCCGCGGCAACATTGACGTGACCCTGACGCTGGCATAAATACGGGCCAAGCTGGCGTGATTTCAGGCTCGTGACGACACTCGACTTTCTGGTCCGCAAGGACCAACTCGGTGGCGCCAAAGATCTGCCGGGACCGCGCGCCACCTTGTTCGTCGCCCCGGCCCAGGTCAAGAAGCGCTACAGCGACTGGGGCGTCGATCAACTGGGGCACCGGCTGCTGCAGGACTGGTAGGCCTTTGTCGCCAGGATCACCAATCCTGCCGGTGCCTTGCTGCGGGTGCGCCAGCATCAGGGCCAGCCTGCGGGCCCTCAAGGGCGCAGGCCGCATGTTGCGACGCGGCGCGCCAGACGCGACAATGGCGGCATGTTTGCACCTTCGCCCTCTCCTACTGCCCCGCATGCTTATGAATCACTCACGCCCGACGTCGTGATGGACGCGCTGGCCAGCGTCGGTCTGTATGGCGACGGTCGGCTGCTGGCCCTGAGCTCCTACGAAAACCGGGTCTATCAGTTGCACTTGGAGGACGGGTCGGTGGTGGTGGCCAAGTTCTACCGGCCCGGACGCTGGAGCGAGACGCAGATTCTGGAGGAACACGCCTTTTCAGCTGAATTGATGGAGGCGGAAATCCCGGTGGTCGGACCGCTGCTGCTGGGGGGCACGACGCTCCATCATTTTGGCGGCTTTGCCTTCAGCGTATCCCCAAGCCGGGGCGGGCGACCGCCCGAGCTTGATGACCCCGAGGTGCTGGAATGGATTGGCCGCTTTCTGGCGCGCATCCACAGCGTCGGCGCCGCCAAGCCCTTTGACAGCCGGCCGGCCTTGGACCTGCAAAGCTTTGGTATCGACTCGCGCGAGTGGCTGCTGGGCCATGACCAGGTGCCATTGGATGTGCAGTCACAGTGGGCCAAGGCCTCGCAAGATGCTCTTGATATGATAGCTAATCACGCATGTTTGACGAGGGCTAGAGGCAAAAATGATCCATATTTTGAGCCCATCAAGCAACTGCGCCTGCACGGCGACTGCCACCCGGGCAACATCCTCTGGACGCCGTTGGAGTCCCCCGCCAATGCCGGGCCAGGCCCGCACTTTGTCGATCTCGATGACGCCCGCAGCGGCCCGGCGGTGCAAGACCTGTGGATGCTGCTCAGTGGCGACCGCCAGCAGCGTACGCGCCAACTGGGTGCCCTGGTGGACGGCTACGAACAATTTCGTGAATTTGACCGGCGCGAGCTGGTGCTGATTGAGCCGCTGCGCACTCTGCGCCTGATCCATTACAGCGCCTGGCTGGCGCGGCGCTGGAGCGACCCGACCTTCCCCATCAACTTTCCGTGGTTTGGATCCAGCGACTACTGGCAGGGTCAGGTTCAGATGCTGCAGGAGCAGCTGGAAGCAATGCAGGAAGATCCTTTGGCAGTCTGACGCGGCTGGCCGGGAAGATGATCTTGAACACCGAGCCTTTGCCCGGCGTGCTGTCGATGATTAACTCGGCGCCGTGACGCTGGACCACATGCTTGACGATGGCCAAGCCCAGCCCGGTGCCGCCGGTGTCGCGCGAGCGGCTGCGGTCGACCCGGTAAAAACGCTCGGTCAGGCGTGGCAGGTGCTCTGGCGCAATGCCTGGGCCGGTGTCCGACACCGAAAATTCCGCCCGGTCGTCGGCCAGCAGCCGTGAACGCACCACAATCCGTCCAGTCGGGGGCGTGTAGCGAATCGCGTTGCTCACCAAATTGCCCATGGCACTGAGCAATTCACTGGGCGCGCCGACAATCTCGCCCGAAAGCAGACTCTCGAACGTCAGTTGGTGCAGCGGTTCGGACCCCAGGTTCATCACCGCCAACAAGGCGCGGCCATCCTGCTCCAGCTGGCGCATCAGGGCGGGCGCGTCGATCCCCTCGGTATCGCTCGGCAGCGGCCTGCCCTCCAGGCGCGAAAGCACCAGCAGGTCATTGACCAGACTCTGCATGCGGTCGGCCTGCTGCGCCATCAAGACCAGGTAGCGGCCACGTTCCTCGTCATTGAGGGGCAAGGTCTGCAGCGTTTCAACAAAACCGGCCAGCACCGTCAGCGGTGTTCGGATTTCATGCGAGACATTGGCGACAAAGTCGCGCCGCATGGCCTCGGCCTGCTCGACGGCGGTGATGTCGCTCGACAGCAGCAGCAGACGCCCTTCGCCATAGGGGTGCAGGTGCACCGACAGCCTGACCGGACGCGCGGGCGTGCTTTCGCGCCCCGGCATGATCAGGGCATGGCGGAAGTCGCGCTGGGCAAAGTAGCTGGCAAAACCGGGGTCACGCACCAGATTACCCAGGTGCTGCAGCAGGTCGCGCTGTGGATCCAGGCCAAAATGAGCGGCAGCGGTCTGATTGAGCCACTCGATCTGACCGTTCGCATCGAGCAGCAGCACGCCATTGGGCGAGGCCTGCAATGCCGAGAGAAAATCCTGCAGCCGATGCTGGCTTTCGTGCGTCATTTGTTCGCGGGCGCGAATCAGGCGCCGGGCCCGATCCGACACTTCCCCCCACAAGCCGGTGCGCATGGCCACCTCGGCGGCATCCCCGACGCGCAACCAGCGCAGCAGGCGCGCACCGCGTGCGGTGTCCAGCAGGAACCAGGTGACCGCGCCCAAAACGACACCCGCCAGCACGCCAGCGAGCTCGGTGATCGGCACATGGATGGACGACATCACATACCAACCGGCCAGACCGCCCAGCAATTGGGAGGAGACGAAAGAAAAAAAGCGCCAGAACATGAACGTCGGGGCGCTAGCGAGCAGGCGCGCGCCAGGGGCCTTGCATCACGTGGCGGCCTGCATCACTGCGGCCTGTGCCGATTGCGCCGCCAGCCGGTAGCCCGCGCCGCGCACGGTCTCCACCATCTGGCCCGCTTGGGGTCCAAGCGCCTCGCGCAGGCGCTTCACATGCACGTCAACCGTGCGCTCCTCAATGAAGACGTGGTCTCCCCAGACCTTGTCGAGCAATTGCCCGCGGCTGTGCACGCGTTCGGCGTGGCTCATCAGGTACTGCAGCAATTTGAATTCAGTCGGCCCGAGTTTGACCGGCTGCCCGGCAAAGCTGACGCGGTAGGTCGCGCCGTCAAGCAGCAAGGCGCCCACCGTGAGCACGCTCGCGACCTGCTCTGGGGCGCGTCGGCGCATTACCGCGCGCATGCGCGCCAGCAACTCCTTGGTGGAGAAGGGCTTGGCAATGTAGTCGTCCGCACCAGCGTCCAGCCCTGCGACCCGGTCCGACTCGTCGCCACGGGCGGTCAACATGATGATCGGCACCGCCTTGGTGCGCGGGTGGGCGCGCCAGCGTTTGGCCAGCGTCAGGCCGCTTTCGCCGGGCAGCATCCAGTCCAGCAGAATCACATCGGGCAGCACGTCATCGAGCTCGCGCTGCGCGCTGGCGCTGTCCATCGCCCAGGTCGGGCGAAAGCCGTTGTGGCGCAGGTTGACGGCAATCAGCTCGGCAATGGCCGGCTCATCTTCCACAATCAGGACGCCAGGCTGTCTCATTTCAAAACCGATTCAATTTGTTCCATGGAGGTGTGGCGAATGTCTGCGCCCTTGACCACGTAGATGGTGAATTCGGCAATATTCTTGGCATGGTCACCGATGCGCTCCAGCGCCTTGGCCAGAAACAGCAGGTCCAGCGCAGCCGAAATCATGCGCGGGTCTTCCATCATGTAGGTGACGAGCTTGCGCACGAAGCCGTTGAATTCCTCGTCGATCAGATCGTCTGCCTTCAAGATGGCCACAGCGGCCGTGGTGTCGAGTCGGGCAAAGGCATCCAGGGCCTTGCGCAGCAAACCCGAGGCCATGTCGGCGGCGACCCGCAGTTCATTGGCCGGCAGCGAGCGCGGCCCACCGCTCTGGATGATGGAGCGCACCATGCGCGCAATTTTCTCGGCCTCGTCGCCGACGCGCTCCAGGTTGGCGGTGGTCTTGGAGATGGCAATCAGCAAGCGCAGGTCGCGCGCGGTCGGCTGGCGCCGCGCGATGATGCTCGAGAGCTCGCGGTCAATATCGATTTCCATCGCGTTGACGCGCGGCTCAGTGGCTGAGACGACGTTGGCCACCTCCACGCTGAATTGCGACAGCGCATAAATGGCCTGATGAATCTGCGACTCCACCAGGCCGCCCATTTCCATGACGCGGGTCGAGACGGCGCTGAGTTCGCTGTCGAATTGGGTCGAGAGATGTTTTTCTGGCATGGTGTTTCCTTATCCAAATCGTCCCGTAATGTAATCTTCAGTTTCCTTGCGCGTGGGCTTGAAAAATATCTGTTCGGTGGCCCCAAACTCCATCAGGTCGCCCAGGTACATGTACGCGGTGTAGTCGCTGCAACGCGCCGCCTGCTGCATGTTGTGCGTCACGATGACAACGGTGTAGTCGCTCTTGAGCTCGGTGATCAATTCTTCAATGCGTGCCGTCGAGATCGGGTCCAGCGCCGAGCAGGGCTCATCGAGCAGCAAGACCTCGGGCTTGATGGCGATGCCGCGCGCAATGCACAGGCGCTGTTGTTGGCCGCCCGACAGGCTGGAGCCACTTTGCCTGAGCTTGTCCTTGACCTCGCCCCACAAGGCCGCCTTGCGCAGGGCCCACTCAACGCGTTCTTCCATGTCGGCGGTGTTGAGCGCCTCGAACAGTTTGACGCCAAACGCAATGTTGTCAAAAATCGACATCGGAAACGGTGTCGGCTTCTGGAACACCATGCCGACCTTGGCGCGCAACAGCGCCACGTCCTTTTTGCTGGTCAGCAGGTTTTCGCCGTCGAGCAAGATTTCGCCTTCAGCGCGCTGCTCCGGGTACAACTCGAACATGCGATTGAATACGCGCAAGAGCGTTGATTTGCCGCAGCCCGAAGGCCCGATAAAGGCCGTCACTTTGTGCTCGGGAATCTGAAGATTGATGTTTTTGAGCGCGTGGAACTTGCCATAGAAGAAGTTCAAATTCTTGACGGAAATCTTGGGCGCTACATTCGCGAGCATGGCGGTGTTCATGTTGGATCGTTTCTCAGGTCTTGCTGCGGGTCAACACCCGGGCCAGGATATTGAGCCCCAGCACGGCCATGGTGATGATGAAGACACCAGCCCAGGCCAGCTTTTGCCAGTTTTCATAAGGACTCATGGCAAATTTGAAAATGGTCACCGGCAGGCTCGCCATCGGCTCGCTCAGGCTCGAAGTCCAGAACTGGTTGGAGAGGGCGGTAAACAGCAGCGGCGCAGTCTCGCCGGCAATGCGCGCCACGGCCAGCAAAATGCCGGTCAACACACCCGCGCGCGACGCCCGCAAGGTGATGCTGATGATGACTTTCCATTTCGGCGCCCCCAGGGCATAGGCGGCTTCGCGCAGGCCTGGGGGCACCAGTTGCAGCATGTTCTCGGTGGTGCGTATGACCACCGGAATCACGATCAGCGCCAGCGCCATGATGCCGGCGTAGCCCGAAAACGACTTGAAGCGGGTCACCACCACGGCATAGACAAACAGGCCAATCACGATGCTGGGCGCCGACAGCAGGATATCGTTGACAAAGCGGGTGATGCTGGCCAGCCAGCCACTGGGCTCGAACTCGGCCAGGTAAATGCCGGCCATGATGCCAATCGGCGTGCCGACGAACGTGGCCAAAAAGACCATCAAGAACGAGCCATAGATGGCGTTGGCCAAGCCGCCGACGTCGTTGGGCGGTGGCGTCATCTGGGTCAGGGTGTCCAGTGTGAGCCCGGCCACACCCAGGCGAATGGTTTCAAACAAGATCCAGGCCAGCCAGAACAAGCCAAAGGCCATCGCCAGCAGAGACAGACTCAAAGCCACTCGGTTCACGAATTTGCGCTGCGCATAACGCGCCAACCGGGTCTGCTCCAGCGTTTGCGCCTGCAGCAATCGTTCACCGGTGCTCATGTCTTGGCTCCCTCGTTCTTCTTGAGCTGGGCCAGCAACAGTTTGGACAGGGTCAGCACCGCAAAGGTAATGAAGAACAGCACCAGCCCGAGGTACATCAGCGAGGCCTGGTGCAGGCCTTCGCCCGCTTCGGCGAACTCATTGGCCAGGGCTGAGGTGATGCTGTTGGCAGCCTGAAACAGGCTGAGCGAATTGAGTTGGTTGAAGTTGCCAATGACAAAGGTGACGGCCATGGTTTCACCAATGGCACGCCCCAAGCCCAGCATGATGCCGCCAATGACGCCGGCCTTGGTGTAGGGCAGCACCACGGTGGAGACCACCTCCCAGGTGGTGGCGCCCAGGCCATAGGCGGACTCTTTGAGCAGCGTGGGGGTCACTTCAAACACGTCGCGCATGACGGCGGCGATGAACGGAATGATCATGATGGCCAGAATGATGCCGGCCGACAGAATGCCGATGCCAACGGGCGGGCCTGAGAAGAAGGCCCCCATGTAAGGAACCCCAGAAAACAGGGCTTGCAGGGGTTGCTGCACGTAGGTCGATAGCACCGGGCTGAACACCAGCAAGCCCCACATGCCATAAACGATCGACGGAATCGCGGCCAGCAATTCAATCGCGGTCCCGAGCGGGCGTTTCAGCCAGGCCGGGGCCAGTTCGGTCAGAAACAGCGCAATGCCAAAACTCACGGGCACGGCAATCAGCAGCGCGATGAACGAGGTCATCAAGGTGCCATAAATCATGACCAGGCCACCAAACTCTTCTGTGACCGGGTCCCAGGTGGTGCTGGTGAGAAAGCCAAAACCAAATTTTTCGATGGCGGGCCAGGCGCTGGCGGTGAGCGAGGCCAGAATGGCAATCAGCATGCCCAGTGTAAACAGGGCCGCCGCTTTGGCGAGCCAGCCAAAGATGAGGTCTGCCAGTGGGCCGGAGCGGGCCACTTTCAGCGGGGGAGGAGGTGTCATAGCACGTTCAAGAGACTTGGCAGACTGGTTAGTAAGAATCTGATTCGCCGAAAGTGTAGTTGACACGCTCCTGCCCCTTTTGAAATAATTAAATCGCTTATTTCAAGGCCACTGGCTTGCCAGCGGCGTCGGTCACCTGACCCCAGGCCTTTTCAATCGATCCGATCACATTTGCCGGGATCGGGACGTAATCCAGATCGGTTGCAATCTTGCCGCCATTCTTGAACGCCCATGTGAAGAACTTGAAAGTCTCGGTGGCATTGGCGGGCTTGTCCTGCTTGATGTGCATCAAGATAAACGTCGCCGTTGTGATGGGCCAGGCATTTTTTCCGGGCTGATTGGTGATGAGCTGATAGAACGACTTGTTCCAGTCGGCACCGGCAGCCGCAGCCTTGAAGGTTTCCTCGTCAGGCGCGACGAAGACACCATCATGATTCTTCATCAGCGCGTAAGTCATCTTGTTTTGCTTGACGTACGAGTATTCGACATAGCCGATCGAGTTGGGCAAGCGGTTGACAAAGGCGGCGACTCCTTCGTTGCCCTTGCCGCCGGCGCCCACCGGCCAGTTCACTGCCGTGCCTTCGCCGACCTTGGCCTTCCACTCAGGATGGACGCGGCTCAAATAGTTGGTGAAATTGAAGGTGGTACCCGAACCATCAGCCCGGCGCACCGGGGCAATGGCCGCATCGGGCAGGGCCAGGGTGGGGTTCAGCGCCTTGATGGCCGCGTCATTCCACTTGGTGATCTTGCCGAGGTAAATGTCACCCAGCACCTGGCCGTCAAGCTTCATTTGACCGGGGGCAATGCCCTGGATGTTGATCACCGGCACCGTGCCGCCGATCACTGTGGGGAACTGAAATTGTCCTTTGGCCTTGAGCACTTCGTCGGTTTGCGGCATGTCGGACGCGCCAAAATCAACCGTCTTGGCGTCAATCTGCTTGATGCCGGCACCCGAGCCAACGGATTGATAGTTCACTTTGACGCCGGTGGCCTTGTTGTAGTCGGCCGCCCACTTTGAATACAGGGGCGCCGGAAAGCTGGCGCCAGCACCGGTGATTTGTTGCGCACTGGCCAAGTTGGCGTAAGACAGGGCGGTGACGCCAGCCACGCTGAGCAAGGCGATTTTGAAACTGGTTTTCATCGGGATACCTTTTGCGTTGATTGAAAGAGATTTTCTGAACACCTGATGACTGTATGAAACTTGTGTGACAGTGATGTGACAAATTCGCTGAAGGTGGTTGCCACACGCGTCGCGACGCCGGAATCAATGACAAATCAGGCCGTATCCCTTTATCCATGGTGGTACCATGCTATCAATTTATATATCTATTACCCGATCACCTTGGCGTGATTCAGCCTGCACCGTAGCATTCTTTGTATTTCTTGCCGGCCCCGCACGGTCAAGGGTCATGGCGGCCGGGCCTGGCGGTCAGCGTGACGGGCGCAGTGGACCAGGTTTTATTCCTACCATTCGGCCACCTTGATTAAGTAGTCGTAGCCATCCGGGCCGATGCCGGCATTGCCGATAAACGGAAAATTGAGGCTCATGATCACGCAGATCGCCCCGCCCATGACAAAGCTGAGAATGCCCGCATGCACCAGGCGGACTCGCTCACGCTCATACCCAAAGAAGGCGAGAAAGCCAACCGTGATCAGCCCACCCAAAACAACCACGGCCCATAACGATCCACTTAAACCGGCTCGTGCTTGCAGCAGCCGCTTGACGCGAAACTGCGCCAGACCATTCACATTCATCAATATTTCGTTGAACAACGATTGCTCTTGCAGGTTCTGGGGCGTGATAAGCCGTAGCTCGTCCCAGAGCCGGTTGACGGCTTGCTGGGTAGCCAAACTCGCCTGAGTCTTGGAGTCCCATTTCATGGCCTGGATGGCCGGGAACTCTTCTTTGACGATCGACAAGGTCACGCCGCGCAACAAAGCAAGTGCGTCAGTTGCCTCGGCACGGTTTGGGTAGGCATTCAGATTGCGGTACAGCGTCAATGCTGCACTGGATTCATGCTCCACGATGGCCGCGGCGCTATCAGATTGCAACCAGACGTTCACAACGATGAAGGCCAGCATGATGCCGTAAATGGCACTGACGGCACCGAATACAAAACCGGCTGTATCGTTCTGGGGCGGAAGTGCCGAGTCCGGAATCAGTAGGTGCAAAAGCAGGACCAGGCCGAGGCCGCACGCTACAAAAAGACCAAGTAGCAGTAAAACCAAAAGCCATTGCGGCAGGGTCAGCAAGTATGAGAATGTCAAAATAATTTACGCTAAATAACCATAGGAAGGAAATTGCGGCCTCGTCGCCTCAAGCATTTTCCAGGTGACATGGGGGGTGTTGCGGCTGGCGCTGCACTCTACTTGGCAGCAGCCCAGTCAAGCCGGATTGGGGCAGTCGTCCTGGCGACGCCAGCGACGACCCTGAGGTCGACGTTCTGCCGGTCCGCACTGATGGGCCAGAGAAGTTGGCTGAATGCGCCGTCGCCCTGAATATCAAGCATCGAAGAGAGCGTGAAAGACGTTCCCTCCAGATTGAGGTTGGCGCTTGCTTGGGCACTGCCTTGCCCTTGCGCCTCCAGAACGCCAAGTGACTGGGCCAGCAGAAGCTGACTGTCCCCGGCCAGAACAAGTTCTGCAGCCCATTCGGTATAGCTGCCTTGCCCACGGATGACTTCCAGGTAAGGCGTGCCTGCGTCGCTACGCGGTTCAACCAGCAGCGCCTGAAATATGCGGGTAATCACCCCTTTGCCACCATCATTGGCCGCGTAGTGCAGGGAAGAATAGTTGTAGCTGGGGCCGCTCACGTTGGCGCTGGTGTTTTGCAGCTTCAGATATGTTTTCGGCGCGCTGCTGGCCATGTCATGGCAGTAGACACGGTAACTTTTTGTTGTATCTCCTCCCAGATAAAGCCAGTTTTCCCCATCCGTCGTGACCCCAGACTGCTTGGCCTTGATGCTGCAACTCTCGGGGAAGATGAATTTGGGCGTGGGCAGCTTCTTCTTTAGTTCCAGCCAGGTGGGTAGCCCAAGCGAAACGGGATTTTTTGTGCAATCCTGAACCGCTGCATGGCATTTACCCCACTGCGCTGTGGCCGCCGCCTGGTAGCCCTCTATGTCAGTCTGCCAAGCCATCAGCCTTTCAGTCGTCCAGTCGTTGGGCGCGCTGAAGGTGTCCACACGCTGACCGATGTTGTAGTCGTCCGGATGAATCAACATTTCGGCGAGGTCATCGAGAAGATTGACGGTCTCGAAGTAATAAGCTTCCAGTGCCTGCATGTTGCGCAATTCGGTCTGCACCGAACTGGCTTTGCCCGGTGGGGTCGCTGAGATGGTTTCATAGCGTGAGAAAGTGGCCAAGTAGGCGCAATCTTTCCAACCCGTGGCAGTGCTGCATCTCACATCTTTCATGGCTGCGGCAAACAGATCGTATTGGGCAAATACACCATCCACCGTCAGGTAATCATCCGTATAGGTGAACAGGTTGCTGACCACCCGCGTGTGGGTGGTGTACTGCTTATTGATGTCGATCAGTGTGTCTTTCCAGGTCTTGTTAAAGACGGTTGCACCGAGCACTTTGCCAGACAGGTTGAGCCGGAATTCGTCGTCCTTGCTGTTTTCATCTTTTTTGACTTCAATCAGGGCCGCGAACCACCCGCCAGACGTGAGGGACGACAAATAGCGGTCGCCGCAAGTGGCGCGGAACTGCTCAAAATTGCTGGTGAAAAGGGCTTGCCATTCGGGTTTTAAAACGACGGTCGCTGGGTAGCCGCATTGCTTTTGCTCGGTACGAAAAAGAATATAGAGCGAATCTTTTTTAAATTCCGAGTTCTTGATGAAGTTGAACCCGCCTGATACCGACACCACGTCGAATCCCGCCACCGAAACACCGGTTTTCGCCGAGGCACCAATAGAAAATTTCTTGCTGAGCTCGTCCACTGAACCGACCAGCTCAAAGCTGTAGTCGTCATCGTTGGCACAAAGCCCCTCCGTGTGGACCGGTGTTTCGGTGCAGACTTCGCCTTTCAAACCATAACTTGCTTCGTCCAGGCCGATGCCATAGGTCATGTTGGCATTGACCGGTATTGCCGCGAAATCACCATGAAATACACCCGATTCCAACGGACGGGAACTTCCCAGCACCTGCCCCGTACTTGGTGTGGGCTGCCGTGCCAAATCGATCAGTTGTGCGGCCATGCCCATGATTTCCCCGGCAGCGCCCATCATCACCTGGCTGGGACTGGCCGTGGGGCGACTGCTTAAAGCCACGGCTCTTTGTGCATAAGCCGCTTGCACCACTTGGCTCAGTCGGGCAATTTTTGGGTCGTTGGCGGCTGCTGCCCAGGAGAAATCAAAATCGAGCGGCAACACAAAGGCGGTGCGTATTTTTGCTTGCGCGTCTGCCGTTGTGGCGGCTTCACCGCGGGCCATTATGGCGGCGACAAGCGTTGTCCAGACCGACACATCACCCCCCTTGGCGCGCGCGAGTAAAAAGTAGCTTGAAGAGGTCGGGCGCCCGTCACTGGACCTTGACAGGCCGGCTTCAATGCGCACGACCACGTTGACCTCATCGGCTGCCAAGTTGTCGGGCAGCGAGAGCGCATAGCCGCCGCTGGGTGTGGTGCGCCCGCTGGCTTCACCCGGATCAGGGCTCAGGTTGCCGTTGCTGTCCAGCCAGACCAGGGCATTGCTGGCTGCCGTTTGGCCGACCAGCGTCTGCGTTGGCAAGGGGTCCCCTGGGGAGCAGGCGGCACCAAGAATGACGGCCAAGCCCAGGAGCCCTCGACCCAGCCCACGGACAAAGCCCATCATGTCTCCTTGAAATCTGATTGAAGCGCCCTGGCCGCTTGAGCGGCCAAGAGGGCTGCCTCAATTCTTAAGGCGCGAATTGCAGGCGGAGGACACCGTTGGCGGGGCGTATTTCAGAGCAAACACCCAGGGGTGCACCACTGATGCTGAGGTTGGCTATGGTGCGCCCGGCATTGATGGCAGAGATGCCGTCCGGCGGAGCCGGGAAGTCACGCTCCATCAGGAACGGAAAACTATTGCCGCAATTGATGTCATTGAGCATCTGGTTGGCATTCGACCAGGCGTGAACACAGGCTTCCTGACCGCCCGCGTTATCGGGTTGGCCGCCAGAAAAGTAATCAAACATCTCCTGGCTGCTCAGGTTGCGCGGCCCGGTGTTTGAGGTGCTGACCCATTGCATTTGCCGATACTGGACAGTTTGCGCCGGGTCGGTTCGCTTCATGCCGATCCACGAATTGGTATTGTGTTGCGCAAGGAGCAGGCTGTGCACGGTGTTCCATTCATCCGCACTGTCGATCACCACCAGGTGTTTGCCCTTGGATTTGGCGTAGGCGTTGGCGTCATCCCAGGTCATGGCGTTGGCAACCCATTCGTATTTGCTGTTGGGATGAACCACGGTCGAAAAAGTCAAAGCGTCATCAAACTTGAATTTGGTACCGGTCAAATCGATATTGCTGACAGCCGGGTCGGTGCTGGCGCTGGCATAACAATCAACCGCTGCCCCCAGGCGGGCGCTGACAAAGTTGTCCGCAGCCGTGCTTGAGTCGGCTGATGCGGTCGAGGCGGTTTCCACCTGATCAGTCTGGTCGTTGATGATTTCGACATCGCTGTAATTCACATTCACGTGCAACTTCTTGTAGATACTGCTCACGCGGGAACCATCTGGATTGACGTTCTTGGCCATGTTGTAGGACAGCGAAGAGGTTGCCCCACTGGTGTTGGCGAGTTCCAGGTAGGTTTGAGGCTCAGCAGTTGCCATGCGTGTGCAGCTAACTTTGAACGCCTTGGCCTTGTCCCCCGCCAGATAAATCGTAGCCCCGGTGCGATCCTGTGCTGTGCCGTAGATGCGTTGCACATCCTGACAGTCTTTGGCGTATTCCCTGGTGCGAATGGGCAGATTTTTGATCACATCGCCAAAAGTTGGCAGTTTGTTGGCGTCAGTGTTCAGTGTGCAACCTTCAAAGTCTGTGGCGCATTTGCGAAAGGCCGAGTCCATCGTCAGCAAGCCGGTTTCAAGATCCGCCTGTTTATTCCAGACATCATCTGACGTGATGTCAGTGCGTTGTTGCCAGTTGTAATCGGGCTCGTTGATCAAGACGTCGTCGATGATGCCTTTTAATATGATGTAGTCTTCGTATTGGCCCATGATCTTTTGGGTAAATTGAAGATTCTTGACTTGGGTCTGACTGCGCGGCACACCGCCTGAAATGGTGGCGTAGTCCGCAAATGAAGCGGTATAGGCACACTTTTTCGGCGCGACTGCATCGTCGTGGCACGGGTTAGCAGGGTCTGACACGGCCGTGACAAATTTGTCGGCGGCGTCAAAAAACTTTTCAAGATTGTCAATCAGCTGGTCCTTGGGGTCACTCAAGCCCAGGAACTGGGGGCTGACCCCGCGCGAACCGACCGTAATGGCCACATTGGTGGACGACAGCGATTCGGTCACGCTTGACTTCAAATCACCCGAGACCTTGACCGAAATGCCAGCCTTGCCGTACTTGCCATCAAGTTTGACCTGCAAGTCCTGCTTTTTGGTGGAGTCGCTGGAGGTGATGGTCAACAAGCCGTAATAGGCGCCGCCGGTGGCCACTTGACTGAGAAAGCGGTCGCCACAGGCCCGGCGAAACGCGTCATAGTTGCTGACGTAGGAGGCCATGCTAGCGCTGCTGTTCAGGTATTGGTTGTTCAGCTTCACATCCATTAACTTGTAGCCGCTGAGCACATACTCGACCTTGATCAATGCGAAAACGGCATCGGTATTGCTGCGGTATTCATTGACAAAGCGTCCTTCAAGCGAGCCCTGCACGACCTGTGTGCCCAGGTCAAGTCCACCGCCCACATTGAGCAACTCACGCAGGTCTTTCTCGGATTTGATCAGACGGAACTGAAAATTACGGGTGTTTTGGCTAATGGCCTCTGGCGCTGTCAACTGCGCCTGAAGCGTGTCAAGGCAGTATGAACCGCTGACGACCTTGCGGGTGATTTCGTCCATGCCGGTGCCAAAACTCATGGTGCTGGCATCAATCGGGATGTTTTGAAATATTTCTTCGCCGACAGCAACCGAGGGCGGCGTGCTCGACAGCAGGGTGAGCTTGGGCGTCGTCCGGTTGGCGACGTGAGCGATCAGGCGGTCGGGATGACCGAGCATGCTGGCCACCACCTTGGCCACACTGCTGGCTGGCGTGGCTTCAGGTGCAGCAGCGGCCGCGACAAACATGCCGGCGTAAAGAGAGTGCAGGTGGGTGCCATGAAGGTCAATCTGACCACCCTTGGCAAAAGCGCCCAGCAGGGATGCTTGCTCGGTGATGTTGAGTGCGGCTTTTAGTGCGGACTCATTCACGCCAGTCTGGTTGCCTAGCAGGGTGCTGAAGATGGAAATGGTTTGCGGCTGACCTGGCAATGAGGTCAGTGTGTAGCGGGCGCGCAGGGGCGCGCCGGTCGCTGCATCAACGGTTTCACCGTCTGCCACCCAAAGCAGCCGGTTATTGGCGGCCTGGTCGATGTCGACGGGTAGCACGTAGCTGCCAGTGTTGTCGGTGCGGGCTGCGGCTTCGCCGCTGTCGCAGACGTAATTGCTGTTGCTGTCCAGGCAAACCAGCGCCTTGCTGATGGCCAGCGGGCCCTGGCCCGAAATATTGGGTCCCGAAGATGAGACACACCCCGCTGCCGCCAAAGCGAGTAGCAAAAGGGGTGAATAAAAAATGCCCAGATTCCTGCGGTTCATACCATCTCCATTTCGGGGAAAATGCCACGCAGAAAACTCTGATCCCAAACTAGAGCTGTCAGCGTGGACGAATGCGAAAAAATGCATTTGCATACATTTGCTTTTCCATCTTCCAAAGCGTCTGCGTCAGCTCGGGTTAATGCGTCAAAAGGGCGGACCTTGTCCGCCCTCGCGGCGACTATAGATGTAACAATTTATTTCTCGGTTCGATCTTTTATTGACCTTCATCAAGTGACGGTCTTTCCGATTGATGTTAATCCGCAGGCGACTCAGGCCTTGATTTCCTGGGCGCTGATCTGGTACTTGAAGCTGTCCGGCGCGTAGGAGTCAAGGCGACCGGCGGCGTTCTCGGCCGTGGGGTACATCAGGAAACCCACTTGGTCGCCACGGGCTCCCTTGGCAAAGGGCAGCGTGACGTCGTGCGCGGTGTTGAAGGCCATCCAGTTGCCTTCCCAGCCGCCAAACAGGGTTTGGTTCACCGGCGCCACCACGGGGTGTTGGGGCGACTTGATCCACTGCGCCGTCTCCTGGCGCATCACTTTGGCGACGTCGGCCGGATCCATCGCCACCCAGCCGTCGCCCTTCAAAAAGACTTCGGCGCGGCAGTGCTGCGCACCGGTGAGCTTGGCCGGGTTGCCGCCGAGTTCCTTGTTGCCAAAGGCACTGGGCGCCACGCGCAGGCCATAGACGTCGGGTGCCGGCAGGCCGACGGCGCGGCACAAGCCCACAAACAAGGCGTTCAGGTCGGCGCATTTGCCCCCTAAATTGCCGGTTTCCAGCATGGTCTTGATGTCGCCTTCGCCGCAGCCGCGCACCAGGGGCTCACGGAAGGTGTTGGCGACGATCCAGTCGTACAGCTTTTGCGCTTTTTCCACGTCGGTGCGGGCGCCCCGGGTCGCATCTAGCGCCGTCTTGCGCACGATGCCATCAAGGGGCAGCAGGCGCGTGCCGACGGTGTAGGCCTGCAGCGTGGCCGCGTCTTCCTGGGCATTGTGTTTTTGTGCCCAGTTGACCGCGCGGTTTTGCGTGCGGATGCGGCTGGTGATTTCGACAAATCGCTGGGCCACGTCGGCCGCAAATTCCACTTAGAGCATGCGCACGCCCTGCTGGCCGTCGCTGGTGAGCTTGGTTTTGCCGTTGCTGCTGAAACTGCTCTCCAGGGACTGCTGCCAGTCGCTGTTGACCGACGAGATCGGCAGCCAGAGCTGGGTGGCGCCCTGCGGATTGGCGAGGTCAACGCGGGTGGTGACGTCGAACGTGCGCCAGAGGCCCGGTTGTGGCGCAAAGCTGCGCTCGGCAATTGCTGCAAAATTGATAGTTGGCAAGCTAGATGCGACTAAGGCCAGGGCTGAATTGGTTATAAATTGACAGCGGCCAGTAGCGTGAACGGTGGTCTTGAAGAGAACTCCGGAAATGGTGAAGAATGGCGTTGTCGGCGTAACTAAAGTACCCCGAGATGGCGCTGGCGAACAGCGATGGCGGATCGGATCCGCCTTGCAATTTCAATGAGCCGATGCGGAACGCAGCCCGCGTTGGCGCGTTGATTATCGTGGCTGGGCTGGCGCCCTGTGCGCCCTGTGCGCCCTGTGCGCCGGGGGCAGCCAAGGCGCAAGCAGCAGAGTCGCCTGCGCGCACTCGTCCAGTCCAGCTCGCCGCGCAGCACGCCTTGGATGCGACCGTCAGCGGCGATCATCACGGTGGAGGGGAATATTTTGACGCATCAATGGCGCGTCATCACGCCTTGCGCGTCCAGGATGACCGGCAATTGCAGGCCGCTTTGCTGCACAAAGCGCCGCACCGCGGGGGCTGTCTCCTTGAAGTTGACTACCAGCGCCTGCAGGTCGGACCCATGCTGCTGCGCCAGCGCCTGCAGCGAAGGCATCTCGGCGCGGCAGGGCTCGCACCAGCTGGCCCAGAAGTTGATCAGCACCGCCTTGCCGCGCAAGTAAGACAGACGCCAAGCTGGCCATGGAGGTCGGTCGCGAACAATGCGGGAACGGGCTGGCGCGCCGGCCAGGGCATGACTAGCCAGCCTTGCGCCTGCGCGCCCGGGCTGTCGATCAGCGCGACAAGGGCGAAGAGGCCCAAAACGGTACGCCAAATTCTGTTTTTATTTGCCAAATCGAGCTCTAGCCCGCATGAATAATGCGTTAATAGCTATCAAAAAAAGTCTTCTGAATGCGCTGTCAAAGCTTGGGCGACACCCAGCCCAGCACGCTGTTCAAGGCCGCGGCCAGCTTGGCGGGCTCGGTGCCACCGGCCATGGCCATATCCGCCTTGCCGCCGCCTTTGCCCCCGACCTGCGCTGCCACGAAGTTGACCAGTTCCCCGGCCTTGACTTTGCCGGTGGTATCTAGCGTGACGCCGACTGCGATTTGAACCTTGTCGCCGTCCACCACGGCGAGCACGATGACGGCGGTCTTGAGCTTGTCTTTGAGCTTGTCCATGGTTTCGCGCAACGCCTGGGTGTCGGCACCCACGAGCTGGGCAGCCAACACCTTCACGCCGTTGACCTCGACCGCTTGCGTGACCAACTCATCACCCTGCGTGGACGCCAGCTTGCCCTTGAGTGCGGTCAGTTCCTTGTCCAGGGTGCGGACCTGGTCGAGCACGGCGCTCACGCGCGCCGGCACTTCCTGGGGCGTGACCTTCAGCGAGCCCGCCACGCCGCCCAGCATGTTTTCCATGTCCTGCACGTAGCTCAAAGCGTTCATACCGGTGACCGCTTCAATGCGGCGGATGCCCGAAGCCACGCCGCCCTCGGCCGTGATCGTGAACAGGCCGATGTCGCCCGTGCGCCGCACGTGAGTGCCGCCGCAGAGTTCGCGGCTGCTGCCGATGTCGAGCACGCGCACGGTCTCGCCGTATTTTTCGCCAAACAGCATCATGGCGCCGGTTTCCTGCGCCGCTTCAATGTCCATCACGCGCGATTGCGTTGCCGCATTGGACAGGATCTCAAAGTTGACACGGGCCTCGACCTCGCGAATCTGCTCCTGCGTCACCGGCGCGTTGTGGGCGAAGTCAAAGCGCGTGCGCTCAGGCGTCACCAGCGAGCCTTTTTGCTGCACATGCGCGCCCAGCACTTCGCGCAGCGCCTTGTGCATCAGGTGGGTCACACTGTGGTTGCGCTGGGTGGCGGCGCGCAGGCTGGCGTTGACGTGCGCCGTGACTTCATCGCCGAGCTTGAGCGCGCCCGATACCAGGACGCCATGGTGGCCAAACACGCTGGCCTTGATTCTCTGCGTGTCAGCGACTTCAAACATCGCGCCGTCAGAAAAGATGTTGCCCTGGTCGCCGGCCTGGCCACCGCTCTCGCCATAGAACGGCGTGGCGGCCAGCACCACCACCCCGGCTTGACCCGCTTTCAGCTCATCTACCGGCGTGTTGTCTGCATAGAGCGCTACTATTTTTGCAACGTCCGTGAGGCGCTCATAGCCGACAAAATCATTGTCATCGCCGCTGTAGTCGAGCGCGCGGTCCATCTTGAACTTGCCCGCGGCACGACCTTGCGCTTTTTGCTTTTCCATGGCGGCATGAAAGCCGGCCTCGTCCACCTCAAGCCCGCGCTCGCGGCACACGTCAGCCGACAAATCGAGCGGGAAGCCAAAGGTGTCGTGCAGCTTGAAGGCCACGTCGCCGGGCAGCACCTTGACGTCGCCGATCAAAGTCTCATCGAGTATTTGCATGCCGTTGGCCAACGTCTCATAAAAGCGCTCCTCCTCGGCTTGCAGCACCTGAGCAATGCGCTCGGACTGTGCTGCCAGACCCGGGTAGGCCTGGCCCATTTGCGTGACCAGATCGGGCACAAGTTTGTAGAAAAACGGCGTCTTTTGACCCAGCTTGTAGCCGTGACGAATGGCGCGGCGGATGATGCGGCGCTGCACATAGCCGCGCCCTTCGTTGGACGGCAGCACGCCGTCGCTGACCAGAAAGGCGGTGGCGCGGATGTGGTCGGCGATCACGCGCAGGCTCTTGTTGCCCAGGTCGGTACAGCCGGTCTCACGGGCCGCGGCCTTGATCAGCGCCTCAAAAATATCGATCTCGTAATTGCTGTGCACGTGCTGCAAGATGGCGGCCAGGCGCTCCAGCCCCATGCCGGTGTCCACGCAGGGCGCCGGCAGCGGCTTGACCGAGCCGTCCGGCTGCATGTCGTACTGCATGAACACGTGGTTCCAGATTTCGATGTAGCGGTCGCCGTCCTGCTCCGCACTGCCGGGGGGGCCGCCGGGGATGTGGGGGCCGTGGTCGTAAAAGATTTCGCTGCACGGGCCGCAGGGGCCGGTGTCGGCCATCATCCAGAAGTTGTCGGAGGCGTATTTGGCGCCCTTGTTGTCGCCGATGCGCACCACGCGCTCGGGCGGCAGGCCAATCTCTTTGGTCCAGATGTC